>DASVJK010000135.1:0-20797 GCA_036385955.1 Chthoniobacterales bacterium | reverse complement strand
GGCAAACCATCGAAGTTTCCGCTTGCCATCAATACGATGGGATCACGCCAACGCATGGCACTCGCGTTGCAGGTCAACAGCGTGGAGGATCTCGCACAGGAGATCCAACTTATCCTCAAGGCGAAACCGCCGACTGATCTGCGCGAAGGCTGGAGTCTCCTCAAGCAGGGCCTTCACCTGCTTCATGCGCGTCCGAAGCATTCGAAGGAAGGCGCGTGCCAGGAAGTGGTGCACCGCTTCGATGATGGCGCACCACCCTTCTCATTGTCCGATCTTCCAATCCTGAAATGCTGGCCGAAAGATGGCGGGCGTTTCATCACGCTGCCGAATGTTCACACCCGCGATCCCGACACCGGGGCGCGCAATCTCGGGATGTATCGCATGCAGGTTTACGATGAACGGACGACCGGAATGCACTGGCAGGTGCACAAGGTCGGGGCGCGTCATGGCCAGCGTTATTACGAACGCGGCGAACGCATGCCGGTGGCCGTTTGTCTGGGCGGCGATCCGGCTTACACCTTCGCTGCAACCGCGCCGCTGCCCGACGGACTGGACGAAATTCTCTTCGCCGGGTTCATTCGCAAGAAATCAGTCGATCTCGTGCCGTGCAAGACCGTTGAGCTCGAAGTTCCGAGCGACGTTGATTTCGTGCTCGAGGGTTACGTGCAGCCCGGTGAAACGCATCCGGAAGGACCATTCGGCGACCACACCGGTTTCTACACCGCGGTCGAGGATTACCCAGTCTTCCATCTAACGGCGATCACGCACCGACGCGACGCGATTTACCCGACCACGATCGTCGGTATCCCGCCGATGGAAGATTTCTACATGGGCGACGCCAGCGTCCGGATTTTCCTGCCCGTCTTCAAAATGAACTTTCCGGAACTGGTGGACATGACTCTCCCGCCCGAGGGAGTTTTCCATAATCTGGTCTTCGTCAGCATCCGGAAGCAATACCCCTATCAAGCCTTCAAAGTGATGCATGGACTCTGGGGCATGGGACAGATGATGTTCAGCAAATACATCGTGGTGGTGGACCAAGATTGCGATGTGCACAACACAAGCGAAGTGCTTTTCCGCTTGTGCGCGAATACCGATCCGGAGCGCGACAGCACGATCATCCGCAATCCCAGCGATTCTCTCGATCACGCGCCCACTTCGCAAAATATCGGGTCGCACATGGGATTTGACGCTACCCGCAAACTTCCCGGCGAAAATTATCATCGCTCGTGGCCCGAGCTCCTGAAGATGACCGACGAAGCGCAGGCGCTCGTCGACGCCCTACAAAGAAAAACGATTCGAGAAGAGATCTGACAGAAGATCAGAGCCACGCATTCAAGCAAACTCGGAGGAGTTGCGCAGCGACGCGGCCACTCTTCTCGAGCCGAGTAAGTCGATACTCCTTTTCGAAAATACGGAAGCCGTCCCCTTTTATTCGCCGCAACAAGGCCTGATAGATCGAACGCATTATCTCCGCCGCCACCAACGAGCGGCGATCTTCCCGCGGCAGCAGATCTGCGGCGTGCGCGAAAAATTCCTCGGCCCGCGCGGCTTCAAATTCCATCAAGCGGAGAAACGGCTCATTGTATTTTCTGAGGCGAAGATCTTCCTCGAGGTAATCGAAACGGGCGAGATCCTGTTGCGGAAGATAAATTCGTCCGTTGCTCAGATCTTTGCCGACATCGCGGATGATGTTGGTCATCTGCAGCGCCAGGCCGAGCTGGATTGCGTACTGGCGGCAGGCCGGATTGCGGTATCCGAAAATTTCAATGCTGACAAGACCGACAGCGCTCGCGACGCGGTAGCAATACACCTGTAATTCCTCAAACGAATTGTATCGAACGCTGTGTAAATCCATCTCAACGCCATCGATAATTTCCTCCAGCATTGCCGGCGTGAGGGAATATTTCGCGATCAAATCACGAACGTTGCGCGCGAGCGTGGGTTCATCAGGTGTACCTTCCCGAAGCCATCGCCGCCATGCGGTCAGATTGCGGGCTTGTTCCTGAACGGTAAGTTCGGTCGAATCAGCGATGTCGTCGATCACCCGGCAGAACGCATAAAAGGTGGTGATGTCCTCACGACGTTCGCGACCGAGCACAACGAAGGCGAGAGCGAGATTCGATTTGCTCGCGCGCGTGATTTTCGCTGCGTTCACGTTCGCATCGGGCCTAATACCGTATCCAAGTTTCCTGATTTGCGCGTGCAGTTTCGCACTGGCGAAACAAACAGACCCATGAGGCGAGGAGCCAGCCCGTGATCAGTCCGCGCACAACGACGTAAATTATTTTCCACACAATCACGGCCACCACGCGATCCGCCACCGCGCCGCGGACAATGGCATCGCACACCGTCAGAAAGAAAAAGTGCAGCGCCGCGATGAGCAAAAACCAGCCGAAGCGATACAAGTTCCGTCGAATAAATTCGCGATGAGCGCGAAAGGCAGCTCCCAAACTTTCGTTATGGAGCGCGAGCGAAATCTGGACCGAGCAAAAGGCAATGATTAATCCGCTCATCACGAGGCGCTCGAGCGGCAGATAATCGAGGACACCGGGAACGTTGCGAAAATACGCCAGCAAGAGCGGCGCGCGCACGATCAACGTGCTCACGATGACGACGATGCCGGCCCATTCCAGCACATAGCTGAAGCGACGCATCGCGAACCGGAACAGATCTCCTTCACCGAAGCTCAAACCCTTGACCCACGCCAGACAAACGGTGATCAGGTAAACCTGAATGTAGACGCCGAACAGGTATTCGAAGATGAATGCCACCGCGTCGATCGTCGCCGAGATTTGCAGCAATCCGGCCGCGGGCACCAGCCCGCCCCACTCCGGCAATCGCCAAAAAGCGATCGGCTTCAGGAGGGTGGCGAAAACGCTGATGAGCAAAACGAGGTAGATCGCATAGCCCCAAACTCGATAGCGTTTCCGCAGCGCGCGAAACAGGGCGCCGTGGAGTCCGCGCCAGTTGAGGATCAAGAGAACGGCGGCCAGAACCGACAAAGGATAGGTGGTCGTAGCGTTATCAAAAATCCCCGCGACCCCTTCCAGCGCCGGCAGCGGGACTTCGCGCCAGATTTCCACGAAGCGCGGCCACTCCCAGCTTGCCGGCGCCAGGACCTGGCTAAAGTCGAGATCGGACGGCTGTTGAAGCGGAGTGAAGGTTGCGAATTGGAAGACTGAATAGGCACAGCCCAGCAACGTGAATGTGAGCCAGATTCGTTTGAAACGCGTGATGCAGCGAAAGCCGTCGCGCAACGCGAGCCGGATCGGATTAAAGAGCATCACGATGGCATAGCCGCTGCAAAGTCCCAGCAGGGGATAGACTCGCGGCACGCTCGAAAGCATCTGGCCTCGCCTAACGAATCAAGCCCCAGTGGCGATTGAAGGGCCAATAAACAAGCAACCCGCGTCCGACCAGGTTTTCCTCGGGCACGGGCCCCCACCAACGGCTGTCGTAGCTGTTGTAACTGTTGTCGCCCATCGCGAAGAAATGACGCTCCGGCACCATGTAAGTCTTCGTCGGATCGGATAGATAATCACGCCCCGGCGCGTAACCGCGGTAACCATCTTTTGCCGCCATGACGCGGCGGAATCCGAAGCCTTCCGCGAGTTTGCCAGTCACATACAGAAGCGGCGGATCGATCCGCAAGGTATCGCCCGGCACGCCGCCGAGGCGCTTGATAAAAAATGGCGCGCCAGTTTCCGGATCACCTGGGATTCCAAAAATGTTATCCGTGCGGAAAACAAAGACGTCGCCGCGATGCGGCTTGACGAAATTGTAGGTAAACTTATCTACGAAGACCTGGTCCCCGGTGTCGACCGCTCCCTTCGCGATCGTCTCTCCCTTTCCGTAGTGGTTGCCGGGAAGAACTTTGAAGTCCTGGCGGAGCGTTTCGGGCGGCGCATAGACGAGAAAGTTTTGCCGCTCACAAACGATCCGCGAAAAGGTAAAAAAGAAGGCAAACTTTTTCGGAAGGACCTGGGTGACCTGATCGTCTTCGGCGGAAACGACGTTGACGTAGTTGCGCCCCAGGATAACGAACTCTCCGATCTGACGGAGGATGCTCGGCGCCGGCTCTGTCGCCGACAGGGGATGGCCGATGATGCCGTTCAACGTTGGTTGCATGGAACCGGTCGGGATTTTGAACGGTTGCAAAAAATAGGACCGGATTCCGATCGCCACGACAATCGCGACCAAAATCACTTCAATGTTTTCACGCCACGCCGCGTCCTTCGGCGTTGGCATGTGCTGCATATAGAGTGTGTGCAGCTGTTCGGACTCGGCTTTCACCGCCTTTTCGTCGCGATCGCTTAACGCCTTCCGCACCTTCTCGATCTGCGTTTTCAAATCGGAGATGGCGCTGTCGCTCAGAACGTCTTTGCGATATCGGAGCAACTTCTCCGCGTGACGAACGAGGAGACGACCGTGTTTGATGTAGCTGGGTGTGAACATGTAAATGTGACCTAACGAGTTATTGCGCGCGCAGGACTTTAATGAATGCCTCTTGTGGAATGTGGATCTTGCCGATGCTTTTCATCCGTTTCTTGCCCTCTTTCTGCTTCTCGAGCAACTTTCGCTTTCGGGTGATATCGCCACCGTAGCATTTCGCCGTCACGTCTTTTCGCAATGCGGAAACACTTTCACGCGCAATGATTTTCCCGCCGATCGCCGCCTGGATCGCCACTTGGTAAAGTTGCCGCGGGATGACTTCCTTCAATTTCGCGGCCAGCATCCGGCCGCGGCTCTCGGCGCGATCCCGATGCACGATCATGGAAAAAGCGTCGACGGGCTCGCCGTTGACCAGCAGATCGAGCTTCACCAGGTTCGCGGAGCGATAGCCCACGTGCTCGTAATCCATCGAGCCGTAACCGCGGGTGATACTCTTAATCTTGTCATTGAAATCGACGAGGATTTCGTTGAGCGGCAGTTCGCAGTGAAGCATGACACGCCGCGTGTCGAGCGACTCGGTGTGGTCCATTAAGCCGCGCTTCTCCATGATGAGCTGAAGCAGATCGCCGATGTATTCGTTGGGACAAAGCACGTAGGCTTTCACGATAGGTTCGCGAATTTCGTCAATCACGCTCGGGTCGGGCAGGTGCGCCGGATTATCGACGAGTAACGTTTCGCCACGCGTTGTGAGGATTTCATAAATGACGCTTGGGGACGTGGCGATAATATCCATGTCGTATTCGCGCCGGAGCCGTTCCTGGATGATCTCCATATGCAACAAACCGAGAAAGCCGCAGCGAAATCCGAAACCCAGCGCCACGGAGCTTTCCGGTTGATAAACGAACGCCGAATCGTTCAGCCGCAATTTACCAATTGCCGTTTTCAAGTGCTCGAAGTCGCCGGTGTTGATCGGGTAGATCCCGCTGAAAACCATCGGATGGATTTCCTGGAAGCCGGGTAAGGGTACCTTGGCGGGGTTGCGCAGATCGGTCACCGTATCGCCGATCTTGATGTCGGCCGTGCTTTTGATGTTCGCGATGAAATAACCCACGTCGCCCGCCTGGAGCCTCTTCTGCGGGAACATTTTCGGTGTAAAGACGCCGACTTCCTTGACCTCGTAGCGCGCATCGTTGTTGATCAATTTGATTCCCTGGCCTGCCTCGATTTTTCCGGAAAAAACGCGGACGTAGGCAACGACACCGCGGTAGATATCGAAGACACAATCGAAGACGAGCCCGCGCAAAACTTCGTCGGCAGGTTTTGGAGGCGGCGGGATTCGATGCACGATGGCCTCGAGAATTTCTTCGATTCCGATTCCCATTTTCGCGCTGGCGTCAATCGCTTCCTCAGCTGGAATGGCGAGGATTTCCTCGAGCTGCTTGTGCACCGCAGGAATGTCGGCGTTCGGCAAATCGATCTTGTTAATCACCGGTATGATGGTGAGGCCCTGTTTGTGTGCGAGATGCACATTCGCGACCGTCTGCGCCTCGACGCCTTGCGCGGCATCGACGATGAGCAATGCGCCTTCACACGCCGCCAGTGACCGCGAAACTTCATACGCGAAATCAACGTGCCCCGGCGTATCGAGCAGGTTGAGCCGGTATTTTTCTCCCGACTTCGCGGTGTAACGCATCGCGACCGGGTGCGCCTTGATCGTGATCCCGCGCTCGCGTTCGAGATCCATCGAATCGAGCAATTGATCCTGCTTGTCTCGCTCGTGGATCGTGCCGGTGCGGTCGAGCAATCGATCCGAAAGCGTTGTCTTGCCGTGATCGATATGCGCGATGATGCAGAAATTCCGGGTCAGCTCGATCGACATAAAGCGCTGCACTATGCGGGCGCGTCCAGTGTGGGTCAATCGGGTGGCCCATCGGACGATGACTCATGGAAAAGAGCGTTGTCTTCGCGCTTCGCGTTCTGCTCAATTGGGAATCATGCCGAGGGTGACCATTCGTTCAGATTCCGGCGAACAGATTTCCCACGATCTGGTTGATGAGACCGTTACGATTGGGCGTTCAGCGGAAAACTTCATCCGCCTCGACGACATCTCCGTCTCGGACCGGCACGCTGAACTGATCATTGCGAACGAGCGTTGTTACCTGAAGGACCTCGGTTCCACGAATGGCACGCTGGTCAATGAGGAGCCCATCACCGGTGTGCAATTGCGACCGGGCGACCGAATCCGATTCGGCAAGGTCGAAGCATGGTATGAAGGCGATGTGGCCAGCGACGCGCAACCATTGCCGCGATTGGAAGCAGTGGAAGCGCGTCCGGCAGAGGCAAGCGCGCCCCGCGGGTTTCGCAAATGCGTCCCCCTTCCAAGTCGAAGAAAAGAAAAAAATCCGATGCGCATTGTCGTTCTCGCCGCCGCCGCCCTCGCTTTTCTGGCCTTTCTCGGCAGCATGATCGATGTGTTCATGATACGCGGGCCGATGCCTTGATTGTCATCCCGAGCCGCGCAGACGGAACCGCGATTTTGGGAGAAGCGCTGACCTCGCGAGCGCTTCCGCGATACATTCGGCGCGGACTTCGGATCAGGCGTGATTGGCTCTTGAGTAACGTGAACTGCGTAGGTGAGGTCCCTCGCCGTCTGCGCGGCTCAGGATGACAGGTATCGAGCTCGTAACTCTTTGGGACCGGCGCCGGAATCGCGCAGCTCTCTTAAACTGAGCGAATCGTGCCGTTTGGCGAGCCGCTGGCCGGAGAGGTCTGTGATCAGGTCCACATGATAGAACTCCGGTGCCCCTACACCCAGGGCGCGGTAAATCAACAACTGCCGAAATGTCGATAGAAGTAAATCCGCGCCGCGCACGACTTCCGTGATCTCCATCCCATCATCATCCGCAACAACGGCGAGTTGGTAGGCGGGCACATCGTCTTTTCTCCAGATGATGAAATCACCGAAATCCACGCCGGCGATCGCGAGTTGCGTTCCAAGGCACTGATCGACGAACCGCAACGCTTCCGCATCCGGCACGCGAAAGCGCCAGTTATGCCCCGCGGGTGAATCGAGGTCGCTAATGGTTCCGCTCTCCGGCCGGCACGTTCCTGGATAAACAGGTTCTTCGTTCTCAGGGTGCGGCGCGCTCGCGGATTGAAGCACATCGCGCCGCGAACAAGTGCATGGATAGATCAACGCCGCGTCCCTCAATTTCTTCCAAACCGCGAGATAGATTTCGCACCGTTCGCTTTGGACGTAAGGCGCAAACGCTCCGCCAATGTCCGGCCCTTCATCCCATTGCAATCCGAACCAGTGAAGATCTTCGACGATAGCGTCACGAAATCTTGTCCGACACCGATCGTCATCCAGGTCTTCGATTCGGAGAACGAGCTTTCCACCGCTCTCTCCGGCGCGTTCCTGGGCGCGCCAGAACGTGATCGCATGGCCGATATGAAGATAACCTGTCGGCGATGGGGCTATTCGGCCGCGATAAGGAATTTCAGATTTCAGATTGCAGATTTCAGACTAGCGTGAGCGCTCCGTCGGACTTGGAGGGCGCGCTTCACTCTGCAATCTGCCATCTGAAATCATCAATGAAAAAACAGCGTCTCCTACTTTGGGATATTGACGGCACCCTCATCAGCACGGGTGCGGCCGGGCAGCACGCAATCGTGCGTGCAACCGCGGAACGGTTCGGAGAAAACGGCAATTTGGAGGGAGTGGAGATCGCGGGGCGGACGGATACCGGCATCGCGCATCAAATCCTGGCGAAATATGGAGAGCCGGTCACCGAAGAAAGCGTGACCACGTTTCTCGACCTCTATCTCGAGTTGCTCGCTCACGAGTTGCCGCGCAGCAAAGGACAGGTGATGCCCGGCGTGCTGGCATTGTTGCAGAGGCTGGAACAACAGCCGGAAACGGTGCGCGGCCTTCTCACCGGCAACCTGAAACGCGGCGCACAATTAAAACTCGAGCATTATCAGTTGTGGCATTTCTTCGCCTTCGGCGCGTTCGCGGATGACCATCACGATCGCAACGAGCTCGGCGCTTTCGCACTAACGCGTGCACAGGAGGCCACCGGGGCAAAATTCCTGCCCGCGCAGGTCGACGTCATCGGCGACACGGGTCACGACATCGCCTGCGGACAAGCGTTTGGCGCGCGCACGATCGCGATCGCGACGGGCTCGTGGCCACGGGAAAGATTGGCCGAATACGCCCCCGATTTTCTCTTCGATGATCTCTCGAACGTGGACAACGTGATCGCGACTTTAGGCTGGTGATCGATTGACGCGCACCCAGAGAGTGACATCTTCCCCACCCTAACCGCTATGCCTCTACCGGACGCTTCCAAGGTTCTCCCGCTCGAAGGCGAAATCGACCTCCACGTCTCACCGCGCGTCGCTGCGTCCCTTGGTGCGATGATCGAGCACAAGCCCGCGCGCCTGGTGGTCGATCTCTCGCGCGTCACTTACATTGATAGTTCCGGACTCGCGGTTCTGATCGAAGGGATGCAGAACGTGGAAGCTTACGGCGGAAAATTTGTCCTGGCCGGTTTGCAGGAGAACGTGCGGCCGATTTTTGAAATCGCCCGGCTCGATCAGGTTTTCATCATTTTCCCTCACGTGGATGCGGCGCTGGCCGCGCCCTGAAGCAGAATCTCGAGAGTTCGAGCGACGTTTGCCGTAATATCGAATTGACTTGCGACCGCGAGATTCTCGATTCGAGCCTGCTCGCGCCGAGCGTGGTCAGACCAAAACAGAAGCGCTTCGCAAATCGCATCGGTGTTCCGTGGATCATCCAGGATGGCGCCGTGCACGCCAGTCTCCATGATTTCGGAGAAACCGTTCGCGCGCGTGGTTACGACAGGAAGGCCGGCTGCCAGGGCCTCGAGACAGGCGTTGGAAAACGGATCGTAAATCGTGGGGAGCAAAAAAATATCCGCCGCCCCATATAGCGCCGGCATGTCCCGAACCACGTCGAGAAACTGAACACGAGCCGATTTGAATTTTCTCTTATCGCCACGTCCCGCCACAACGAGCCGCATCTGCTTCCCGCTCCTTTCGATCGCTTCGATCGCAAAGCGCAAACCTTTTCGCTCCCACCCGGAACCGGCAAAGAGCACGGCGATATCTTCGCTCTTCAGACCGAGCGTTTCGCGAGTTTTTGCCCGGCTTTCCTCGTCGCGCCGAAACGCACTCACGGGCACGCCGTTCCGCACCACCTCAATCTTATCGACCGGAAATCCGTAGATGCGCACGATTTCGTCCTTCACCATTCTCGAATTTGCGATCACGCGGCCAGCTCCCCCATCGGCAAAAAGCGATTTCTCGAGAGCAAGGATGGCTGAGTGCTTGCGATTCAAGACGCGGCTGAGCCTCTGGAACCGTCCCCCAATCTCCGCGCGCCGTTCCAGCCAGACGCGATGCACCCCGTCGCCGGCGCGATAAACATCGCATCGCCAGATGCGTTCAAGGCTCATCAACACATCGCAATCCGGCCGCGGTGCCAGCTTTTTAATTTCATCCGCAAACGCAGTCGCTGATCTCCCTTTGAGACGGGTGATCGGGCCGAAGCTCCACTCCTCAGGAGGCCAGTCGGCGGAAGTGTAAAGCCGGACCTGATGACCCTTTTCCACCACCCCGGCAGCGAGCCGTTTCAAATACGACTCGGCACCGCCACTGGAAGAAAATCCACGCCGGACAAATCCTATGGTAAGATGATTGGATCGCATTTTACGTCATCACGGAACGAGGACTTTACTTGCCTGCAATCACCACAATACTTGTTAGCCGATGGTGGGTGAAACTCTAAACGCCCCTTCGCCGTCGCGCCCTGCGACCTACAGGTCAGGCGTCCTTCCCAAGCATTTACTCTATTCGATCTTCGCGCGGATCGGAGGCTCGGGGCTGGACACGGACGCTTTCGAGACGTTGCGAGCCTCGCATCGGGGAGGATTTCTCGGACGCGCGATCGCTTACGGCAATCGTCAGGAAGAGATACCGGCGGACTTGATTCAATCGCTCCGCTGGCACCCTGTGCGTCTAATCTCTTTTCTCGATCGCCCGTATTATTATGGCGCGAAGAAAAAGTATCTCGACTGGATCGCCTCGCGACATCTCGCGACCGGACGTTACGATCTTTTCCACAGTTGGTCGGGCGACTGCCTGCAATCACTGCGCGTGACGCGCAAGCTCGGCATTCCCTCGATCGTGGAAATTCCCACCTGGCACCGGGATCGCGGCAAAGTGCTGGGCGACCGCGCATCCGCCACGCCGCCAACGGCGGACCTTCCGTGGCATCGACGTTGGAAAGAAAACTTGCTCCAGACGCGCGAACGTTTTCTGGAGGAGTACGAACTTGCAGACATGCTCTTTGTCCTCTCCCAAAAGGCGGCGGACACGTTCCGCGTCCAGGGGTTTTCCGAGGAAAAGTTGTTTTATCTTCCTCGAGGAGTCGACGCGGAGCGCTTCAAACCGGGCGTGCGCCCGCCGATCTTTCGCGCGGTCTTTTCCGGCGCCTTGATCGAGCGCAAGGGTATTCATCATCTTCTGGAAGCGTGGCATCGGCTCGACCTCAAAGACGCTGAGCTGTGGCTGGTGGGCTCCGTCCATGATGAAGCGCGACCGCACCTGAAGAAATACTGGCGCGACAATATCAAGATTGTCGGCTTTGTGCGCGATGTGGAAAATTACTTGAGTCAGGGGACGGTGCACGTTTTCCCCTCGCAATGCGAAGGGAGCGCGAAGGTCACCTACGAGGCTGCGGCCTGCGGGCTGCCGCAAATCACGACGCGGGAAGCGGGCGACGTTGTCACCGACGGCGTCGAAGGAATTCTTGTCTCTCCGGGAAATGTCGGTGAATTGGCGTCGGCAATTCTCGAGCTCTATCGGCATCCGGAAATGGTCGAGCGCATGGGCGAGGCCGCGCGCCGGCGCGTCGTCGAAAATTTCACATGGGACCATTTTCGCGCACGGCTGCTCGGCGCTTACGAGCTCGCAATGCAAATGGCACGATCATGATTCTCCCTTGTAGCGGCGGTCTATGACCGCCGGAGGCGTTCCACAACGCCCGACGTTCGGCGGTCAGAGACCGCCGCTCCAGCACTCTTCGTGAACATCCTTCTTATTCAACTGAAGCGAATCGGCGACCTGATTCTCACGACGCCTGCGATCGCGGCCCTGCGGAAAAAATTTCCGGAAGCAACACTCTCCCTGGTGGTGTCTCCAGCGGTCGAGGGGTTACTCCCGGCGATCTCGGGAGTCGACAAAGTTTTCGTAGTGAGGGGAAAAGCTGACGATGCACTCGATTGGATCGCGCTCGCATGGGGCAAATTTGATTACTGCCTCGATTTCACGCGCAACGATCGCTCCTCATTTTTGACGCTGCTTTCGCAGGCGCGAAAGCGCATCACCTCGGACCACCCAAACCTCCGCTCGAAGATTCGGGCACGCAGCTACAACGAGTTCGTGGAATCTCCGGTGCGCTTCTTGCACACGGTCGATTACCATCTCGCCTTGCTGAAACCATTGGGGATTCACGACGCGTCCCGCGCCATCCGGCTCGACCTGCCGGACTCCACCGTGGAGAAGGCGGAAGATCTCCTGAAATCAGAGCAGGCCGGCGACGAATTTGTCATTCTCCACCCCGGCTCGGCCCGGGCCGAAAAATTCTGGGAAGTCGACCGTTGGGCAAAGTTGATCGATCATTGCGTGGAAGAGCGTAACCTGAAGGTCGTTCTCACTGGAGGCAGTTCCTCGATCGAACGAGCCCAGGTAACCGCCATTAAGTCGTCGACCTCTTCGGACGTGATCGACCTCTCCGGCAAGACCGATTTGCTCACGCTCGCGGCACTTGTTCGCAAGGCCCGCTTGCTTATCACGGTTGATTCCGCGCCGATGCACTTCGCCGCCGCGTGGGGGACTCCCCAGGTGGTTCTGTTTGGTCCCACGAATCCCTTTCATTGGCACCCCCGCTCCGAATCCGCCGTCGTTCTTCTGGGTGAATTCAACGGCCCGGTGAGCGAATTTCATCCCAAGCAGCGAGCCGTGCCGATGAACCAAATCTCGACGCAATCGGTGATCGATGCTATGGAATCGCTGCTGTCGGTTCCGGCGGCGCCCGTGCCATGAGTGAATCGCAAGCCGTTCCAGCCAAGCTCTCCTTCTGGAAGGCGCTTCGCATCGGCTGGAGGCCCTACCGTCGGCTTTATGGCTATGTAAAGCCCTATCGATGGCGTTTCATCGTGGGCATCACCAGCGGCGGACTCTTCGGCGTGATCGCCTCGCTTATGCCGCTCGTCCTCGCGAAAGTGACCAGCGTTATTTTCCAGGGCGGCGCTCCCGCCAGCCCCCAGCAACTTGCCGCGGACCCCTCCCTCCTGAACGCCGGCCCGAAGCTGGATAGCTCCATCATCTGGATGTGCCTGGCCCTTCCAGGGATCATGATGGTCCGGAGCCTCTTTTCCTACTGCAATGCCTACTACATGCAATGGGTGAGCAACCGCGCCCTGACCGATATTCGCGACGAGCTCTTCACTAAAATGCTGCACCATTCGATGGATTTTTATAACCGGATGCACTCCGGCTTCCTGATGTCGCGCATCACCAACGACACCCGTGGCATGCAGGCCGCGCTCTCGACCATCAGCAGCGATTTGTTCAAGCAGCCGATCACCATCATTAGCACCGTCTCCGTTCTGCTCTACATGGACTGGAAATTCACCCTCGTGACCCTGGTCCTGTTTCCGAGCTGCATGGTGCCGATCTCTTACTATGGAAAACGAGCCCGCAAAGCCATGCAGCACCAGAATGAAGACATGGGCCAGATGCTCGTGACGATGCAGGAAACGTTCGCCGGTATCCGCGTGGTCAAGTCCTTCGCGCGCGAGAAGCACCAGGAAAACCTGTTTCGCCGCAGCAATCGCCTGCAATTCCAAAACATGATGCGCATCATCCGGGCGATAGAAGCCACTGGCCCGCTCGTGGAAGTGATCGCCGCCTTTGGCATCGGTTTGGCCCTGCTTTACGTCTATTACGCCAACCTGAGCGCGGCCCGTTTTATCGCGCTCAACTTCGGAATTGCTCTCCTCTACGACCCGATCAAGACCTTGAGCAAAATGCATGTGATCATGCAGCAGTCGATCCAGGCCACCACGGAAGTTTTTGCGATCATGGATATGGCGCCAACCGTGCAGGACGCGCCCAACGCGAAGGAGTTGCGGTATTGCGATGGTTTGATCGAGTTCGATGACGTGGCCTTCCGTTACGCCGGCGGTGTTACCGATGCCGTGACCGACTTGAATCTGCGGATCGAGCCCGGGAAAACCTACGCGCTCGTCGGCGCGAGCGGCGCGGGCAAAAGCACGATTCTTTCCCTTATTCTGCGGTTGTACGATCCGACGGCGGGACGGGTGAGCGTCGATGGCCAGGATCTGCGAACGCTGAAGCAACAGTCGCTCCGCGAACAAATCGGTCTCGTGACGCAGGAAACCTTTCTGTTTCACGA
Organism: Chthoniobacterales bacterium; assembly: GCA_036385955.1. Taxonomy (GTDB): domain Bacteria; phylum Verrucomicrobiota; class Verrucomicrobiia; order Chthoniobacterales; family UBA10450; genus AV80. The sequence goes on along the minus strand of DASVJK010000135.1, from coordinate 6,897 downwards.
CACCATTTTTAGCAACATTCAATTCGGCCGGTTCGATGCCACCAAGGAAGAGGTCTACGAGGCGGCGCGGACCGCTTTCGCGCACGACTTCATCATGGCGCAGCCGCAGGGTTACGAGACGGTCATCGGCGACAAAGGCTGTTTGCTCTCCGGCGGCCAGCAGCAGCGTCTTGCAATCGCGCGCGCCCTCCTGAAAAACGCGCCCATTCTCCTGCTCGACGAAGCGACCTCATCGCTCGATTCCGAATCGGAAAAGCAAATCCAGCAGGCGCTCGAAACTCTCGCCGCCGGACGGACGGTGATCGCGATTGCGCACCGGCTCTCGACGATTCTATCGGCCGATCAAATCGTCGTGATGGATGAAGGCCGCATCAAGGAAATAGGCACGCACTCCGAATTGCTCGAGAAGTCCGGTTACTATCGGCGGCTTTACGACATGCAATTCAATCGCGGCGGCGAAGGCGCTCTCGCTGAGACAGCAATGCTGGAAGATGTAGAGGCGCTTGTGCCAAGCGCCTGACCTCGAAACAGGCGCTCGCCACGGCGAGCGCCTCTATATTGATCCTGTGATGGCGCGAAACCTCTCGACCAGCGCATCATGCGCTCGATTGCTCAACACCGGTTCGAATTGCGTCTTCCCCGGACATTCCGGCAGCGTCACCCACGATCGACAGCCACCGTATTTCGGCGCATTCGGAAGAATCCAGCCTGGCGCAAGACGGAATACACGCACCAGCGCCATGTGCAGACCGGGTTTATCATCGTACTCGAAGCGCTCGCGCACGGCAGATTGTTGCAAAACGTGAAACGGCTCCAACGCAGCGGCGATTTCCCACGATGTAATCTGCGTGGCGGCGACCAGCCTGGCGAAAAAACGAATCTCAATTTCGCCTTCTCGTCCGTTCGGAATCTCCGCGCCACTCACGCGGACCTTGTCGACTTGCTCGTGAAAAAACGTCGGGAAAAGAAAGAATTCAGAATGGCGGAACGCGAACCCCGTACGGCCCTCCGCAAGTCCTCCCTTCCGCAGGATGACGCTCTGTTCCCCGCGACCCATCGCCTCGCAGACGATGGCCCACTCCTTTAAACCGGCGCTTTCCATTTCGAGCACTGCAAACTAGCCTCCCCTCAATGCCGTTCAACATCGACCTCCACTCACACACGTTCTTTTCGGGCGACGGCGTGTCGAGTCCTGAGGAGAACATCGCCGCAGCGCGCGAGAAAGGGCTTCATGGTATTGCGATCACCGATCACAACACCTGCGACGCGGTTACCTACCTCCTCGAGAAGGGTTTGATGCGCGAAGACGGCCTGCCAATCGACAACTTTCTCGTCATTCCCGGTGTCGAAGTCACCACAGCGGAGGGACACCTCCTCTGCATCGGAGCGACTCTTCCCTATCTGAAAGGCAAACCGGCGCGCGAAGTCTGCGAGATCATTCACGAACGCGGCGGCCTGGCGATTCCACCGCACCCGTACGATCTATTTCGCGCCGGGATTCGCTTTCCCGTCCTCGAGACTTTACCGATCGATGCACTGGAAGTCTTCAACGCGGCCACGACTCTGCGCCGCTACAATCGTTACGCTTTCAAATACGCGCAGCTGCGCGGCCTCCCGATGACCGCCTCGAGTGACGCACACCACTCGGAAGCGATCGGCACCGCCTATACGATTCTGAATACCGACGATTTCTCCGTGCAAGGCATCATCGCCCAACTCGTCAAGAGCAACGAACTGAACCAGAACTATCTGACACCGCGAGATAGCATGCGCAAAACCTGGAACAATTGGCTCCGCTTGCGGCGGCGGAAAAAATTGCCGATGACGACGGCGAAATTCGAGAACGGCGACGGAAAGCCAGGGTAGCTTCCTGTTGGATCGAGCGCTCCGCCTCTTCGTTCTGCGCCTCACCTTACTTCGCGAGCAACTTTCGCAAGGCGGCTGGATCGTTCACCGGCGCCTGGCAGGTGAAGTTTTCGCAAATGTAAGCGACAGACTTGCCGTCCACCGGCTTCATGGCCCGAAGCGCCTCGATCTTTTCCTCCAGATATTCTTGGCCATCGCCGGAATCCGCCAGGAGGAGAATCTTGCACGGCAGAAAGTGGCGATGAACTTCCGTGAGCAGAGAGAGCGTTTCTTTCGAATCACGCTTCCCGGCCACGACGATTTGCCACGGCTTACTCAAGCTGAAATCGAGCGCGACCAGCATCTGCGGCATGGCGCTCGGAAAATGGCTGATCTGCGGACTGAAGGCGGCGATGGTTTTCTCCGCTCGTTCGCGCCAGCGCTTCTCATCGCGAAATTGCGCGAGCCGCAAAAGGTTCAGCGCGGCGACAGAACTCGCAGCCGGTTCCGCGCTGTCGTTATCTTCCTTCATGCGCAGGAGGATGCTCGCGTCTTTGCCGGTGCCGGTGAAGTAACCGCCGCGTTCTTGATCGAAGAACAGCCGGTCCTGCGTTTCCTGCAACTCGATCGCGAACTGGAGCCAGCGTACGTCGAAGGAGGCCTCGCAGAGATCGAGCAAACCTTGAATGACAGACGCATAGTCATCCGCGAAACCCTCCACCTCGCTCCGGCCCTCACGATAGTTTCGCACTAGAATTTTCCGCGATTCGTCGTAGAGCTGCGTGCGAACAAACGTCGCCGCCCGCATCGCCGCATCGAGGTAAACCGGATCGTCCAGCACTTGCGCCCCCCGGGCATAAGTGGAAATCATCAGACCGTTCCAAGCCGTGATGATCTTGTCGTCGAGCTGCGGTCGCGGACGTTTCGCGCGGAGCGCCAGAAGTGCCGCGCGGGATTTGGCCAGCAGTTCCCGCACTTCCGCTTCCTCCTTTTTGAAATGCTTCGCGGTTTCCGCAACCGTTTGCAGTTCGATCAAGATATTTTTCCCGGTGAATTCGGCGTGAGGATCGGCGGCTGGAGGCACGTTGCCGTCGGGCTGGACACCATAATGATAGTTGAAAACGCCCGCTGACGATCCGAGCGCCGCATCGAGTTCCTTCTTGCTCCAAACATAGAAGGCGCCCTCGCTCTTCTGTAGCGGCGCTCTATGAGCGCCGGAAGATTCGGGCCTGGCTTCAGGGTCATTCGGTCGGCGGTCATAAACCGCCGCTACAGAGATTACGCTGTCGGCATCCTCGGCGGAGAAAAACCCGCCTTCCTTCACGGTCATGTCACGCCGGACGTAATCGAGAATATCGCGAGCGACTTCCTCGAAAAGCGGTTCGCGCGTGATTTGAAACGCTTCGAGGTAGGCGACGGCCAGCTGCGCCTGATCATAAAGCATTTTTTCGAAATGCGGCACGTGCCAGAAGGCATCCACGGAGTACCGGTGAAAGCCGCCACCCAGATGATCGTGCACCCCTCCAGCCGCCATTTTGCGGAGGGTGAATAGATTCATCTCGAGCGCGTGCCTGCCGCTGGCTGATTCGCGCGCCCGTGCGTAAACACGAAAAAGAAAATTAAGCGTCACTGGTCGCGGAAATTTTGGCGCCGAACCAAAACCGCCTTCGTGAGCGTCGTAGCTGCGCGCGATTTGTTGATAGGCGGCTTCCAAGGTCACCGCACCGAGCTGCGTCGCTTCTCCACCGCCAGATTCAGCCTGCGACAGCGCCGCAGTAATCTTCGTCCCCTGCTCCGCGATCTTTTCGTGATCCTGTTTCCACGCTGCCGCGATTCGTTCGAGGACTTTGCTGAATCCTGGTTGTCCGTACCGATCCTCCGGCGGAAAATACGTTCCACCGACAAATGGTTTCAGCTCCGGCGTCAGCCACACGCTCATGGGCCAGCCCCCACCGCCGGTCGTGGCCTGGACGAAAGTCATGTAGACACGATCGACATCGGGTCGCTCCTCGCGATCGACTTTTATATTCACAAACTCGCGGTTCATGATCGCCGCCACTTCCGCGCTTTCGAAAGACTCATGCGCCATAACGTGGCACCAATGGCAGGTCGAATAACCAATGGAGAGAAAGATCGGTTTGTTCTCGTGCCGCGCTTTCGCGAAGGCTTCTTCTCCCCAGGGAAGCCAATCAACCGGATTGTGCGCGTGCTGGAGCAGATAAGGGGACTTCTCGCGACTCAGTCTATTCGTGTGCTCGGACTTGGCGGGAGTGATCTCTTCGGTCGACGGCGGGGTCATCCAGGTAACGTATCGTTTTGCTCGCCAAAACCAAGGAGGGGCGGTTTCCAAACCGTCCTTCGAAGACGGCGATCCGGAGACCGCCGCTCTCCTTGTAAACGCTCGGCCGCTTCCTTAATAAAGGGCGGTGAATCTGGATAATACGCATCTGATTCTGCTCCTCGCCGGAATCACGATTGTCGCTTTCCTTTACTCCTCGGTGGGCCACGCCGGCGCTTCCGGTTACATCGCGGTCATGACACTGTGCGGCCTCTCGGCGAATTTCATCAGGCCGACGGCCCTCGTCCTCAACATCCTGGTCGCGTGCATTGGCGCGTTCCAATTCTGGCGGGCCGGATATTTTTCGTGGCGGCTCTTCTGGCCGTTCGCGCTGCTTTCTGTTCCCGCGGCATATCTCGGAGGTTATCTCCCTCTGCCGACTGCCATTCTCAAAACGCTGATCGGGGCAGTGCTCCTGTTTTCGGCCGTGCGTTTGTTTTTTCGACAGGGCGATCCACCAGACACCACGCCACCACCGGTCCCGGCCTCGATGGGGATGGGAGCAGGCATCGGGTTCCTCTCCGGCCTGACGGGAACAGGGGGCGGCATTTTCCTGACTCCGCTGCTCCTGTTGTGCCGTTGGGCATCGATCCGCCGGGCGGCGGCGGTCTCAGCCTTGTTCATCCTAGTCAATTCGGTCGCGGGCCTGGTGGGGTATATTTCCAGCGGCCGGCCAGTTCCAAATTTCGCCTGGATCCTCGCGGTTGCGGCGGTGATCGCAGGAACGCTTGGGTCGCAACTGGGCAGCCGGCATTTTCCCGTGCGCACGATTTCGGTGATCCTCGCGACGGTCCTGGTCCTCGCAGGCTGCAAGTTGATCTTTACCAACTGACAGACGCGCTCTGCGAGCAAGGAGCGGAGGCGTTGGGGGATCGTGCGTTCTACCGAACGATGTATATTCCACGCGGCTTCGCGCCACGGAACGCGCGATCCACCTCATTAACATCGTCTGCCTTATTCTTGCCCGCACTATTTCAAGAGCGACAGATGGGGCGCGGTTTCCGGCGACCATGGGTTGGTCCGATGATCGGACTCCACAATCACACGCGCATGGCGACGGAGCATTTCCCGAAACTTCACCAGATCGAATTCGTGCAGCTGTGCACCCAGCGGCGCCAGGTTCTTTTCCGCGAGACGAAACAAGCGGACCGCCGGACCCAACCGCCGTCCGTGTTTCGGATGCGTTGGATGTTCGAATTGCTTTTGGAGATGAACAAAGGCGCCGGCGGCCTGGATCAAGCCTTTGAAATATTGCGCGTCGTCCGAGGTCGTCGTCTTCTGGAGCCAGACTTGCTCGAGAACATCGTGCGCCTCGTAGTATCGCTGTTCGTTCCAGCAACGAAAAAATGCGCGGTAATACGGATGGTCGGCGATCGTGCCGCTGGAGGCTCTAGCCTTGCCGTCTTCCAGCGCTTGCACGAACTGGGAAATTCTCTCGCCTTTGCTCATGGAGGCCGTAACTTGGTGGCGCCTGCGATGATGGGCAAACGAGCACGCTTCAGTCTTCGGGAGGGCGAACGGTTGCGCGACCGCCGCCGCAGCGAAAAATGACGCTGGCGGCTCTTACCCTTCTCCTTTTTTCCATCGCGATCCTGATCTTCTGGTCCGGATTTTTCTCCGGACTCGAGACCGCGCTCTTCTCCCTCAAGCCCCATCAACTCCGGCGGCTTGAGGACAAGCATCCGTCGCTCAAACAATTCATCCAGGTCTTCCGCGAAAATCCGAGGCGCGTGCTCAACGTTCTGCTGCTCGCCGACGCGCTCGTAAACATTCCGCTCGTCGTCCTCTGTCTCTTCCTGATCTGGGAAGGGCCGCTCGCAGCGCGCGTTCCACAGTGGCTCGCCGCCACGGTCATTTTCGCCGTCGTCGCTTTGCTTTGTGATCTCATTCCGAAACTGCTCGCGCTCTCTGCTCCCTATCGGCTTTCCGCGCTTGGCGTCTTCACCCTCAAGGCATTGATGCCTCTGCTCGACCGGGTCGGGCATCTGCTCGAACACGTCAGCACGGCCATAGTCGAGCACCTCACGCCGCGTCACCTGCAAAAACGCACACGTTTGAGCGACGAAGAACTCGAGACGCTGGTCGAGATGGGGGAAGAGCAAGGCACTTTGCACGAAGCGGAAGGCGAAATGATCCAGGAGATAATCAAGCTGGGAGACAAAACCGCGAAGGATTGCATGACGCCGCGGGTGGATACCTTCGCGCTGCCGGACGACCTAACGAACGAAGAAGCGATCGTCCAACTGAAGCAGCGGCGGCATCGCCGCGTCCCCGTGTATGCGGAGACGCCCGACCAGGTCGTGGGTGTGCTGGACGTGAAGCTTTTTCTCCTGGGGCCAACTGAGCACTACACGGAGGCACTGATCGCGCCGTCCTTCGTCCCGGAGACGATGAAAGCAATGGACTTGCTCCGCGGTTTTCTGACCCATTCGCAGGGTCTCGCCATCGTCGTGGATGAGTTCGGCGGCACGGAAGGAATCATCACGCTATCCGACATCATCGAGGAAATCATCAGCGACGCCGCGCCTTTGGGCGACGCCGATCTCTACATCGAGCCGCTCGAGGATGGGCGTTTCCTCGTGAGCGGGAACGCCCGGCTCGACGACGTCAGCGAGCATCTTGGATTCGAGCTGGAGGCGGACGGCATCGACACGATCGGCGGCTTCGTTTTTAACCGGCTCGGCTACCTGCCCCCTTCGGGCACGCGGTTCGAA
>DASVJK010000134.1:0-10935 GCA_036385955.1 Chthoniobacterales bacterium | reverse complement strand
CTGATTGCAGCAAGGCAGCCGCATTATGAAACGGCTTCCCACGTCCCTGGTTTCGGTCTACGAAACCGACCAGCAAACCGGCGCCATGGACACGCGCCTGGAGCTTTTCCAGGATCTCGAGATTTTGCGGAACGAACTGCGATTTGAAGAGAAGGTCCTGCGGTGGATAGCCAGTAATGGCGAGTTCCGGCGTAACGACCAATTCGGCTCCCGCGGCCGCAAGCCGATCGTAGGCGCCGGCAATCTTCTCAAAATTGCCGCTCAAATCCCCGACGATGGGATTGATTTGAGCGAAACCGATCTTCATGCCGTGCGACGCAAACTATGCGCAGCCCGACGGTCGGCAATCCCTTTCGAAACCCGACTACGGTTTGGCGGTCAGACTGACCGCTGGCGAGGTATGCTTGTAGCCCTTGTTCAGAGCATCGTCAGCGCCTTCGACGAATACTTTTCCCCATTGGATGAGGCAGGCCGCCAGGAAACCAGCAACCATGCAAATGATGACTTTTTGAGTAAACGTCGCGTGCATTGGCAACTTTAGGCAGCAGAAGCGGTGCCATTGGCCGGGGCGACTTTACCAGAAACCCCATTGGCGAGTCTTCATGATCCAAAGGCCGAGAAAGAGGTTGGTGATGGCATGGGCGAGAGCGCATGACGCCAGGCTTTTCGTCCGATACGCGACGCAATTGTAGAGCGCGCCCGTAATGAGGGCCGCCATCCAGTCTGCTCGTGAATGGGCAAACCCGAACCCGACGGTCACAACCGCGAAGGAGAGCCATGAAAACGTTCCAACTGGGACGGTATGGAATTTCTCGTTAACGAAATAGCGAAGCAGGAATCCGCGCCAAAAAATCTCCTCGACCAACGGAACGACGACTACGAGGCGAACGAAACGGACTGCAACCACGGCCCAGTACGTGGCTGGTTGGCCGGAAAAGATCTCAGAATTGAAACCACCGAGACGCGGCGCAAAGCCCAGGAGTTCCTGGGGCGCAATCCACAACGCAAAAACCAGGAGCGCTACCGCGGCTGTAAAAACAATTCGCCGGGCTGTGCGAACCTGATACTCGCGCCAAAACCAGATGAGCAGCGCGCCGCAAAATATCGTTTGAGCCGGATAGATCCAATACTCCGGAGAATCGAGCCAAAAGGCGCCGTCAACTTTTCGGAGGGCGCTGCTCAAGGCCAACAGAACAAGAAAGGCCGCCATCGGCAGCGTGAAAGCCGCCAGCTTGCGCTTGAGGAGTTTGTTACCGTCAGAATCCATTTGGTGTTTCGGTTGGATGGTTAAGATTCTTTTCGATGAATTCCAACGGCGGCAAGCATGAACCGGCCGATCCGGAAAATGCCGTGCGCATGCTTGAACTTGAATTGATGCGGCAGCGTGCGGCCCGACAGCAGGCGGGCGCGCCTTACCGTGGGTTGCGCGCCGCGAGTTTCATTTTTCTCTTCGCCGTAATTCTGGGCGCGTTGCTGACGTTTTGCTACGTCTTCTACTCCGGAGGTCTCGATGAGCTGCACGCGCGTACCAGCCCGCAGCCGAGCCCCAGCGCGACAGCAATCTCTCGCACTCCATGATGGGGGGCACGACAATAGCTCTGCCTGGCTTACGCCCCTCATGCCTCTCACAGACCATCTGATGGATCAGACAGAGCTGCTCGAATTTGCGAATGATGCCATCATTCTCACCGACGCCGACGGCACCATCACTTATTGGAACCGGGGGGCCTGCCGCACTTACGGTTGGGAAAAAATCGAGGCACTCGGTCAAAACCTGCACGCGCTACTTCGCACCGAACTTTCTGGCGACGCGCGAAATCTCGAATCGAGTCTGAAGGAGCAATCACGTTGGGAAGGCGAACTCGAGCAAGTCCGCCGCAACGGAGAACGGATCATCGTCGCAAGCCGATGGACCAGCGAGGGCGGGAATCCCGCCTCACCGCGGTTACAAATCAACACTGACGTCACCGAACCCCGTCTGGAAACAGCGGCCTTGCGCGAGAGCGAGGAACATTATCGGCGCTTCGTGACGGAAGATTTCACAGGCACTCTGAGCATCCGGGCCGACGGACGGATCACGACCTGCAATCCGGCCTTCGCGAACATTTTCGGATTCGCTTCGACCGAAGAAGCGACCACCGGGAATTTCCTTGAGCTTCTCCGCAGCCGGAAAGATGGCGTCGCATTGCTCGAGATGGTGCGGCAGCACGGAATCGTGGAGCGACATGAACTCGAGATGAACCAGCGCGGTGGCGACCCGGTCTACGTCGTGGCTCGCCTCGTCGGATCGTTTGCGGAAGGTGCGCTCACCGATCTGCAGGTTTATCTCTTTAACGACACCAAGCGAAAGCGGCTCGAACAGCAGCTTGTCCAGGCACAAAAAATGGAGGGTCTGGGAACACTGGCCGGCGGAATCGCGCACGATTTTAACAACATTCTCGCCATCATTTTAGGATACACGAGTCGGCTGGAGACCCTGGGCACTACAGCTGAGACGTCCGGCGCCATCAAAATAATCAAGGAAGCGGTCGAGCGCGGAGCGGCGCTCGTGCAACAACTGCTCACGTCGGCGCGCCAGACGGAGGCGCGTTTTTCCGCGCTGGATCTGAACGCGCTCGTCCGCGAGCTCGAAAGAATGCTGCAGGCGACGTTCCCAAAAATGATCAACTTCGAGCTGCGCTTGCAGCCGGATCTTCCCTTGATCACTGCGGATCGCAGTCAGATTCACCAGGTGTTGTTGAATCTCTGCGTGAATGCGCGCGACGCGATGAAAAACGGCGGGACGCTCACACTGGAGACTTCGATGACACCCGGTGCAGAGTTGACCGAATCGTTCACCGGCGCGGCCGCGCAGAATTATGCGTGTATCCGTGTACGCGACACTGGGAGCGGCATGAGCAAGCAAGTAAAATCACATATCTTCGAGCCTTTTTTTACAACGAAGGAGCGCGGCAAAGGCACCGGCCTCGGATTGTCCGTGGTTTATGGCGTGGTGAACAATCACCGCGGTTTCGTCCAGGTGGAAAGCGAACCGCAAGCCGGCACGAGATTCATTGTCTATCTGCCCGTCGAGCATTCCACTGAAGAACCTGGCGGCGGGATCGTGGGGAAAATCACGCGCAAGCCAAACGCCCCGCAGACGATTCTGCTCGTCGAAGACGAAGAAATGCTGCGCGACCTGGGGGTGATAATTCTGGAAAGCGAAGGCTATCGCGTGCTCGCCGCAAGAGACGGCATGGAAGCTGTCGAGCTCTTCGAAGCGCATCGGGACGATATTGGACTTGTGGTTTGCGACCTGGGCTTGCCGCGCCTTGGGGGCCGCGAGGCCTTTCTTAAGATGAAAGAAAGCAGACCAGGCGTGCGGGCGATTGTCGCAAGCGGTTATCTCGAGCCGGCGATCCGCTCCGAAATGTTAAAAGCCGGCGTGCTCGATACCATTCAAAAACCGTACGACTTTAACGAACTGCTCACGAAGATCCGCTCCGCGATCGGCCCGGAAGTCGATGACGGGCATCCGGAATTGTTCTGACGGTGGATCGCGCGCTCCGTCGCGCGATGTTTCATTTTTTTTCCCGAGAGCTTTTGGGGGCCACTATTGCCATCGAGCGCGGAGCGCTCGATCCACCTCATCCTCGATCAGCCGCTAGGGCAGGATCGTGAGGCCACCAGGTTTCGGCCCTTCGACCAGCGCCTTGTTATTCTTGCGCTGAATAATCACGAAAGTGTTGTTGTCCCCGAGCCTTGACCAGGGACCGTGTGGCACTTCGCTGAATTCGACAAATTTCCAATCGGTCACATCCGTTTCCTGCAATCCGAGATAGTCCCGCACGGCCGGAGAAACATCCAGACCCGCGCCTTTGTTTAGATTCGGTTTCGGCCGTTCGCTTCCGAACACGTATTGCCAGTGATCGGTCCGGAACGGGCCGGCATCTTCCCATTGCGCGTAGACGGTCTTGTTGCCCTTGCGAATCGCAATCCATCGGCCTTTGCAGGTCGAAACCGCCGGACCTTGATACGCATCCTTGAACCATGGCACCACGCGCGGCGCTTCCGGCCGATGACCGTTGTTGGCCTTGTCGTTGTACGGAAGCGCGCAATAAAATGGATTCTGGCGTGGCGTGAAATTCGCGGGAATCAAATCGTGGCGGTGTGCGCGCTCAGGGTCATCGAACCCGCCATAACTCTTTGTCCAGTTCGCGTCCCAGGAGCTCGATCGATTTGGGGTTGGATTGTTTGCGGTTGGTTTTTCACCAATCCAGAAAACGGTCGTGACGATCTCTTTCTTCCAAGGGAAACGTTCCCCCGGCCTGGCCAGGGGAGGAGGATCCGCTTTTGTCGAGGACGCGTACGGATCGACCTTCAGCAGGGTGTCGTCCAGTGGCTTGCTCGCTTTCTTGCTGAGCTTCACCAACCCGCCCGACCCAGCGGCCGGCGCATTTTGAGTGAAGAGCGCGGAGACAGATGACAGTAAGACCGCGATTGTGTGGGTGAGAGTTCCGGGTTTCATCGAGAAGTGCGACGCCGTGCAAAACGTGCAGGAATGAAATCGTCTGTATAAGAATCGGCCTGCGTGGCGCTCGTGCGTGTAATATGGCGCAGTTTTCAGCGTTGCGCCAGGGACGCCGTGCTTTTCAGCGAGCGCTCGATTTTGTCGCGGGGATGCTGCAAATTGGCCAGGGTGCCATCCCGGCTCGCAAACTGCTAAATCGGGACGCGCTTCCTCGCATGAACGGCACTTCATCCCCTGCTCCGCCTGCAGTCGAGCCAACTTCGCGTGGGATAAATTGGTTCCCGGTGGCGGTATTCGCGCTCGTCTGGATCGAACTCATTTCGCGACTCCGTTTCGAGTGGTCGATCAATCCGCAATATGGGTACGGATGGACCGTTCCCTTCCTCGCGGCTTACATCTTTTGGCGGCGCTCCGAAAACGCGCCCCCGGCCTCGCCGCCGGACCTCAGAATCCTCCCTGGATTGCTCATCATTCTGGCCGCCGCGTTTTTGATCCCGGTTCGCCTCATTCAGGAAGCAAACCCCGATTGGCGGCTGCTCAGTTGGGCCATGGCCCTCTCTGCCGGAGTCATCACCGCGTGCGGAATCTATTTGTCCGGCGGCATGCGGTGGGTGCGGCACTTCGCATTTCCCATCGTGTTTTTTTTCGTCGCCGTGCCGTGGCCGACCAATCTCGAACAATTCGTCATCCAGGGTCTCATGCGCTTCGACGCCCTCATCAACGTGGAAATTCTCAACACAATCGGAATTCCGGCCGTGCAGCTAGGGAACGTCATCGAAGTCGGCTCCGGTTTTGTCGGCATCGACGAAGCGTGCACGGGCATTCGATCGTTGCAGGCCACGTTCATGGTTTCGTTGTTTTTGGGTGAGTTCTATGAGTTCGCCGTCTGGCGGCGAATCATCCTGGTCGTGGCGGGTGCGTTCCTGGCTTTCGTCTGCAATTTGGTGCGCACGTTTCTCCTGGTCTGGCTCGGCGCCGAGCATGGCTTCAAGACGATCAAAAACTGGCACGATCCGGCGGGGCACACGATTCTTATGGTCTGCCTGCTCGCCCTATGGGGATTGAGCGTGTTCCTGCGCGGCAAAGACCAGGCCGCACCGCAGGTAGCCCGATCACGGCAGACTTTTCGCGTCCCAAGACTGGTCCTCGGCAGTCTTCTGGCGCTGACCCTTCTTGCCGAAGCGGGCACCCAAATTTGGTATCGCGTCCACGAGTCACAGACGGCTCGACTCGAGCCCTGGACGGTCACATGGCCATCTCGAGCGCCGAATTGGAAGACGGTGCCGATCGCGGATAGCGCTCAGGAGCTTCTGCGCTACAACGAGGGCGGTGGCGGGGCGTGGACGGGCGATGATGGTCATAACTGGAACATGTTTTTCTTTCGCTGGCTCCCGGGCCGCACCGCCGGTCTCTTCATCAAGAATCACCGGCCAGATATCTGCCTTCCCGCCAGCGGCATGAAGCAACTCGGAGCCATGCAGAACAAACTTCTCACCGTCAACGATGTCGCCTTGCCGATTCGCTCCTATGTTTTCGAAAATAACGGACGATCGCTGCATGTTTTCTACTGCTATTGGGATGGAACGCCTCCGGAGCCGGGAATGGTCGACCATGAAAACTGGACCGCTTTGGGCCGGCTCGATGCTGTCCGGAAAGGGAAGCGAGATGTGGGAACCCAGATGCTCGAAATCGTTGCCTGGGGTTATGACGACGATGAAAAAGCCGAGCAAGCCGCGCTCGAACAGCTGAGCAAAATCGTTTGGCGCGGATAGTCTCGTCTCAATAGGTGGATCGTGCGCTCCGCCGCGCGATGCCAATTATTCCCGGCTTCGCCGGCATTATAAACATCGAGCGCGGAGCGCTCGATCCACCTCGCCTGCGACACGCAACTGTCTCGCCGTCGCCGCATCTTCCACGTTACCCTGTCGCCATGCCACCCAGACTTTTCGTGCGACTCTTTTCGGTCGCCGTCCTCGCCGGCACTCTCTCCGCTCAGACAACTCCCTCGCCCTCCCCGCTTCTCTCGCCGTCAGCTCGCCCTGTCGTTTCTTCGACCACGATCACCGCCGCCTTTTGGAACATTCAATGGTTTCCCGGCCGGCGCCCCAATGCTTCGCGCACCGAAGAAAATCGGCAGATTCGCGCGGTCCATCGCGATCTCGGGCAGCTCACCGCCGATATTATTGGCCTGGAGGAAGTGCGCGATTCCGAGCACGCATCCCTTGCCATCCAGCCATTGAGCGGATTCAAAGTCGACGTCTGCTCGAATTTTCCGCCACGGGAAGGTCAACAGGAAGCGCAACAGATCGCGATCTCCAGCCGGTTGCAACCGATCAGCGCCTGGGCGGAAGCATGGAAGCCGGGCGGCGCCATCATGCCTCCACGCGGCTTCGCGTTTGCCTCATATCAAGTTTCACCGGGGCAAGTCCTCCTCGTCTATGCACTGCACCTGAAAAGCAATCGCGGCGAAATTCACGAAGACATGCGCATTCGGGAGGAATCGATTCACAAGCTGATTTCACACATGAAAGCAATGAAGGACACCTACGGCAAGATGGGCGCGCTCACCTGGATCGTCGGCGGCGATTTCAATACCGCGCCCGATGAGCCGCGCTTCGCCGGAGAAAAAACCGTCCCGTATTTATTGGCGGACGGTTTCAGCTGGGCCTGGCAAGGGATTCCGTTTTCTTCTCGTATAACGATGCCGGGCGATCTCCGTTATCCCGCGGCCGCATTCGATCAAATCTTTTGTCGGGGCGCGACGTTGGCCCGGGCCTGGGTCGCTCCGACCTCACCGCAATCGAGTGATCATCGCGCGGTGAACGTCGTTCTGAATCTCCACTGATGTAGAGGTGCTTGTGCCAAGCACCTAACCCAACAACAGGCGCTCGCCGCGGCGAGCGCCTCTACACTAATCGAGAAACTTTCCCGGATTCAGTATCCCCGCGGGATCGAGCGCATCTTTGATGGCGCGATGCGTCTCGCGCGCGACGTCGCTGGTCGCTTCCGGCCACCAGCGTTTCTTCGCGAGACCGATGCCGTGCTCGCCAGTGATCACGCCGCCCCACGCGAGCACCTGCTGAAAAAGTTCGTCCAACGCCCCCTCCACTCTTTTCTGCACCGCGGGACTATCGTAATCCACCGCCATGAGATTCACGTGGATATTCCCGTCTCCCGCGTGACCAAAACAGGCGACCGGGAAACCGTGCCGTTTCTGCAGCGCTTCGGCGAACTCGACCAGATCAACTAATCGCGACCGGGGCACCACGATATCTTGATTCAGTTTCGTCAGGCCAGTGGCGCGCAGCGAGTTGCTGAAGTCCCGGCGCAGCGCCCATAGCTTCTCACATTCCTCCTCCGTCGTCGCGGTCGTGAGCGAATTTGGATTCCGGCTCGCGATCAATTTCTCCAGCGCCGCCGCCTCGCTCCGCACCGTTTCCTCCTGGCCATCCACCTCGACCAGCAAATGCGCGTTCCCGGCTGGCACATGCGCTGCACCGTGATCGCGCCGGGCCGCCTCGAGCGTGAAACGATCCGCAATCTCGAGCGCCGCCGGAAGAAAGCCGGCCTGAAAAATCGCCTGCACCGTCGCGGCCGTTTCCGTCATCGTCGCGAACGCCGCCGAAAGCGTGGCGCGCGCGGGCGGCAGCGGCAGCAACCGAACCGTGATCTCCGTCACTACCCCCAGCATCCCTTCCGATCCCACGAATAGCCCGATCAGGTTGAACCCTGTCTTGTTTTTGTGCACCCGCCCGCCCGTGCGCAAAACCTCGCCGCTGGCGAGCACCACCTCGAGCCCGATCACATAGTTGCGCGTCATTCCGTATTTCAAACAACGCGGGCCGCCCGCATTCGTCGCGACGTTCCCGCCGATGGTGCAATCTTTTCTGCTCGCGGGGTCGGGCGGATAAAACAACTGCTGTTCCCGCGCCTTCTCTTGCAGATCGGCCGTGATCACTCCCGGCTCCACGATCGCGATGGCATCGCCGAAACTGACTTCCTTGATCCGATTCATCCGCGCCAGCGAGAGCGAGATTCCCCCGCGCACCGGCACGCAGCCGCCCACGTAGCCATACCCCGCGCCTCGCGCCGTGACCGGGATTTTATTTTGCGAAGCGAATCGAAGCAGCCTGCTTACCTGCTCCGTCGACTTCGCGAAGACAACGACGTCCGGCGAATGATTCGCAGTCCACTTATCACCGCCATGTGCCGCGAGAACTTCCGGCTCGTCAATCACCGAGTCAGCGCCCAGCAGCTCAACGAGCTTTTCTTTCACGTGCACTCGCTACTTCCTCACCAATCGCAAATCGCAAATCTAAAATCGAAAATGGAATCACATTCCCATCACCTGATACCCGCCATCGACATAGATCACCTGCCCGGTAATCGCCGCGGCGCCGTCGCTCGCCAGAAAAACTCCCGTCTCTCCCAGCTCGACCGGATCGCAACTGCGTTTTAGCGGCGCGTGCTCCTGATAATGTTTCAGCATCGCCGTGAATCCGCTGATCCCGCGCGCCGCCAGCGTGTTGACCGGCCCGGCCGAAATGCAATTCACGCGGATTTTCTTCGAGCCAAGATCGTAGGCCAGATAACGGGTCGAAGCTTCGAGGCTCGCCTTGGCCACACCCATCACATTGTAATGCGGCACCACCTTTTCCGCGCCGTAATAGGTCATCGCGACAATGCTCCCGCCGTTCGTCATCATCGGCGCCGCTTCCCGCGCGAGTCCCACGAGCGAATACGCGCTGATGTCGTGCGCCATGCGAAACGCCTCACGCGTTGTGCTGACGAAATCGCCTTCAAGCGCCTCCTTCGGCGCGAACGCCACCGAATGCAGCATCAGATCGAGCCGGTCGGTTTCACCGCGCACTTTCTTGAAAAAGTCCGCGATCTCCGCGTCGCTCGAGACATCGCAGGGATAAAGAGGCGTGCCTTCGCCAAACTCCCCCACCAATTCCTCGACGTTTTCCTTCAGCCGCTCGCCCTGATAATTGAAAATCAAGCGCGCCCCGGCTGCGGCCCAAGCCTTGGCGATCGCCCACGCGATGCTCCGCTTGTTCGCGACGCCGAAAACGACACCCACCTTGCCTGCCAAAATCTGGTTCGCCATAACGCGTCACCATACGCGCCTTTTGCACGCCGCAAAACTGGCGACCTCGAGCGGCGTCTATGACCGCGGACGTCCTGTCGGTCAGTGAGATAACTACCGAGGCAGGGGCGGCAGCGGTGGTATTGTGGGCGTTGGAGGCAACGGCGGCAACGCAGGTGTCGCAGCTGGCGAAGGCACCGGTGGCAATGGGGGTATCGTAGGCGTTGGGGGTAACGGCGGCAACGGCCGGCTAGGAGGCAACCGTGGCGCTGGTGACGACGGGCTCGGTCTTTGTGCCAGTACCGTGACGGCAAGAACGGCGGCCAACAACGCAATAGCGGAGACAAGTTTGATTTTCATGCATCGGAATTCTGATTATCGGAGCGCCACAAATCGAGGGATATTGGGGGACCCGCAGCACGCCGCCAACGAAACCTCCGCCTCCAAAATCTCTGGGACGGCATCGCAATCTTCGCCGCTTTTTTCAGCTCCCTGGAGAACGCGAAGAACTAGAACACGACGTCAGCGCGACTTCAGCCTTGGCGACATCTATGGGTTGCCGATGCGGTTTCGGCCTGCGGCATAAAACGCCCGGGATTAACCCCTACCTTCCGAATCCTGATCGCTTTCGGGTTCGGGGTTCTCGCGTAGCCAGCGCCGAGTCGCTTCGAGCGCACCCTCCCATTCTTGACGGTCTGCTTGGATGCCTACAGAAAGCGATCGATCGTCTACATGATCATCCACCTCATCCACCGTTCGCGCGCTGGAGTAATTCCCTCGAAAACAGGATACTAGCTCAATCATTGCGCGCGCAAACGACATTCTATTCGGTGCAAACCGTCCGGCAGAGATGTTCTGGACTTTTTGAAGGGTTCTCCAGTTGCCACTGGGATCGAGAAGATCGCCGACAGAGATCACCGTTGCCCCAAATCTAGAACTTACATTGCTTGATGGTATGACGGGAAATCCCTGCTCCCAGGTGCTATAACTATGCAAAGCCCCGTTCAATTGATTTCCAGGAACGTAGATGAGGAGGAACGCGGTATCGCCGACACGCATACGCATGCTCCGCAGTTGCGTCTCGAGCTTCTGCCAGTCTTGCGTGCTATTCCGTCTAAACTGCCTGACCGAAGGTTCAATCGCTTTTGCTTGGAACAAGGCTCGCTTCACACCGGAAGGTGTGGTGAGGATCAATTTAAGGTCGGCACCGTTGATCTTCTCTTCGCTCGGGCTGGTCTTTCCAAACTGAATCTGTAGAGGTGTACTGGGCAACGGCATTGCGTGTTTGGGAGGAAGACCAGCAGGCCCGGAATGAACCGTCCAAATACAACTCATA
>DASVJK010000133.1:0-29963 GCA_036385955.1 Chthoniobacterales bacterium | reverse complement strand
CGTCGTCATGAAGGCGCAGATCATCCCAAATTAGTTGCCGAAGCTCCTCTTGTCGAAGTCCAGTGCGCGCAGCCGCAAAATAAATAATCCCCCGCGAACTGGAACCCCTCACAAGTCGGCGCAGTTCTTCATCAGTGAGCGCCCGCCGCACCCTTTTTGAGCGTCCTCGCTCATCAATTTTTCCCACGAATTTCAACGGATTGCCCTTGATTCGTCCAACCCGTTCCAGCCAGTTCAAGAATGAAACCATCGCTTGCAGGTAGTGGTTCAAGGTCCGTGCTGACTTCTTTTGCCGGCTTCTCCATGCGATGAATGAATCAGCGTTGATGTTGTAAGCTACCTTCCAATTGCATTCCTTGAGCACCGTGCCGACGCGCATCTTGAGTTGACGCCCGCCTCGACCATTGCGACCTGCGCGATTTCGTTTCTCCAAATCTGCCAGGTAATCTTCCAAGTGTGCGGAAAGCGGCCTCATTGCGGCAGTCCGAATCACTCTAGGTTCGAGGATGCCCGCGACTTCTCGCTCCTTTTCCTGAATGAATTCGTGCGCCCTCTTATCAGCGACCTGCTTGTCCGTCACGCCAAGGGCTTTCCACCGGTCCACAGGCATTTCTCCGATGCGATAGCGCAAGTAATAGCAGCGCGTTAAGCGGAGAATTCCATTCTTACGAGCACGCCTCTTTTCAACTGTAAAAATCATTGATTTCTCCCGTTGATGATCTTGTTCACTTCAGTCTCCCGAAAACGGACACCGCCCCGAATTTTGACACGGGTTAGAGTTCCATCCTGAACTTCTCGCTCCACGGTTTTTAACGAGCAAGCCCAACGTTCCGCCACTTCCCGCTTTCGCAGCAGTTTGTCATTCACGTCGTGATTTCCAACGTTCATACCACTCCATCTAGACGATCTCTATCGTGCTCCTCCTGCGCGGCGTTCTCCGTTTCCTTCTGTGCTAAATCTCCAGGCAGACTGTTCGTATAGGTGCGGTACACCGCATTATGGTCCACGGAAACGCCGCGCTCCGAAAACCATTCCGCAATCTCTCGATAGCTAAATCCTTTCTCTCGCAGCATGCCGATGGTATCGCTATATGAGGACAAATTCCGATAGTTTGGCTCCCCTTCCGCCTCCCGATACAGCTGCTCAGGCGAAGGCCAAACTTCCTCTCCAAATGTTCCAGAGGCCATTCCTGGAGATGTAGATACCGCCGCTACCGACGACGAAACCGTTGATGTTTCAATCTTGGGTAGCGCTTTTTTTTCAGGCCGAACCTTGGATTTTCTGATGCGTTTCCTTTCCATTGCGCTTCAAACATAGTGCAACGAAAAGATCATGTCAAACGAAAGAAACAGATTCGAACGCACAAAGATTCTCAGCGGCCACATCTACCTTTCAGAACGGCTCAGGAAATCTCTTGCGCTTAGTGCGCACTCCGCACAATCTACGAATCAATGCTACGGAAGCTGACGCGCCTTTTAACATGCTCCTTAATTCGCGGCACCATCGCGAGTTGCGTATGCGTCGCGTTTCTTTCCGCGCTTGCGCTGAGTGTCTCGCCACGTTGGCACGAGCTGATTCACCCCGATGCGAAGGCGGCCCAGCATGAATGCGCCGTCACGCTAATCGGTTCCGGTAGTTATCAGCAGGCGTCACCCATGCCCCTTGTGGTAGCACCTGTCCCCGCCCTTCAATTTGCTTTCATCCCGGCGTTGCGCCCTGTCTGGGTCGCTTCGCCCTTTCTCGGCGCGCGCATTTTCGAACACGCGCCGCCAACGCTAGCCTAGGCACGGGCTCTAGCCGCGTTCTCGCGCGGAGTATTGGCGTTTCGGTTCTCGCGCGTCTTGCGGCACGGATTTCGTGCTCGCCCATCCACTATTGCGGTCTCGTCTCGCGAGCATCGCATCAACCCGCACTCACAAATGATCTCTAAAAACTTTATCCATGAAAAAATTTCTCATCACAGCAGCAGCAGTGTTCGCCATTGCGAGCACTGTGACTGCCCAGGACGCCGTTCAACCAGCGGCGTCTCCCACACCGGCCGTCACGGCCGAGATTGATCGCGTCGTCGTCCAAAGCGAGGAGCTGGACATCTCGCGCGAGCAGATTGTCCCCAGCCTTGGCGCCACGCGTTACACGGTCGGGCCCGACCGGTTAGATTCGCAGGCCCAAGGCGAAAACGCGTCGTTCAACCAAACCATTCTGCGCTTCCCCGGCGTCGCGCAGGATTCATTTGGACAACTGCACGTCCGCGGCGAACACGCCAACCTGCAATACCGCATCGACGACGTGCTCTTGCCCGAAAGCATTCCCGGTTTCGGCCAGGAACTCGAGACGCGTTTCGCCGATAATATCTCGCTCATCACGGGCGCGCTGCCGGCGCAGTTCGGTTTTCGCAACACCGGCGTAATCGACATTCACACCAAAAGCGGAGCCGCGTTCCAACAAAGCGAAGCGTCCGTTTACGTCGGAAGTTTCGACACGATCAAGCCGAGTTTCGAGTTCGGGAATGTGAGCGGGAAACTCAGCTCCTACGTTTCGACCAGTTACTTGCACAGCGGCATTGGGATTGAGAATCCGACCGGCAGCAGCAATCCAATCCACGACAACACCGATCAATACAAACTGTTCGGCTACTTCTCCTACATCTTTGATGAGACGAGCCGTCTGACGCTTCTCCTGAGCGGCAATCACAGCGACTTCCAGATCCCGAATAATCCCGGGCAAACTGGCGCATTCACCGATATGGGAAGGTCAGCATTCGATTCGTCGAAACTCCACGAGAACCAGACCGAACAATCCTCCTACGCGATCCTCACCTATCAGAAAAAAGTGGACGATTTCAGCATGCAGGCGTCCATTTTCACGCGTTACAGTTCCGTCTTGTTCCGGCCGGACGAGGTCGGCGATTTGATTTTCAACGGCGTCGCCTCGCGCGTGGATCGCGACATCGTCTCGAACGGAATCGAGTTCGATTCGAGCTACAAGCTCAACGACCAGCACACGCTTCGCGGTGGTTTTCTTTTCAGCGAACAGCACGCCACTGTCGGCACAGTCACGCTCGTGTTTCCCGTCGACGCAAACGGCAATCAGACGAGCGATGTGCCCGTGCGGATCGTCGATAACAGCCAAAAATATGGCTACTTCTACGGTTTCTATTTGCAGGACGAATGGAAACCTTTCGAGCAACTCACGATTAATTTCGGCGGGCGGCTCGATTTTGTGAATGCGTTCTCCAATGAAAACCAACTCAGCCCGCGACTTAACGTTGTTTACGAACCCGTTAAAGGCACGGTCATTCACGGCGGCTATGCGCGCTACCTTACGCCCCCGCCATTGGAGAATGTCGCTCAAAGCACGATCGACAAGTTCACCGGCACGACCAATGGATCGGCTATCACCCAAAATTCTTCCGTTACCTCCGAGCGGGCGCACTACTTCGATGTCGGCGTGACGCAGAAAATCGCCGAAGGATTTAACGTTGGAATCGACGGCTTCTATAAGAGCTCGCATTCGACGCTCGACGAAGGTCAGTTCGGCGCGGCGCTCATCCAATCGTCTTTCAACTACAAGCGCGGTGAAATATACGGTGGCGAAATTACTTCCAGCTACGATCACGGTCCATTCTCGGCTTATGTGAATGCCGGTTACGAATGGGCACGTGGAACACAGTTCAGCTCCGCCCAATTTCTCTTCGCTCCCGATCAGTTCGCCTATGCCAGCAACCACTGGGTTTTCCTCGACCACGATCAGCGTTTCACTGGTTCGGCCGGCGGTTCCTACACTTGGAACGATTGGAAAGCGGCGATCGATGGACTTTACGGAAACGGTTTGCGCCGTGGCTTCGCCAATACGCAAAAACTACCACCTTACGAGACGTTCAATCTCAGTCTGCAGCGCCGAATCAAGATCAGCGCAAAAACTTCCGTCGTCGTGCGGTTCGATGTCGTGAATTTATTGGATAAAATTTACGAACTGCGCGACGGCAGCGGCATCGGAGTCCATGCGCCGCAATTCGGCCAGCGTCGCGGGTTCTACGGCACGGTCGCCTTCGACTTCTAAAGCTTCATTCGGCCTTTATTCGTCAGCCGCTGGAGCCACGGGGTCCGATCCCCTTCTCCAGTTTCTGCCACCGATTCGCCACCATGAAAACGGCAGCGGAAATCGCCAATCATCCCAAGGCGCGCCTGCACCGGGAACTCGTCGAGACGCTTCGCACATCCGGGAGTATGAAAGGAGCAGAGCAAACCTGGCTTCGCCTCCGGCTGAACGCGCGTCTCTGGAAGCGGATCGTAACCTACGGGCTCGGCCCGCGTGAGCGGCAATTGCAGTTGAACAAAATTGCATTTCCGGATGCCAATTCCGTGGAACTCGATGCCGCGCTGCGAGCCGGGAATAATCTAAGCAGGCTGTATGAGCTAGCCTGCGGACGCGCCTCCATCGCGAAAGATTCGTCAGGCCATTACAAGGTAGGAAGCAAGGGGCTGAAAATCATAAGGCACGCGACTGCAATCCGAGTACCCTTGGTCCCTGCCGTTCAGCATTTACGCATTTGAAAGCGTAAAGTTTGTTGAGAATTTCGGGTGGCGGTGACTCAAGAGCTTCACGTTCCACCACGCACCTTCTTTGCAAACGTATTTAGCGCAATAATCGGCGACATCATCCCGGCTGTTCACCGGTTCAATCCGATTGCGACCGTATCGTTCAAACCAAATACGCCAAATGTGCTGTCGGGATTTACTTTGGCAGTCACACCATAGCGCATGAGCATGATAACCGTCCCTCCCTGGATTCTGTTCCAGCGCGTAGAAATACGAGACTCCGCGCATCTCATTACGCATGAACTTCTCGTAACAACGCTGGGCCGACCAAATGGAAGCCTCCCAGGAAAAGGTAAGATGCGAAATCACCTGCCACGGTGCCAATGAGTGGACCCAATCCCCCATCTCGATATTGAGTTGAGCGGCCTTGAGCCGCAAATCCGGCTCAATATTTCGTGCCTTATTCATCTTGCCTTATTGGTTAACCGACATCTGTACACACCTCTCGGACAAGGATGGTTGTGTAGCGCGGGCTGGCGCCCGCGCCACACAAGACCTCCAAGGGGTCGTCATGCGTGACCACGTTACGAACTCACTCCAAGGGCAAGACTGACACCGCACGAATGATGACGCCGTTTTTGGCGTCAAAATTGTTCGGCTCCATTGAGTCAAACCCGATCACCATCTTCTGCCCCTCTTTAAACGTGCAGGAGCATTGCGCGGCGGCTTCGTCGACTGTTTGGATGTTGCGAGGGCACCACGTTTGAACCGTGGGAGCCTTCCCGTCAGCGCATTGAACCTCGTAAAGATTCACAATGCCGACGACCTTCTTTGCTTTGTTCTGAACTTCTTTGTGACGATGCGTCACAAACTTGGCGATGACCACGCGACGGCCAGCCAGGAATTCTTCAACTGCGATGTTTTGTTTCATGTTTTATTTGGCTTGATTACGCAAGAGGCGACGCCACGACCTTTGCCGTTGATCTTCACAACGATCAGTCCCTTGATTTGCTCCAGCCGCGTCGGGACAGACGGGGAGGATGGCCGGTCCAGCTGCACATCGGATTGGCCACGCCCGATATGAAAACGGGTTCATGATTCGCCCTCCATTGAGGCACTGGACGAATGAACGATTGCGAGAATCGCCGCCTTGAGCGGTGAGGGAAGTTTAGACCAAGCGGCGACTACTTGGGACAGATCGCGCCCTAATGCGCCTGCGATCTGTGCGCGTATTTGTGTATGCGCACTTAGGGCCGAATCTGGAATTAACTCATCTTGTTGAGCTTGCGAATGATCGGAGAAGGGTTCGATTCCCTTCACCCGCTTAATCGTTGCAAGCGCGCGCGGGCCAATGGAGACCGTGCCAGTTTCTGCTCCACGAGCCGTTGGCTGCGATGCCATCGTGGGTGAAACACAACGCGCAGCAACGAGTGCGACCAGCGCTGTACCGGACAACCATGTAGATGCTTCGGGAACGGACGACATGCTGCCCGCCTCAGCTTCCGGGGCGTAATAGCCACACGAATTTGCCTGCGCATTCCGGGCACGGCCGATGTCGCCGCAGTCAGCCCGACATACGAATTGCGAGTTTTGAAATCCGAAAAAGCGCCGACTCCTCTCAGCTGGCCTCTCGCGGAAGAAGAAAAAAGCGCACTTGAGCGTGGCGATTGGACTTTTTCGCTTCCCGCTCCGTCAGAGGCCGTCGACCGTCCTCGCTGACCAAAGGGTTGATCGGCAAGTCCCGCGTTCTGCGAATCACGCGGGACAGCTCGCCCGGAGTAAACGGGCACATCGCTCTTCGAACGAACGAATTGAGTCGCATCGTCGGTATCGAAGAAACTGTACGAGAGGAAGAGCGCGCCGCCGAATCCTACAATCGCAAAACTGAAAATCGCCGGCAGTGGGATCCTCGGAACCGATATTCTGGCGTAACGCGTGCCAATGGCCTGCATCGTTTCGATCTCGGTGCGAGTCCGTTTGCGCTCGTCGCCGGGGATCCTGTTTCTGGCGCGCGAATGCTTAAAGCCTAGAAACATATCGAATTTCTAGAAAGAGCACGAATTGTTCCTTTGAAAATGCAATTTCCCCGCTGTTTCTGGAGCTATCCAGTGCCAACTATTGGAGCTGGGAGAGCAGCTCAGGCTGCTAAAAACTACCGCGGCCTTTCTCTACTGATCTGGCGCGATGACGTCGCGATGGCGCCAGGCGTACCCGAGTCCGGAGTAAACGGTAAACCCCACCGCGATCCAGACCAGGAGCGGCCCGCCCTGATTCCACGCTCGAAACCACCAGCTCTCTTCACCCCAGGCATATTTGAGTTCGCGCGCCGAAAGCAGCACCAAAAAAAAGACGACCGTGATGATCTGCCACGACGTTTTGTGCTTCCCGAGGCGTTCCGCAGGCAGGATCTGGCCTCTCGCACTTGCCATCAGACGCAACCCAGTGATCAAAAAATCCCGCGCCACCACCGTCGTGGCGGCCCAGGCGGGAATTGCCTTCAATGGCACAAGCGAAATAAACGCTGCCGCCATCATGATCTTATCCACGAGTGGATCCATCAGCTTCCCGAAATTTGTGACCGATCCGTAGCGGCGCGCAATTTCGCCGTCGAAAAAATCGGTGACCCCAGCCAATAAAAAGATGATCAGCGCCGCGGTGCGCCCGTAGACCCAGGTCGAGTTGAGCGCCGCGACAAAAAGAATTGTCAAGACCAGCCGGCTGACGGTTAGACGATTTGCCCAGTTCATGCGCGCGCGGATGAAGAATCCAAATTTTCTTGCCGCTTCTCGGCAGAGTTTTTGCCTGAAACGTCTCTGTCCTCGAACACCGGGTGTTTCCAGATCGGCACGGTCCGCTTTAGCTCATCCATGATCCATTGGTTCGCGCTGAATGCGGCCGAACGGTGAGCGCTCTCCACGCGGACAACGATCGATGCTTCCGTGGCCGGCACAAAGCCGATCCGATGAAGGATGACGACTTTGCTTAGGCCAAATTTGCCGATTGCGGTTTCTGCGAGGGCTCGCATTTGATGTTCTGCCATTGGGCCATGCGCTTCGTATTGGATCCCGGTGATTTCTCTTCCATCTTCGAGTGCACGCACAACTCCCCAAAAATCCACGATTGCACCCGACACCGAATCATTCCCTCGCGCCGGCAAATCAAGCGGCGATTGGGTGATCAAAACTTCGCAAACGGAAATTGCCATGCGCTATTAGAACCGGATAGAGTGTGCCACCGCCGATTCCGGCGTGACCAAGGAGATACTCAAAATGAACACGAATCAATGTGATATCGGACTGATCGGTCTCGCTGTCATGGGCGAAAACCTCGTCCTCAATATGGAATCGAAGGGATTTACCGTCGCCGTGTTCAACCGGACGGCTGCAGTGACCGATAAATTCGCCGCAGGGAAAGCGAAAGGGAAAAACATTCAACCGACGCGCACGATGGAGGAGTTCGTCGGCGCCCTCAAGCGCCCGCGTAAAGCGATGATCATGGTCAAAGCCGGCGCGCCGGTGGACGCGGTCATCAACCAGCTCACACCGCTTCTCGAAAAAGGCGACGTGATTATCGACGGAGGCAATTCTCTTTTCACCGACACTCAACGCCGCTGCAAAGATTTGGAAGGACGCGGTCTGCACTTTGTCGGCTGCGGCGTTTCGGGCGGCGAAGAAGGCGCGCTCAAAGGTCCATCACTCATGCCTGGTGGCTCACGCGAATCGTGGGAAATCATTGCGCCGATCTTCACCAAGATCGCGGCAATCGTCGACGGCGAACCCTGCTGCCGTTACATGGGCCCGGATGGCGCGGGCCACTACGTGAAGATGGTCCACAACGGAATCGAGTACGGCGACATGCAGCTAATCTGCGAAGCCTACGCGATCTTGAAAGACGTCGCGGGTCTTGAGGCCAAAGAGTTGGCCGGCATTTTTGACGAGTGGAACAAAGGTGACCTGAATAGTTACCTCATCGAGATTACCTCGCAGATTTTTCGCAAAATCGACCCGGACACCGGCAAGCCCCTTGTCGATGTCATCCTCGACAAGGCTGGACAAAAAGGCACCGGTCTGTGGACCTTGCAGTCGGCGCTGAATCAGTCCGTTGTGATTTCCACGATCAACGCCGCTGTTGAAGCGCGCGTTATCTCGTCGCGAAAACAGGAGCGGATTGATTCATCGAAGATTTTGCCGCAGCCAAAGGTGCCGAAGTTTACCGGTAATCGCGATGATCTGATCGCGGCTGTGCGCGACGCACTCTACGCTTCAAAGATCGTTTCCTATGCCCAAGGCATGGAACTTCTGGGCGCCGCCAGCGCCGGTTCACATTGGGATTTGAATTTCGGCGACATCGCCACCATCTGGCGCGGCGGTTGCATCATCCGCGCGAAGTTTTTGAATCGGATCAAGGAAGCCTATGAGCGCAACCCGGCGCTGCACAATCTGCTGCTCGACCAGTACTTCACCGGGATCATCGACCGGACCCAGGATAACTGGCGGGTCGCGGTCGCTGCCGCTGTCAGACACGGGGTCGCGGTTCCGGCCTTCAGCGCTTCGCTCGCTTACTTCGATAGCTACCGATCGGCGCGTTTGCCTTCGAATCTGCTTCAGGCTCAGCGAGATTTTTTTGGCGCGCACACCTACGAACGCGTCGACAAGCCGGGCGTGTTTCACACCGAGTGGCTTGATTCGAGCGCACAACCGAGCGAGAAAGCAGCGGAGCCAAAGGCGTCGCAACGCGCCGGCGAATAGGATCAAATGCCAATCTACGTTTACGAAACCACCGATCCCTCCAAGCCGGTCCGCCGGATCGAGGTGAAGCAGAGCATGAAAGACGAACCGCTTCGGGTGGATCCAAAAACTGGCGAGCCGGTCCGGCGCGTGATTTCCGGCGGCTATGGCGTCCATGTCCCTGGCGGCTCGACTGGCCCCTCAGTCGGTTCAGTCGGTTCCCACGGATCTGGCTGCGGCTGCCATTAGCCTGCGTCGGTTCAGGTGGATCGTGCGCTCCGTCGCACGATGGCAAGTAATGGCGCCAAAGGCGCGTTGAATGTCATCGCGCGACGGAGCGCGCGATCCACCCCCGCTTAATGAAAATCATGCGAATCAGTTCCGACAAGTTGTTCGTGCGCCAGCGCTCTGATCTCCCGTGCCTTGATCAGCACCACGTTCTCGGAATTCTGCACCGTTCCTTCGATAATCAGAAACGGCTCTTCCGTGATCAAGAGCCGCACCCGCTCAAATAAATCCGGCGTGACAATCGCATTTGAAACTCCGGTCTCATCCTCCAGGCTGACAAAGACAAAACCTTTCGCCGTGCCGGGCCGCTGACGGCAAATCACATTCCCGGCAATCTGAACCGTGGCGCCATGGCGTGCGGATGCGAGATCGATGGCGCGCCAGATATGCGGCAAATTCTGCCGCAGCAACTTCATCGGATGCGGCCCCGTGGTGAGGTTCATCGCATCGTAATCCGCCTTCACCCGCTCCGGCATCGTCATCGGCGGTAGGGGAGCGCACACAACTCGCATGCCGTTTCCATTAATGTCGTCCGGCGGGTCGCCTGACGAAGCACGCGAGTCGCGTGCACTCCCCAGCAAATCGTCAAATATCGTCTCTTCCACCCGCCACATAGCCGCGCGCCGATGCTCCGCAAAACAATTGAGCGCTCCCAATTCCGCGAGCGTCCGCAGTTCCTCTTTTGTTAACGCCACGCGCCGCTTCAGATCATCCAGCGATTGAAACGGCGCGACGCCCCGCTCTTCGACAAGCCTTTCCCCATGCTCCTTCCGCAGCCCGTTCACCACGCAAAACCCCAACCGAACCGTATCATCCGAGACGACCTTGCAACGCCACTCCGATTCCCTCACACAGACCGGCTGAATCCGAATCCCGTGCCGGCTCGCATCTTTCACGATAGTGGCCGGCGTATAAAAACCCATCGGCTGATTGTTCAACAAACTCGCGTAAAACTCCGGCGCGCGATGCACTTTCAAGTAAGCGCTTCCATACGCTAAAATCGCGAAGCTGATCGCGTGCGATTCGGGAAATCCATAAAGCGCAAACGACGCGATCGCCTGAATGATCTTCTCGATGACTTCCGGCGCCACATTGTTCCGCGTCATCCCGGCCCGCAATTTCACGCTCACTTTCTCCATTCTTTCCTGCGACCGATGAAAACTGAGAGCGCGCCGCAGTTCTTCCGCTTCGTTGCCGGAAAAATCCGCCATGATCATCGCGATCTTCAACATCTGTTCCTGAAATAATGGCACACCGAGCGTTCGGCCCAGAATCGGCTCGAGGCGCGGATCGAAATAGGTGACCTCTTCGCGCCCAGCGCGTCGCGCCAGATAGGGATGCACCATGTTGCCCTGGATCGGCCCCGGCCGAATGATCGCGACTTCGATCACGACATCGTAAAAACATTTTGGTTGCATGCGCGGCAGCGTTGCCATCTGCGCACGGCTCTCGATTTGAAAAACTCCGATCGTGTCGGCCTTCTGCATCATTTCATACGTCGGCGCGTCATCTGTGGGGATGTGAGCCAGATCGAGCGGCCGTCCGCGTTCGCGGCAGAGCTCGAATGCATCCTGCATCACGGACATCATGCCGAGCCCGAGCAGATCTACCTTCACGATGCCGAGATCTTCACAATCGTCCTTGTCCCATTGCGCCACGACCCGGCCAGGCATAGAGGCATTTTCCAGCGGCACAAAGGAGCTGAGTTTTCCCTGGCAAATAATCATCCCGCCCGAATGCTGCCCGAGGTGGCGCGGCAATCCGTAGATGGCTTGATACAACGAGATGAAGGCCGGCATACGCGGGTGCGCTTTCGGTAAACCTGCCTGTTCGATCTGCGTCGCGAGATCGAGGGTGTGCGGAAAATCGCCATGCGCAAAAAGATGCGAAAACCGATCCAGAATATTGGAAGAAAAGTTTAAGGCCTTGCCGATCTCACGCGCGGCACTTCGCCCCCGATAGGTAATGACGTTCGCGGTCATCGCCGCCCCGTGTTTGCCGTAACGCCGATAAACTTCCTGGATCACGCTCTCGCGGCGATCGCCGCTCGGCAGATCGAGGTCGATATCAGGCCAGCCTTTCCGGTCTTCGCTGAGAAATCGTTCGAAGACCAGATGGTTGCTCACCGGATCCACCGGCGTGATTCCCAGGCAATAACAAACCGCGCTGTTCGCCGCGCTGCCGCGGCCCTGCACCATGATGTTGTGTTCCCGGCAGAAATTAATGATGTCCCAGACGATTAAGAAATAACCGGAGAATCCGAGCCGTTGGATCAGGCCCAATTCCTCCTCGAGCTTTCGCTTCACGGCGGTGCTGATCGCCGAGTAGCGCTGCTGCGCGCCAAAGAGTGTGATCGTGCGCAGGAACGAATCCATGTCGTGCCCATCGGGAACAGGAAAGGCCGGGAATTCGTAACCGATGTTCTCCAGGGAAAATTCGAGGCGTTCAGCCAGGCGCCCCGTGTTTTCAATCGCGTCCAGGCGATCGTGAAAGAGCGCGCGCATTTCGGTATCGCTCTTTAGATGTCTTTCCGCATTCCGGCTTAACAGTTTGCCCGCAGCGTCGAGATGCGTGTGCTCGCGAATACAGGTAAAAACATCGAGTGTCTGCCGGCCGTTCGGCCTGGCATATTGCACACCGTTTGTAGCGACAACCGGCAGCCGGTAATGTTCTGCCAGATCAGAAAGTTGCCGATTGGTCCGGTCTTCGCCGCGCAGGAAGTGACGCTGGATCTCGATGAAGACATTGTCGCGACCGAAGACGCCGATTAAACCCTGCGCATGTTCCGCAAAATTCCGAGGCACGCAGGCTGCCTGCGCGCCAAAGAACCCCACCAGCCCTTCGGAAAATTCCGCCAGTTCATCCCAGCGAACGAGACAGTTTCCTTTTTCACTGCGAAGATGCGCGTGTGTGAGTAGCTCACAGAGATTTTTGTAGCCCGTCCGGTTCTTCACGAGCACCGGCAAAACGCGTCCATCCTCCATGCTCAATTCAGAGCCCACAATAGGCCGAACATTTTGCTCCCGGGCAGCGACGGAAAAGCGTTGCGCGCCGTAGACCCCATTGCGATCGAGCAACGCCATCGCCGGCATCTCGAGCCCGGCTGCGGTTTCAGCTAATTGCTCTGGAAAAGACGCTCCCCGCAGAAAGCTGAACGCGCTGCACGCATGTAACTCAACATAAGACATACGCGCGGGCCTCTAGAAGCGGTTTCAAAAGTCGATTGGCGCGTTGTAGGGCGTCTGTGTCAGACGCCATTCCCCAAGGCGGATGCGATGGCGTTTCACAGAAACGCCCTACAAAATGCCACCTCGTTGATTTTGAAACCCGTTCAATCATAAACTCCGTCGAGTTCCCATCGGCCTTCGCGTGAATGGCATTGGCAAAGCACGCCGTTCTCCAGCTCCAAATCCCATTCCGCGCGTTCCCAGGCTTTTTCGTCCCACCAATTTCCTGATGCCGTGTAGGGACCTTTTTGCCGGAGCACGTCGCCATGAATTTCGGCGCTGCGCAGATGAGCCGGCCTGTCTTTAATCAGCAACATCAAGGCGGGTGCCGGCGAGCGAAATCGGCGCAGGGCGCAGGAAGGGAGCGGCTCTATTTCGCCCACCGTTTCTTTCAACTGCCAGGCAAATGGTTCGATTCGAAAAGCATCAGGCCGATGCGTCTCTTCCAGAACCGGCGTGCCGACGCGATCGGCGCCAAGGAGGCCGGTTAAACGAGCGAGCGTTTCCGAAAGACGCGCCGGATCACGCAACGCAGTCTCAAACAGGTTGAATTGTTGATACGATGGCTTTGCTGCCACGGCCTTCAGAGCGGCTGCAATAATCGGAAAGTCAGATTTAAAATTCTCCAGATGCGTGTGCAGCATCCGAAAAAACACTTCGCCATTATTGGTCGGTTCCGGAATTTTAAATTGGTGCTGGTAAGCGCTCTTATCGCTGAAGGTAATTTGCAACCGAAGCTCACTGGCGACCAGGTAAAGCGCGTCGAGCCGGTGGGATAATTGCTGGAGAAATCGGCGCAGCATAAAGAGCAACGGTTCGACCGTTTCGATTTCATTTTCGAATTCGAATGCTTCCTCGAAAGACTCCGGCGGTGAAACAAGCTGCAAGAGACGCGTGGTTTTTCCTTTGGCGCGGTCCCAAAGCTGAAGGCCGATGGCGCCGAGTCGCGCCCCCACTTCCTGCTTATCCAAGGCGGCGAACTGACCTAACGTATGGATCCCCCACCTATGTAAAATGTCCAGGACGCGAGCGATTTCGGCATCGCGTTCTTTTGCCATCCTTGATTGAGATAGCCTGGGCATTCTGTCTTGTTATTTCGTCAAGAGGAGCCGCGCTTTCGTTTCCGCGGGAAGGGATGAATTCGTAAGCCAGGCGGTGGCGCGATTCGCATCGGTTCGCAGCCAGGTGACGACGATCGATTCGATCTGTCTGTCGCGCAGATTTTGATTCCCAATTGATTCAGCCCATTGCACCGCAGCCTGGGGATCGGAAGAGACAATCCGCCGGGTGAAAGAAGTCACCGCGGCGTCCCGCGATTCTCCCTGCGGCAATGTCCCCAGCCAGACGCCAGCCTCGTAGGGATCACTTTGCGACCAACGATTCATCAGGCTCTCAAAAGCTTGCTGGCGACTTTTGCTTTCAGGAAAAGATGCGGCCCATTTACTCGCGGCCTGCGGGTCGCTGCCGGCCCATTGCCAGGCGATCGCAGCAGTCGTGTTGGCTTGCGCTTCGGCGTTCGACAATCGCGAAACCAATTTCGCTGCTTCGCGTGGATCCGATTCCGCGAGCACCGCGATCACGCCAGGCAGGACGAGATCGCGCGTAGTTGTTTCCAAATTTCCCGCCCAACTGAGCGCAGCCTGCGGATCATTCCGCGCCCATTGCCGGGAGAGATTCTCGAGCAGGGTTTTCCGGCCCTCTCCCTCGCTCGTGTGAAGAACAAAATCAGCGGCTCCCTGCGGATCGGACTCACTCCATTGCGAGATAATATTGGCCAGTGCATTTTGCCGCGACGCGCCTTCCGGAAGTTTCTGCGCCCAACTGATCGCGCTTTGCACATCGCTGTTGGCTAATTGCAGGGCGATGGAAGCCATCGCGTCTTCCTGGACTTTTCCAGCCGGCAGCCCTGCAACGTATTCCGCAGCCGCGGCCGGCTCTGCTTGCACCCAGCTGGCCAGGACGGAGCGCAAAGCATTTCGTTGCGCATCGCCCGGCGGTAATTCCTGTGTCCACTTCAGCGCGGCGCGCGCGTCGGCCAGGGCCCATTGCCGCGCGACGTTGCTGATTGATTGATCGCGCACCGACCCTGCCGGTAAGGCCGTAATAATCGCGGCCGCTTTCTGCGGATCTTTGTTGGCCCAGCTCGATAAAATATTTTGCAGCGTAATATTGCGAGCCTCGCCGGGAGGCAACGTATTTGCCCAGGCGAAGGCGGCTTCGGGATCCTGGTTCGCCCAATTTGAACCGACCACCTGCAGCGCGGTATCGCGATTGGCGCCGACCGGGATTTGCATGGCGCGCTCCGCAGCCGCCACCGGATCGGTCATCGTCCAGTGGCTGAAAATGGGCCAATAGAGACTTTGGCGATTGCGACCCGCGGGCAGGCTTTGCAAAAAAGTGAGCGCGGCTTGCGGATCTTTATCGGCAAGCGCGGAAACGATGGTTTGCATCGCCTGATCGCGGGCCGGGCCCGCCGGAAGCTGTTGTGCCCAGGCGGTAGCCGCAGTCGCATCATGTTCCGCCCAGCCGCCGACCGCGCTGGTGATGGCCCAGTTTCGCGCCGTGCCGGCCGGAATAGTTTGCGCGTAAGCGATGGCCGCTTGCGGATCGAGCTCTGCCCAACGCCCAACGAACAACGAAATGAGCATGCTCTTCTCCTGGGGTTTCTGCAGAGTTTGGACGAAGGTGAGGACTTCACGCACATTTGTTGCGTCCACCGTCTCGGCGATTTTGCTGAATGTGGCGTAAGTGTGACGGCTGCCGGAGTGCGTGAGCGCCGTTTTGATTTTGGAAATGATATTTTCGCTCGAGGCTGCGACTACCGGTTCCGTGGAATTTGACGCGACCCCAGGAATGCGCCGCGAAACCGGAGAAGGGTTCAGCGAGTTTGCCGCCGTCTCCGTGGAGCTGTGCGTCTTATTGCGCGGCGGAACGACTTCGTTCGACGAAGAAGTATAACGACCGATAAAAATGCCGGTCAGTAGCGCTGTGATCGCGATGAAAATCGGGAGAGCGAAGCGCTGCATGGAAATATTTAAGCCGAGCCAGCTAATATGTTCAAGTGATCATATCAACGAATTAAGAGCCTTCCAGGCGGCTGCCGCAAGTGCCTGTATGGACGCTGTCATCGCAGCTGGGGCCTACCCCCTGACGCAATTTCAAGATCGCTTCGGGCAGGGAATATTCCGTGAAAGCCACGCCCATCCAAAAACTATCGGTCCCGAAGAGAACGCTGCGCGAGTCGAGACCTCAAGTCGGAAGGGTAAAAGAAGGTGTTCCGAGTATTGACAATTCGACAGCCGGTCCCTGGACATTATTTCTGGACAGACAGGACAGATTACTCTAGCGTTTTCCGCATGAAGCCGCTCCAACTTCAGGAAGCTAAACAACAGTTCTCCGCCGTGGCGGAAAGAGCCGCCGGTGGCCAGCCGCAGCTCGTCACCAAGCATGGGAAGCCGTTCGTGGTCGTCGTCAGCGTGGCGGATTGGCAGGAAGCCCGGCCCAAGAAACGCACTCTCCTGGAAATGCTGCGCTCCTGTCCCGTGGACGCCGACGAACTCGACCTCAGACGGAGCAAGGAACTCCCGCGAAACATCGCGCTGTGAACTTCCTGCTGGATACCAACGTCGTGAGCGAAGCCATGCGAAAGCAGCCCAGCGCTCGCGTCCTTAATTGGATTGCCGCGCAAATCGAAGAGTCGCTTTTCATCAGCGCCATCACAGTCGGAGAATTACGGCGCGGGTCGCTGGTTCTGGGCGATGGGAAAAAGCGGAAGGCGCTGCTGCGCTGGATCGAAACCGGCATAAAGGCCGAATTCGCGGGCCGCATCCTGCCGGTGGATTCCGCCGTGATGGAGCGCTGGGCAGACCTCCAGGCCTCGACCGTGAAAGCGGGCCGGCGCCTGCCGGTGATGGACAGTTTGCTCGCCGCCACCGCCCTTGCACACGGCCTCACACTCGCCACGCGCAACATTCCCGACTTCGAAGCTGCGGGCGTGGCGCTCCTTGATCCCTGGCAGGTCTCCTGATCCGGGAGCGCGTCTTCTGAAAAAGAGCTAAATCACTTTCACGGGACATTCCGGCAACGCCTTCAAGAATGCGCGGCCGTAGGGGCGAGTCACGATGCGATTGTCGAGGATCACGACAATTCCACTGTCACTCTTCGTTCGAATCAGCCGCCCCACCCCTTGACGCAATTTCAAGATCGCTTCAGGCAGCGAGTATTCTGTGAAAGCATCACCGCCGCGCGCCTCCACCAACTCCAATTTCGCTTCGATCAAGGGATGATCCGGGACGGCGAAGGGCAGCCTCGTGATGATGACATTCGAAAGCGCATCACCAGGCACGTCCACGCCCATCCAAAAACTATCGGTCCCGAAGAGAACGCTGCGCGGGGTCGTTCTAAACTGCTCGATTAATTTTCCCCGCGGCGCCCCCTGCCCCTGGACAAGCAGATTCATCCCGTTTTTCGCGAAGAACGACTGCATTTCTTCGGCGAGTTGCTGCATTCCGCGATAGCTGGTGAAAAGGACAAAAGCGCGCCCTTCTGTTTCCGTCACGAAATGCGCGACCCAATGCGCGAGTGCCTTTGCATAACCCGAATCACGCGGATCCGGCATTTTCCGCACGACGAACAGTTTCATCTGCGTGGGAAAGTCGAAAGGACTTCCGAGCTGCAGCGGCTCGACCGAACCAGCGCCGATCCGGTCGCGGAAATACGAGAGATCCGGCCGGCCGACGGCGAGTGTCGCGCTGGTCAGCACGCAGGAGCAGTTTTCTCGGAAAAGCATCCGCTCCAGGACGGGCGCGATGTCGATGGGCGCCGCGTTCAGGGTAAGGAACTGCGCCGCTTTCCCGGTTCGCTCCACCCAGTAGACGTGCCCTTCGGCGCTCTGTTCGAGGAAGGTCACGATCCCGATGCGCGCTTCGTAAATGCGCCGCCCCAGCTCCTGCAATTCTGTCTTCAGAAATTCGTCCTCAGTCCGTTTCACGACCTCAGCGACGCGCGCTTGAAGTGCGATCAAGCGCGCGGAAATCGTGTCCGGCACGAAGTCGGGTTCGCGTACGCGGACCTCGCGACCTTTCCGAAAATCGCAGCGTTCGTCGATCGCGCGAAAGAATCCATCGATTTCGTCGACGATGGCGGCGGCCAGAGTGACGCCGGCAGCATCGCGTGTGACGGTGAAAAGACCCTTGCGAGTTCGTGCGTTGTAAAGCCGCTGCACCGTCGCGCGCAACCCGTACTGCGAGACGCCGATCCCGATTTGCCGGGAGGCGGTCTGCTCAAGCGTGTGGGCCTCATCGAAAATGATGAAGTCATTTGGAAAGAGATATCCACTCTCCCGTTCCTCCTGTTCGATCGGTGCGCCAAGGAGCATGAAGAGCAGAGTGTGATTAATGACAATCACATCCGCTGCGAGGAGGCGTTTGCGCGCCTGCTGGAAAAAACAATTCGAGTGCTGGCCGCACGTCTTGGCCGTACAGATGTGCGCTTCACTGCAAACTTGCGTCCAAACTTTTGGATCGGGCTCGACGGCAAGGTCGCTGAGCGATCCGTCCTTCGTTGTGCGCGCCCAATCGGCAAGCCGCGCCAATTCGGCCGCTTCCGATGTGGTGAAGAGTTCACCGGCTTGCTGCAACGCACGCTCCAGACGGCGCGGACAAAGATAGTTCTGCCGCCCTTTCATGAGCGCAGCCTCAAACTCGATCGGGAGAATCTTCTTGAGGATGGGGATGTCCTTGTGAATGAGTTGTTCCTGGAGGTTGATCGTGTGCGTCGAGATCACCGCCTTCTTTTTCTCCTCGATCGCGAAGAGGATGGCGGGCGCGAGATAAGCGATCGATTTGCCGACGCCAGTCCCGGCCTCGACCACGAGATGCCGTTCTTCTTCCAGGGCCCGCGCCACCGCCACGGCCATCTCCTGTTGTTGCGGCCGGTACTCGAAGTTTTTCGCCTTCGCGAGCAATCCAGTTTTCGAAAAGAGAGACCGGACCTCTTCGATAAAGTCGCTGCCGAGAGAGTCCCGAAGGGCGATCATGATGAGGAATTGCGATTGCCGATTTGCGATTTGCGATTTGTGTATAAGGCAGTCGAGGCGCTCTGCGGAAGTGGTAACCTAGATCGCAAACCGAAATTCCAAATTCCCAAACTCCTCATGAGACTGCTTGATCGCTATGTCCTGCGTCATTTTTTGCAGGCATATTTTTACTGCATCGCGGGTTTCATCTCGATCTGGTTCATCTTCGATATCAGCGACAACCTCTCGACGTTTCTGGATGAGCGCGTTTCGCGGTCGCTGATTGCGAAATACTATCTCACGCAGGCGCCGCAAATTCTTGTGATTTTGCTCCCGGTGGCACTCCTGCTTGCCCTGCTTTTTTGCCTCGGCCGGATGTCCCGGTCTAACGAAATCGTCTCGATGCTCACCGCCGGTGTCAGCTTGCCCCGTCTCGTCGCGCCCCTCCTCCTGGCGGGTCTGCTCACGACTGCGGCGAGCACGGCTCTGAATTATTCGTTCGCGCCGCACGCAGAGTATGCGCGCAAGAAACTCCTGGAAGATCCGAAGTCTCGCCGTCAACAAGTTGGTTTGATCGGCCAGATTTTCCGGAATCGAACGGACAACCGCACCTGGTTTATTCAGCAGTTCAAGCCTGGAGAAAACGTATTCACGACCGTGCATATCGTGCAGCAGGACGCGAACGACAACATCGTGACGAATTACATCGCGACCAGCGCCGTGTATCATCCGGAAACAAAGGCTTGGGAGCTGCAACTTGTGAAGGTCGTTCACTACGATGAAGCCGGTAACATTACCAAGATGGCCGAATCCGGGTCGCTCATGATTACCGACTGGAGTGAAACACCATTCCGCCTCAGCAGCGCCAACGTTCGTGCGGAATATCTGAGCGTCCCGGAGTTGCGTGACTACCTAGACTTCAATTCCGATTTTCCCGAGACCCTGCTCGCGCCGTTTGCGACCCATTTGCAATACCGCATGGCCTTGCCCTGGACGTGCCTCGTCATCGCTCTGATCTCGACGGCGCTCGGCGTTGGATACTCGCGCCGGGGAGTCTTATCGAGCGTGGCAGCCGCAGTCCTCATCGTTTTTACAATGAATTTCGTAACGCATCTCTTTCTTGCTCTCGGCGAGGGAGCGCGGATCCCAGATTGGGCCGCAGCCTGGACACCGAATGTTCTTTTTGGGGCGCTCGGTCTGGTTCTCCTCTATTACCGCGCGACGAACCGCGAGCCGCCGAGGCTGAACCTCTTTGGGGAAGGACGCGTGTTTGCGCGATGAATCCGCTGGCAAATGACTGGCCGATCAAGCATCGAGCGGACGCCTGCGCGCGGACACAGCGGGCGTTTGAGCCGGGCGAGCAGTTTTACACCTTGCTCTTTCGGGAAGGCGAAGGCTTCCGCCGCGAAGATCTGAGCGAAGAGGCATGGGCACAACGCAACGAGAATATCCGGCCCTTTTCTTTTTGGAAGACGCGCTATGAACCGCCGCCTCTCGCGCCACCAGAAGCGCTGCAGAAGCAAAACGCCGAAAACATTTTGCGACGTCTCCTGGCGAAGAACGACGCGTCGAACGCAAACACATGTTACGTCCTCGCCGTCATGCTCGAACGAAAGCGGGTCCTGAAACAGATTAAGACCGATCAAACTGAAGACCCGCCGGTGCTGATCTATGAACACGCAAAGACTGGCGACGTTTTCATTGTGCCCGATGTGCGCTTGCGACTCGATGAACTCGACAACGTGCAAGCCGAAGTTGCAGCGCTTTTGAAGGCGAGCGAGGACACAATCTGATGCTCAACGCAATCGCAAATCGGAAATCGCAAATCGGAAATCCCCCGCCGCTTCCCTGGTTTTCCTCATCCCGTTTTCCACTTTATCTCGCGCCGATGGCAGGCGTCTCGGACAAGATTTTCCGTCAGCTCTGCAAAGAACGGGGCGCAGATGTCCTCGTCACGGAGTTTGTTTCGGCCGAAGGCGTGTTCCGGCGGAACGAACGCACGCGGGAATATCTCGATTTCGACGAATGCGAGCGGCCAATCGGCGTGCAGCTTTTTGGCGGAGATGCAGAACACATGGCGGAAGCCGCGAAACACGTCGTAGACTGGGTGCGGCCGGATTTTATCGATCTCAATTTTGGTTGTCCGGTGAACAAAGTGGTGGCGAAAAATGGCGGCTCGGCCCTGCTCAAAGATTGCCCCACTCTGGCAGCGGTGGCGGAAGCAGTCGTTCGCGCCGTTGCGCCGATGCCGGTCACGGCAAAAATCCGAATCGGTTGGGACACGGACTCGATCAATGCTCCGCGTGTCGCGCACATCCTCGAAGATACGGGTGTTCTCGCGCTCGCGGTCCATGGTCGCACGCGCGCGCAAGGTTATTCCGGGGCGGCAGATTGGAGCGTGATCGGCGAGGTTGTCGCGGCCGTTTCAATCCCCGTGGTCGGCAACGGCGACCTGGCGAGTGGCCCGGAGGTTGCGAGGCGACGCGCCGAAACCAGCATGGCCGGCGCAATGATCGGTCGTGCGGCAATGAGTTCACCGTGGATTTTCAGTCAGGTGAAACATTATTTCGCCACCGGCGAACATCTCGTTTCGCCCAGCCTCGCCGAGAAATGGGAGCTGATTCAGCGGCACTGTCAGCTTGCCATCCAGGAATGGGGATGCGAGGACCAGGCCATTCGGTCCATGCGAGCGCGTCTCATGGCGTATTCCAAAGGATTTCCAAACAGCAAAATGCTGCGCGAAAAATTCCAACACGTCTCGACGCTCGCCGAGATTGACGAAATCGCAGCTGGCCACCTCCCTTTGGTCGCGGGGTAGTGTCCTAATTTGGTTTTCTTGGGCAGAGAAAAATCGATGTGCTTATGAAAGAGCGAGATTCACAGACTGACCCTCGAATTCGCCAAATTCTCGTTAGCCAAGGAAAATGACCCTCGTCGTAAGCGACATCTCCCGTCACGGTATAATTATGGTCGGCGATTCAGCTGTGACTCGCGGCACCAGCGTCACCGCAAATGCCTACAAAGTTCAGTATGCGAAAGCCGCGAACATCAGCTTTGCTCTTTGGGGCAATGCGTGCGTCGATCATCGAAGAATCGATTATTGGTTGGCCGATTTCATTCGGGATCACGTGAAGGCTGGCGATTCCGTCGAAAATGCCGGCCAGAAGCTAGTGAGTTCGCTGAACGCAATTTTGGGGAAAAGCGGACGCCAATGGAAAGACCTTGTTCGCGGAATACACATCGGCGGATACCGAGGCGGACTCCCTGTCCTATTTCACGCTCACTGTGGCCACGACAATGAGCCAGCACACGAGTTGCGGCTTTACCGTGATTATCCCGATGATCAGAAGTGGAGCGAGTGGCACTTCCGGTCTCAGTTAAATTATGGGTTCATCCATCTTCGAAACGGGTATCACCCACTGTTCGGTCCCCTTTTTCAGCAGGCACTTGGCTACGCTGCTCAGCTCAGAGCGGCATATGATATCCAGCTTCCTCACCCCAGTCTCGAAGGGCGATTTGAGTTCTACAAGCTGCTTGTGAGATTCGTTGCGGGCACCCTGATTGCGTCAAAGCTCCATCCGGGCGTAAACGATAAATTGTCAGCGATAGCATTCGATGAGCATGGAACAGTTATCGATGAGCAGTTGCCAATTGTCCCTCCGGCTAGTGGAGGAAGTAACGCGTTCGACGAATACTTCAAAGAGGCTAACCAAGGGGCAGAAGGGGGGCAGTCTGTGATTCTCGCTCAATGACGTCAACTCCGTCTGGTAAAGAAAAGAGCGAGAATCACAGACTAACCCCATTTCCCTCGCTCGAGCCGTGACACCTGGGGATTATGCCGCCGTGAACGCTCGCGAGACTTACACCCTGTTGATGCGCGCATTGACTGGGCTGTCGAAGGAGTATTACAAGGCGTGGGGAGATCGGCTCAGCCGATTAGACGAACAGTCACGGCAATATCTTCTGGAAAGAATAAGTCCTTTCATTACCCAGTTCGACCGATCGAAAGTACGCACATGGACTCCGATCTTTGAAATACTCAACGAGGCCAAAGGCTATGAGTATCTGCTGACGCTGGAATGCTCGGAAGTGTCATTCATTCGTCGTCCGGAGTCCCATACCACTCCGACAACTCCAGACGTGCGCGGGACCACCGCTTTCCGAGAGGTATTGTGTGAAGTAAAGACGGTTAACTTTTCGGACAGGGAGATTTCCCGGATGCGCACAATTCAAGGCCCAGCCCGTGGCTTACCAGAAGGCCTAAAGCTGAAGATCGAGCAGGATTATGATACAGCGCGAAAGCAGCTTTTTTCATCCGCTATCCCCGTTCGCGGACCGGTTCAGAGAATCTGCTATTTTTGCTTTAATCTCGACCTATCGTTCGTATTAGCCGACTCCAACAAGGAACTGCTCGATGGTTACCTCAAGCAGATCGAGAAAGATTGCGAGATTGTTCAGTCGACGAAATGGCCGGGAGACGAATAAATGGCGGTTGATGGAAACGTCGACAATACCTTCTGCTTCCGAAAACCGATAGGAAAGCGCGTCAGGTCTCCCAAAACCCTTAACGCACGCGTGCGCGTCTCGGGATTTGAACTTCCACCGAGCATTACTGCGCCTTCGAGTTGTTCGGAGGTCAACACAATCTCATTAAGAAAGGTATCGGCATCGCAAAATCATAAACCTCCGAGAATCAACTTTTGCTCAAGACGTTAGTGAGCCGTGTTACAATGCGTTGTAAGTCGACTTGGCCAGTCCTCGCGACCTCAGCACGCAAACTCTCAATTGCTTCTTGCGCCTCGGCCATCCCTTTTGATCGCTCTCCGAGGCTTATTAGCTCTTCGGCGCGAAGCCCTTTAGCCCAAGCCAAATCGCCGAGCAGTTCTCTTCTTTCCTCCTGGCCTACCAGCCGTTCCCGAATTTCAATAACATGGTCATAAAGCGCCACGGCGGCCCGCTTATCACCTAAAGCACTCACTGCAACTGCCTTGTTCATGTAGACGGTTGCCAGATCATTGGCGAGTTCCCGTTGTTCCTCTTGGTTCACCAATCGCTCGTAAATCTCAATTGCCCGGTCGTAGAGCGCCACAGCGCCATGCTTGTCGCCCAAAGCGCATACTGCAGTTGCCTTATTCATGTATGCCATGGCCAGATCATCGGCGAGTTCACGCTGCCCCTCTTGATTGACTAATCGCTCCTTTATCTCAATTGCCCGGTCGTAAACGGCTACAGCGCTACGCTTATCGCCCGAATCGCTCATCGCAACTGCCTTGCCCATGTAGGTCGTGGCTAGATTATTGGCAAATTCCCGCTGCCCTTCTTGATTAACTAATCGCTCCCAGATCTCAATTGCACGGTCGTAAAGCACGACGGCAGCGAGGCTATCACCCACGGCGTTTACCGCCATTGCTTTGTTAACGTAGGCCATTGCCAGATTATCAGCCGGTTTTCGCTGCTTCTCTTGATTGCCTAATCGCTCCAAAATCTCAATCGCACGATCGTAAAATGCCACGGCA
Source organism: Chthoniobacterales bacterium (assembly GCA_036385955.1). GTDB lineage: Bacteria > Verrucomicrobiota > Verrucomicrobiia > Chthoniobacterales > UBA10450 > AV80. Next base: position 5,651 of record DASVJK010000133.1, on the reverse strand, counting down.
CTAGCAGCGTCACCCATATCTTTAACCGCAACTGCCTTGTTCATATAGGCCGTCGCCAGATCGTCGGCCACTTCGCTTCGTCCAATCCCGTTCACCAATCGTTCGCGAATTTCGATGGCATGATCGTAGAGTGCCACGGCAGTAATCTTATCTCCCAGCGCGCTTACCACAGAGCCCTTGTTCATATAGGCCGCTGCCAGACTATTGAGCAATTCCAGCTTTCCCTCTTGCTGCACGAGCCGCTCATAGATTTCGATCGAACGGTTGTAAAATGTTACCGAAACAGTTTTGTCGAACAGATTGCATGACGCAGAAGCTATGTCCGCATAAGCCATCGCCAATTCGCTTTCCAGTTCCGCGCGTCCCTGCTGGGTTACTTGTCGCTGTAGAATCTCAATCGCGCGGGCGAAGAGTTCCACAGCACCAACCGAATCACCAGTGTTCTCATGGATAAAAGCTTTCTCACGGCAAAGCGCAGCCAATTCATCTTCCAGCACTGCTTGACCCTCCGCTACCAGCCGTTCAAAAATACGATACGCTTCCTCATAAACCACCATATCCGCAATCGCCTGCGCACGGCGCGAGCCTGTCCTAGCTGGAATGTGCAGTTCAGCTTTAGCCGGATCATAACCGGCGGCTCTGAATGCTTTCCTCAACCATTTCAACGGCTCGCTCCATTCCATTCCTCCGGTCGTCCGACGATCATTTGACGGCATAGCGCCGCTTCGAGTAGAAGACTTTATGGGCGTCTGCCGATGGTAGGGCCGCCCAGACGTCTGTTCAGAGAGCAGAATCAAGGCGTCCGCAGCTTCGCTGATGTTTTTCCAGCGGTGCTCCGGTTTGGGTTGAAAACACTTACCAAGAACCATTGTCATTTCCACGGGCATTCGCGGCAAGGACTCCCTAGCAACATTATCTCTGAAATAGGCTTCCAATGATTGTCCGGCAGTTTGCCCATAACCGCAGGAAACCTCGCCATAGAAGATGTCCAGCAAGCTGACGCCCCAACTCCAAACGTCCGTTCGGCGGCTTAACTTCGGCAGTGCCTCCAGTGGCGTTCCATTCTTCCACATCGCCTCAATCTGCGCTTGCTCAGGCGAGCAGTATGCCCGTGTCATCCCACCGAAATTCGCAAGCATGCTTTCGTTATTCGAGGCAGCCACCGGCGAATAGAATCGGCCATCACCACCTCGCAGTCGCGCCCGTGCGAGGCCGAAGTCCGTAACCTTGGCGATTCCTCCCGTAGTCATCAACACGTTACCTGGTTTTACGTCCTGATGAATCAAGCCGTGCTGATGAAGCGCGTGCAGCCCCCAAGCGAACTGGATTGCGACATCAAGAATCTTCTCCAGCGTTGTCAGTCGCCGGTCCCGAATCCAATCCGCGAGCGTGCCGCCGCTTGCATATTCTGCAAAGATCGCAATTTCGTCTCCAATTGTTCGGAAGAACCGGCACGCGGCGATATTGGGATGTTCGGGCAGATCAATCCACGTCTGTAACTCGCTCAGAAAGTTCTGACGGCTATTGTCGTTCTTGATCAGCGCGCGCTTGACGGCGAACTCCATCGCCGTCGTCCGGCTGCGTACGTGATACACCCTGCCCATTCCGCCCTGCCCTAAAACCCGCTGGACCTCGAAATCACCAAGCAACAGTTGGCCCGGCTCCCAAACTTGTTCCGAGTCTGTATTTAACGGCTTATTCGACTCCGTCATTGCAGTGCGTGCTTCAAGGCTTCCAACAGCTCGGTCGCTGTTTGGTAGCGTTCCTTGACGTTCTTCGCGAGCGCCGTGTCGAGCACGCCCGCAAGCGCCGCCGGAACGGTCTTGTCGCGCTGGCGAATCGGCACAACATCGTCGTTTAAGATCACGTCAATCGGGTCGCGGTCCTTGCTGAATGGGTAGGGGAAAGTCCCGGTCAGCACGTTGTAGATAGTCGCACCCATGCTCCACACGTCCGAGACTGGCTTGACGTATTTGAAGTTGGTGATCTGCTCGCGCGGGATGAAGTAAGGCGTCCCCGCGTAATTGCCCGTGAGTGTCAATCCGCTCAAGCCAGCCTTTTCGAAGCTCTTTGCCAGGCCGAAATCGCCGAGCTTTGCGACAATATTATTCCGCACGAAGGAGAGCAGGATGTTTGATGGTTTGAGATCGCGGTGGACGAAACCTTTCGAATGGGCGTGCGCCAGCGCATCGAGACTTTGGAGAATAATCGGCTTCGCCAACGGTAGCGGCACCTTGCCTTTGTGCTGCGCCATCAGCCTGTCAACGCCGCCGCCTTCGCACCATTCCATCGCGAAGTAGAAGATCCCGTCCGTGGAACCGAAGTCGAAAATCTGAACGATGTTCTGGTGCTTCAGCGATGAGACGTTGCGGATTTCTCTCAGAAATTGTTCGAGGTTGCTCTTGTCCACGGCGACTTGCGACAGCATCACCTTGAGCGCGATGCGCTGGTTGTCCTTCATGCGGCGAGCCAGATAGGCCGCGCCGAAGCCGCCACGCCCGAGTTCCTTTTCGACGATGTAGCCTCCGATTTGCTGTTCGATGAACCGCTCGGCTTTCTTCTGCTTGGGGGCGTTCACTTCGAAGATCAGTCTGGCTAGCTCTTCGCGGACCTGCGCGCTCTCGTCCGGCTGACCTTTGGCGTGCTCAATCGTGACCGCCATGATGGTATCGCCTACGCGAATCCGATCGCCATGATTAACCCCTGCTCTGGAGTCTCGCCTTTGTTTCGGCCTCCGCATTTGCGGTTGTTTACGTGCGTCGCGTTTAGGCTGCCGAGATCGCGCAGCCGTGCGAGAGGTGGATTCACCTCGAGAATAAAATGGTGGCGTGACACGAGCGTGTCATCAGACAGATGAGCATGGCAATCAGAAGCGCGTCCGAAGATGAAAGTGTCGTGTTCAGCGAACTCAAATTTCTTTCCCTTCAGCGGTCCATCAATAATCTCCAAGCGAACTCGATTCTGCATGCCGCAAGCCAGGGTATCGACAACGGGGATCAGCGGCAATAGCGACTCGGAGCCCGCGTGACGGAGGTCCCCTTGCGGTAATCACGCCGCGAACTAACGTTTGCCCGTGCCCGAAACATCTCCACCAGCGGCAACGATCAATTACAAGATTGGGAACGAGCGGCTGATCAAGGTAACCGAGAACGCGTCGCGCAAACTCAATTCGCTCCTGGAAAAACAGGGCCGGGCTACAGGAGCGCTCCGCGTCGCTGTGATCGGCGGCGGCTGCTCCGGGCTGCAATATAAAATGGATCTCGTGGACGGGCCCGCGAATCGCGACATCATGGTACAATCTTCCGATGTCCGCGTGGTGGTCGATCCCAAGAGTGCGCTTTTTGTGAGCGGCTCGCTCCTGGATTACAGCGACGACCTGCAGAAAGGCGGGTTCAAAGTAACGAATCCGAATGCGGTCGCCCATTGTTCCTGCGGCGAGAGCTTCGCTGCATGATCGATTACTTCGCTCTTCTCGATCAGCCACATGCGCCCTGGCTCGATCCGGACAAGCTGAAGGACACGTACCATCAGAAGACCTTGCAGGCACACCCGGACGCTCAAACAAGCCGCCCCGACGCAGACGCAACGGTCGCAACCTTTACGAGTCTGAATGAGGCGTATCAAGTCTTGCAGGATCCGAAACGGCGGCTGCACCACCTCCTGAGCTTGCAAAGCTGCGCACCCTCTTCCGCCGACCAAACGGTTCCCAAGCAATTGCACGATCTGTTTCCCGCGGTCGGCGCGCTCACACAGCGGGCGAATCTTCTGCTGGAAAAAATTCGGGCAACATCGAACGCGTTAAGCCGGTCGCTGTTAAAGCCGCAGATCCTGGAAGTGCAAAACGAGACGAAAGAAGTGCGCGAGAAAATTCAGAATTTATCCGACGCTTCGCTCGCTGAACTACGCCAGATCAATACAGCCTGGGCGAAAAATCCGGCGGAACAGATCGAAGGCTTGTCGAATCTCTATTTCGCGTTCGCTTATCTGACCCGTTGGTCCACTCAGCTCGACGAAATGACGTTTCAGTTGTCGCTTCACTGAGCAGGCCACACCCGGTCCTTCAAAACGAGATCACTCCTCGGCGGAGGTAACAGCAGGCCGCCAACGTGTCATCCCGAGGTCGCCGCGGCGACCGAGGGACCTCTCAATTGCAATGGCCGCCACAGGAATGAAGTCCAACCCTCATTGCAGTTGAGAGGTCCTTTGTCGTCTGCGCGATTCGGATGACAGAACCGCGTTTAGCCAGGATCCGCGGATCGTCGCATTCGTTGGTTGGCCTTAAAACTCACCGCGCCAACGCCCCGGAATGCGAGGCGAGTATTGTGTTCATTTGAACTTGCGTTGAGCATTTTCGCAGAGATCATAAAGCATGCTCACCGAGCGACAGAGAAGCATTTTGGAATTCATCCAGTTGGAGCAGCGTGAGAAAGGTATGACGCCAAGCACGCGTGAAATCCAGCATCATTTCGGCTTCGCGAGCCAGACATCGGTGATGCAGTACCTCGACGCGCTCGAGCGCAAAGGCTTTCTGGATCGCCACGCGCGCAAGGCCCGGGCGCTGATCACACCGGTGCAGAAAGTGCGTATCACTGACATACCGATTTACGGGCAGATCCCGGCGGGAATGGCGACTCTCACGGAGCAGACGATGGAAGGGCATATTTCCCTCGACGCGCGCTCGGTCAACGCCTCGAAAAATGGACGCACTTTTGCCCTGCGCGTCCGCGGCGATTCCATGATCGACGCTCATATTCTGGACGGTGATATCGTGATCCTCGAGGATCGAAAAGATGTGCAAAACGGCGATATTGTCGCGGCGTTGATCGACGGAGAAACAACGTTAAAGCGTTACGTCACGGAGCATGGCCGGCCCTACTTGAAGGCGGAGAACCCGCTTTACCCGAATCTGGTTCCCGCACGAGAACTCCGCATCCAGGGAGTGCTGGTTTCCCTGGTGCGGAAACAAATTGTGGCGGCGCGGCGAAAACGTGGATAAGTTCAGTTGAACATATTTTACAGCTGTGCCAATTTCGAGGCATGGCCGCGAGCAGTAAAATTGTCGATCTTCGCAATCTGCTTGCCGAACGTTTCCCGCAATCGTTTACTCCCCCAGCCCCGCGTTTAGCGACCGGTTTGCCTGCCATCGATGAGGCAATCCGAGGCGGCTTACCCAAAAGCGCTATCACTGAATTGAGCAGCCCACAGGTGAGCGCCGGGAGTGCGCTCTTGCTTTACGCTCTTTTGCAGAGCGCGCAGCGCGATGGCTATTTTCTCGCCTTGGTGGACGGACGGGATTCATTCGATCCCCAACCGCTTGGTAACCGGCGATTGCGTAACCTGCTTTGGGTTCGTTGCACGAAGGCGCTCGACGCAGTCAAAGCCGCCGATCTCCTTCTGCGCGATGGCAATTTTCCCCTGATCGTTCTCGATCTTGTTCTGAATGCCTCCGATGAACTTCGAAAAATCCCGCAAACGAGTTGGTATCGACTGCAACGCCTCGTCGAGACAGTGCCAACCGCCTTTCTCGTTCTCACTCGCGCGAGCATTATCAGCAGCGCGCAATTAAAGCTCTCGCTCGATAATGCCTGGACACTGGCCGACTTGGAACAGGACCACCTCACGGCGCGTTTAAAGATTCTCGTGAAACGGGC
>DASVJK010000132.1:0-2344 GCA_036385955.1 Chthoniobacterales bacterium | reverse complement strand
GACGTCACGCGCGCCAAGACCGTGACGGTGCGCGCGCAGGACCTGACCGGCAAGTTTTTCGAGCACACCGGAGAAGACCTGCTGGCCCGGGCCTTCCTGCATGAAACCGACCACTTGAACGGCAAGCTCTACATCTCCCACGTAAGCGCCTTGAAGCGCGACCTCATCAAGCGCAAGATCAAGAAACTGGTGAAGGCGGGCGAGTGGTAGGGGATTGAGTAATTTTGCAATTCGGCAATTTGGTAATTGGAAGCTATCGCATAAATCGTTTTGGGAAGGGCACGGCTAAACAGGCTGCGGAAAGACTCCGGTTCAATCGGGTTTTGGGAAGGGCACGACTTCAGTCGTGCCGCTAAGTCGTTTAGACCCGCTCGCGCTTTAGCGCCTGAGGTCTGCTTTCTGCTCCCTCGATTAGTTTTTCAGCTGCCTGCTTAATATCGGACACTTGCGACCGGACGTCTATGATCCTGGTTTTCTGCGGCACTCCTAGTTTCGCTGTCCCGACCCTGGAGAGCTTGGTCGAGGCCGGTCATTCCGTGCCGCTGGTGGTGACGCAACCCGATCGGCCTCGCGGGCGCGGGATGGAGGTGGCCGTTTCCCCCGTGAAAGAAGCGGCAATGCGATTGGGTATTGCCATCGTGCAACCCGGCACCATCAAGAACAACACCGAATTTCGCGGCCAGCTTGCGGCGATTGGCCCGGATGCGATCATCGTCGTCGGCTATGGACGAATCATCCCGCAGTGGATGATTGATCTTCCCCGGCTCGGGAACTTGAACCTGCATGCGTCTCTGCTGCCAAAGTATCGCGGCGCGGCGCCGATCCAGTGGGCGATTGCCAACGGTGAATCCGTCACCGGGGTTACAACCATGCGCATTGATGCGGGGCTCGACACCGGCGACATACTCATGCAGCGCGAAATTCCGATTGGTCCCGAAGATACAGCCGAGACGTTAGGCCCGAAACTGGCGCCCATCGGCGCGGACTTGATGGTCGAGACCCTGCGCGGGATCGAGGGCGGGGACGTTCGCCCGACTCCGCAGGATCATTCGCAGGCGACGCTCGCGCCGATTCTGAAAAAAGAAGATGGCCGCATGGACTTCTCTCGATCAGTAAGAGACCTGGTCAATCGCCTGCGCGGCTTCCACCCGTGGCCTGGGGCGTTCACGATTTTTCGAGGGAAAACGCTGCAAGTGCATCGTGCTCGACTCGCGCAACACGCGGTTCGGTTGGCGCCCGGAGAAATCGCGGTGGAGGGAGCGCGCCTGTTAGCCGGCTGCGGACAGGACACGACGCTGGAGCTGATCGAAATTCAACTCGAGGGCAAGCGCCGCATGACCGCGCAAGAATTCATCAACGGCTACCGGCCCAAATCCGGCGACCATCTGGGGCAATAGGCTGCGATGGCCGTTTCTCCTGCTCGCAACACGGCTTTCGAAATTCTTCTGCGGGTCGAGCGCGAAGAATCCTACGCCGACGAACTGCTCCATTCCCCTCGCCTCGCGAAACTTTCCTCGCGTGATCACGGGCTCGCCACCGAGTTGGTGATGGGAGTTCTACGCTGGCAGTCTCTGCTCGATCGGCGACTGGCCGCCGCATCGTCGCAGAAACTCGATCGGCTGGATGGCGAGGTCCTGGCCGCGTTGCGCCTCGGCGTGTATCAATTGCAGTTTCTCTCCAGAGTTCCGGCGCGCGCGGCGATCTTCGAAAGTGTGGAACTCGTCAAAGCGGCGCGAAAGCGCTCGGCGGCTTCGTTCGTGAATGCGGTTCTCCGGACAATTGCCGGGGCCGGCGTGGAGGACATCTTCGCGGAAATCGGCGAATCGCCCGACTCCATCACGCTGGCTCGGAACGCGGCTCATCCCCCGTGGTTGGTGGCACGCTGGACCGAGCACTATGGACTTGAGGCAGCGCGGCAGATCTGCGCCCATGATCAGACCGTGCCCGTTACGGCGATTCACATTCACGATGATCTATCTCACGATGAGCACGCTGATGCCGAACTTGCCGCGGCCGGCGTCCAGCTCTCGCCGGGCCGACTACTATCGGCTGCACGACGCGTTCTTGCGGGCGACGTGACAACAACGCACGCCTACCAGGAAGGCCGCGTCTCCATTCAGGATGAAGCTTCGCAACTGGTCGCGTTGCTGGCGGGTCGTGGAGAAGCGATCGTTAATTCTGCGATTCTTGATTGTTGTGCCGCTCCCGGCAGCAAGACTGCCTTGCTCGCCAGGCGCAACCCTAGCGCCAAAGTGTTTGCCACGGAGTTGCATCCGCACCGCGCGCGCTTGCTGAAGAACCTCAGTCGCTTACCGAACGTCAACGTAGTCGCGGCGGACGCGCG
>DASVJK010000131.1:0-26731 GCA_036385955.1 Chthoniobacterales bacterium | reverse complement strand
TCGAGCGGTTGCTGACGGCCGGAGCGCGGAATTACCTCACCAAGCCTTTCGATATTGATCCGTTCCTCGCGGTGGTCGACGAAATGGTGAGCGAACGAGCGCCGGCTGCACGCTCGTAGGGCGGCTGGCTGGCTCTCGTTGTTGCACCCAAGGCGCTCTGTCGCCATGTCCGTTCCCGGCGTGTAACTTGATTGCCTATGTTCGCAGGATCCGGCCTCAATAACGCAACCAAAGCGGAACTCTATCGTGAGCTGGCAGCGCAGTGTCACGCCCTGATCGACGATGAGACTGATCCAGTCGCGAACATGGCAAACGGCGCGGCGCTGATTTTCAATTCGGTTCCGCGCTTGAACTGGGCGGGCTTTTACTTGTTGAAAGGTGGCGAGCTGGTTCTCGGTCCATTCCAAGGGCAACCGGCCTGCGTCCGGATCGCACTCGGGCGCGGCGTCTGTGGAACGGCTGCGGAAAGTCACTCAACGCTTCGAGTCGCGGACGTGACGAAATTTCCAGGGCACATTGCTTGCGATATCGCGTCGAGATCGGAAATCGTAGTGCCGCTCCTGACCGAAGATTCTCGATTGATCGGAGTGCTCGACGTCGATAGCCGGGAGTTGGATCGCTTTGACGCCGAGGATGAGGCGGGCCTCACGGCCCTCGCCAATATCATCGCCCGTAAGATTTAGCCGCGTCACCGGCGGAGCGCTCGATCCACCGCAATTGCTGCCAACTCTAACGCGACAGCGGCTATGCTTTCGGCGGAGGTGGCGCGGCGCTGGCTTGTGGGTTCGGCGGCTCGCCTGGTTTCGTGGCAGGCGCCTCGCCGCCTGGAAGATTCGCGTCCTCTGGAACGGCTTTCAGGTCGGGTTCGGTAAAGGAATCAGGATGGTTCGCAAGTTCCTTACGAAGGGCCGCGATGCCCTCGGGTGTCACAGGCTCGCCCTTATTCCCCCACTCCTGGCGAATGAAGGTGAGAACGTCGGCGATCTTCGCATCGGTCAGCGTTTTCTCCCATGGCTGCATTACCGCGGAGCCGAATGCCACTCCTTTGACAATGAGCGGACCTTGCAGACCCTTCAGTACAATCATGCCCAGCCGGCGGGTGCCACCATTGACATATTCTGAGCCAGCCAGCGGCGGATATTGGCCGGCGACACCGGTGCCGCTCATCTGATGACAGGTGGCGCAGTTCGCCGAGAAAATCTTCTTGCCGCGCTCGGCAGAAGTCATGACGATTGGACCCTCATTTTGGCTATGCGGGCCGGTTTTCGTGGAAAGCGGTGCGCCGCCAAGCGGGTCAAGACCATCGCCGCTGAAATTTCCGGAATACCGTCCCAGGTAAGCGCCGCCAAAAAAGATGGCAAGCCCGTAGATCGCGATCAACCAGAGCGAGAGCGGCTCGAGGCCGGCGTTCGGTTCTCGCTTTTCGCGCTGGATGGCGGCATGCACCTGTTGGACATCCTCGGTTTCACCATAGTCCATCCCCTGCCGGACCCTGCGCTCTGGAACGGGTGAGTTCTCGTTCATTTCGGCCCCTTCGTCGGTGCTGGCGCTGGTGATGCGGAGGAGGCCGCCGGTGAAGGTGCGGATGCAGGTGGCGCGCCTGTCGCTTTCACTTCTTTCAGGGCGTGTGATTGGTCGAGCGACATCAGATACGCGACAAGACATTTCGCATCGTAGGTCGGCACCACTTCCCAGCCTTCCGGAACTGCATCTCCCTCGCCCAACTTCAATGCATCGGTCGCGCGTTCGCCGCTGATGCGTCGTTTATCATAAAGGAAATGATAAGCCGGCATGTTGGAATCCAGGACAAGGCTGCGCGGACTGTAAAGATGACGATGATGCCACGCGGCAGAGTAGGGAGGCGGCGCGCCATTGGCTGTGACAGTTGTACCGGCCGTGGTCGCAGCATTCGGCGCAGGGACGGGAGAAGTTACGGCAGCGACCTTTGCGGGTGAAATGGCCGGCGAAGCAGCAGCTACAGCAGTGGAGGGAGAAAGCGCCGGAGGTGTTGATGGAGAAGCTCCCAGCGCTGGATTGGTCGCGGGTGATGCTTGAGGTGTCGTGGGGCCAGCTGGGGTTGGGCTCGCTGCGGTCGGCGCCTGTTCGTCCTCAACGGGCGCGCGTTTTCCAATGTTCGACAAGTCCGGACCCAACCTCATTTTGCCCAGGACAACGGGGCGTTCGAAGAGATAATCACGCGGCGCGCTGCGACGCTCACCCCATTTCCGATCGATGTCTGAAGCCGCATAATCGGCGCGAACTTGCTGGCTGTGACAGTAAACGCAGCCATTCGCGGCGTAAATTCGCCGGCCACGGTCGACCATACCCGACTTCGGCGCGGGATAAGGGTCATTTCCGTCTTCGTCCATTTGCGGATCGAGGTGCCCAATTTGGTAATTCGGAATGAGGATTAGCCCCGCCCATGAGAAGGCGAAAGTGCCGAAGATCCCGAGAAAGAGCGGTACGATCCCTTTCATAGGCGTGCCTCGAGGGCCTCCTCTTCCTGTGGATTGAGAAATGTCGGAACACTCGCCGTCCGGCCCAAACCAAAAAGCATCAGGCCAAAGTGAAATGCAAAAACGAAATGCGCGACCATCAGAAGCAATCCGGAAACGCTGCGGCCACGCAGGTACATTGGGACGTATTCACTCGTTTCAGTAAAGCTCAACGCCGGATTATCGAGCGCGCCACCCTGCGCGACGCCCGCGGTTAACAGCATCAAGACCATCAAACCGACTCCGTAGGTCGACGACCAGAAGTGGAGCTTAATCAGTGAAGCATAACGCCATTCACGTCCAACCAGCCGCGGCACGATGTAGTACATCGAGCCAAACATCACCATAGTAAAAAATGCGTACAACCCGAGGTGCGAATACGCGATACTTGCCTGGGTAAACTGGACATAACGCGCGACGGAACGCAGTGAGATCAGGACACCGACCAGGCTGAAAACAGTGTACGAAATGGCGCCGAAGACGGTGAAACGCAGCGTCGGGCTATATCGAAGCAGTCCAAAGTACCCGCGCATCGTCATGTGGTGATTCAGCCCGACGGTCGCCACCGGGATGATGGTCAGGATGGTCGCTGCGATGCTGGCGGTGATCATCCAGGCGGGAAACGGTCCGTCGACGAGCCGTTGCATTCCGGTCCAGCTCGCAAAGAGCGCATAGGTCCAAAATCCGATCGCCGCCAGATGGTAGCTGTAAACGGGGCGTCCGATCACCTTCGGAATCATGTAATACGCCGTGCCGAGCCCGATCGCGCCGAACCAGAGGAAGAGAAGATTGTTCGCGAACCACCAAGTCACCGCCTCCTGCATCACACCCTGCAGAGGAACCACGAAGAGCATGATTTGCGTGGCACCGTAAACCCACGGGAACCAGAGAAAGGCGCCGAGCAAATACCATTGCGTGATGTAAATGTGGTCGCCGCGGCGAAAACGGAACATGAGCATCGCCCAGGAAACGACCAATGAGTAGGCGACGAAGAGAAGGATGGCGGCGTAAGGCGGAAACTCGAGCCATTCATATCCAGTGCTGTCGCCGGCCAGAATTCCACTCACCCCGAGAAGGACCCCGAGATTCCAAAACGCCGCGCCACCGATGAGCAGAAGGGGATGTTGCAAAGTCGTGCGGCATAAGCGCGCCATCAGCCAGATCGCGGTCCCAATGCCGGCCATCGACGCCCAACCGTAAACCATCACGTTCATGTGCGCGGGCCGGACGCGGCCCCACGTGAGGAAGCTGACATTCGCGAGCAAGTCGGGTGCGTGGAGTTTGAAGGAGGTGAATCCGGCGAGCAATGTGCCGAGCAGGAGCCAGACGATCGCCGAACCGTAAAAGAACAAAACGGGCAGGCGGGTGGACGCGTCAATCAACGCGCGTTCGACTTGTTCGACGTCACGGATCGTTACGTCGGATTCCGATGTCGTGGGCGGTCTCAGGGGTACGTCAGCGGGATTCATCTAAAGAAATCTGGGTTTTGAGGAGCGCTCATGGCGTTTTCCCGCGGACTGGTAACGGAGTTGCCGGCGCGGACGGTGAAGGTGACGTGGAAGATGACACTGGCGCCTTAACCGCGGCGGAAGGTGGAGAAGCGGCTGGAGCGTTAGACGCACCGGGCTGTGTTCCCGGAGGAGTCGGTGGCGGATTGATGGCAGCCGCAGGCTGATTTCGACTCTCGGAATTGGGGCCGGTAATGGAAGTGGGTTTCGGTGTTCCGCTCGCGCTGGTGGTGGGTGATGGAGCCGGAGAAGCGGCAGTTGGCGCAGCGTTTTGCCCCGGTGGATTCGCTGCGGGCGTTGCAATCGGATTTGCCGGCGCGGGTTTTTTCTCGGCCAGCTCGGCGACGGTTAATCTCATCGCGTCTGTGATCGGGATTCGCACCACCCCTTTATTCTTATCGACCCAGGCATATGTCGTGAGCGCTTTGGTCGTTTCCTCACGCACGGCTTGCAACTTCTCGGCACGGACCTTGGCCCGCTTCTTCTCATAAGTGTTTCCGCGCGGCGATGCGCCAATGACGACCAGCGCCAGCAACCCGAAGAAGGCAAAGAGAAGCAACACTCCGATCCACGTCGAAAACATGGAGCGTGGCTGGAATTGTTGAGCTGGTTCGTCGTGCGTCACGGTAAATTAGTTGTGCGAAGAGACTCCAGGAGACGGGGATCGCGATTCGGGAAAAGCGATGTCCTGGCGAGAATCCGCAGATAGAAAAAGCCGAGCGTCGCGCCCATGCCGACCAGAGACACCAAATCCCAAATGCTCACGTGCAGGCCGACCCCATGCAGCGCGGGAAGAATCACGATATAGATATCGACGGCCTGCATAAAGACCAGCCAGCCCGCAATGATGCAAAGCTGCTGGGCCTTCCTTTTGGGGCTGCGCAAAAGCAGAAGGACAAATGGCACAAAGAACCGGCCGATCACCAGGAACAGGCTCAGGCTGTTCCACGATTCCGTATTTCGCCGGATAAAATATTCGGTCTCTTCCGGCATGTTCGCATACCAGATGAGCATGTATTGGCTGAAGCCGATGTACGCCCAGAAAACCGTGAACGAGAGCATCCACTTACCCATGATGTGGTAGTGCTCCATCGTGACGATGTCTTTCAAATATCCTGCGTTGCGCAAAGCGGTGATAACCAGCACCAACAGCGACATCGAGCTGCCCGCGGCCCCCGCGAAGATGTAAACGCCCCACATGGTCGAGAACCAGTGGTAATCCAGTCCCAGGAGCCAATCGTAGGCGCCGAAGGTGAGCGAGATCGCAAAAAGCGGCAGAGCGATGAACGCGACCTTCCGCATCTTCAAGGTATACGCGGGATTGCCATCCCGATCCTGCCGGACCGAGAAACGCCGCAAGAGAAATGCCGCGCCGGCAAAAAATGCGAAATAGAAAATCGCGCGGACGAGAAAGAAATGCCAATTTAGATAAGCACGCTTGCTGTCGAGATGAATGGGATCATGCCCGGGGGCGACGTTCATCCACTCGTAAAGGTGATGGCGGAAAACCAGCACCGGGATGAAGAAGACCGCCATGACTGGTATGAGCATGGCCAGATTTTCCAGCTGGCGCCGCACGACGACCGACCACTCCGCGTCGGTCACGTGATGCACGATGATCCAGAAAAAACAGCCGGCCAGGATCGTGAAGAAAAAAGCAAAGGCAAAAAGCCACGAGAAACTGAACTGGTGCCGATTAACGAAAGCTCCGACGACGCAGAGCCCCAGACTGAGCAAACCGACTACAGCCAGCAGCAACGACAAACCCGCAAACCGGTTCGCTTCGAAATATTCGCCCTCGGGCACCGGGACGACGTCAGAACGCTCGCTCATTTTTTTGGCGCCTCCGGTTTCGGTTCGGCTTTGGTTTCCGCCGGTTTATCCAGTTCTGCGCGGTGTTCCGGAGGCACATCCGCTTCCGTGGCGTTTTGGCTGCGCTGCAACGCGCGGAGATAGGCGATAATTGCCCAGCGATCGGTAACGGTGACATTCGGTCCGTACGCCAGCATCGTATTCTTGCCGTTGGTGATTGTGTTGAAAATTTCGCCGTCGGCCATCTTGCGAATCCGCTCGTCCTGCAACGTGGCGACGGTCGCGAGGCCGTATTGCTTCGTGATTCCATCCCCGGCTGCCGTCATCCCGTGACAAACGGCGCAATTGATGTTGAAGCGCTGTTTGCCCCGCTCCATCAAATCGCCCGTCAGCGTCATCGGCAAACCGGTTCCCCAATTCGTCCCCATCTTGCCAGTGTTGTAATAATCTGTTCCTCCGCTGAATCCAAGGCGCGGCTGCGCATTCATCTCGGCAGCGATGGGCGCCGCTCCGGGGCTAGGCTCGCTCGAGGCCTGCGGCATTTCGTAACCCATCGGAACTGTGCCGGCGACCGGGACGCGAGCGCCGCGGCCGTCAGCAAAAAATCCGAGCGGCGCTTGCGCACGGACTTTTGGTTGACGCACCATGTCGGGAAAAACTTCAATGGGCGAACCAGTGCTCTTTTGCCCGCGCAAACCGAAGACGGCGACGATGGCGACGCCGGTCAGCAGAAAAATAAGGAAGAAGCCGCGGAGCATATTTAGTCTTCGTGGATTATCGTCACATGCTGGCCGCCGCTTTGTTCCAAGAGTTCGCGTGCCTCCAATTCGGTAAAGCGCGGGTCCCGCGCTTCGATCACCAGGAAAAATCCATCGTTGGTCGCGCGGCTGAACCGTTGCCAATTAAAAATCGGGTGATACCAGCGTGGCAGACCATTCATGAGGAGCATCGCGAAGAACGCGCTGAAGGCGGCGAAAAGGACAGTGAGCTCAAACATGATCGGGAAAAACGCCGGCACCGTCGCCCAGTTGGTCGGTTTCCCGTGCACAACCAGCGGGTAAATGAACCAGGAGGGTCCGAACTCCAGAATCGCCGCGGTAAGCAATCCCGTAATCCCGCCGCCGAGGACAACGGCGCTGAGCCACGACTTGCCGAGCCCCATCGCTTCATCCATTCCGTGGATCGGAAATGGTGAATGCACGTCCCAGCGCTTGAAGCCTGCATCGCGCACGCGTTTCGCTGCTTCGTAGAGCGCGGCGGCGCTCGGGTATTCCGCGCCCATTCCGTAGACTTTGTTTCCGGAGGGCGTTCTCATGCGCGCTCCTTTCCGCCCGCGGCGACGGCGTGATGTTCACCAGGGGACGCGTAGTGCGGGTTGGCCTCGGGCAGCACGATCTTCACTTCCGACATCGCAATCATCGGGAGGTAGCGAATGAAAAGAAGGAAAAGGGATGTGAAAATTCCGAGCGTGCCGATGAACGTCCAGATGTCCACCCACGTCGGGTAAAACATGCCCCAGGACGACGGGAGAAAGTCCCGGTGCAGTCCGCCCACGATGATGATGAAACGCTCGAACCACATGCCGGCGTTCACGCACATGCAGACAAAATAGACGACGTAAATATTTTGCCGGAAACGCTTGAACCAGAAAAGTTGCGGCGAAAGCGTGTTGCAAAAGAGCATGCCGACCCACCAGTACCACCAGTAGGGCCCGAAGATGCGATTATAGAACGCGAACTTCTCGTACTGGTTTCCGCTATACCACGCGACGAAGAATTCCATCGTGTAGGCGTACCCGACGATCGAGCCGGTGAGCAAAATGACCTTCGCCATCTTGTCAACGTGCTGCGGCGTGATGATGTCGTGGAGTTTGTAAATGGCACGCGCCGGGATGAGAAGCGTGAGCACCATCGCGAAGCCGCCGAAGATCGCGCCGGCCACGAAGTAGGGCGGGAAGATCGTGGTGTGCCAGGTCGGAATAATCGATGTCGCGAAGTCGAAGGAAACCACGCTGTGCACCGAGAGAACGAGCGGCGTGGAAAGGCCGGCGAGCAATAGATAGGCCATTTCGTAATGACGCCAGTTACGGTTCGAACCGCGCCAGCCGACGGCGAAAATTCCGTAAAGGAACTTCTTGATCTTGGTCGTGGCCCGATCCCGCAACGTCGCTAGATCCGGAATGAGACCGGTATACCAAAAGAGGACTGAAACCGAGAAATAGGTCGAGACCGCAAAGACGTCCCAGAGGAGCGGGCTGCGAAAATTCGGCCAGATGCCGTAGTTGTTTGGCAGGGGCGCAAGATACCACGCCATCCAGACTCGACCGACGTGCACGCCGGGGAAAATTGCCGCGCAGATAACCGCGAAGAGCGTCATCGCTTCGGCGGCGCGGTTGATGGACGTGCGCCATTTTTGCCGGAGCAAGAACAAGATCGCGGAAATAAGGGTGCCGGCGTGACCGATACCGATCCAGAAAACGAAGTTGGTGATATCCCAGGCCCAGCCGACCGGATGATTCAAGCCCCAAGTGCCGACGCCGGTGGAGATCTGGTATCCGAGACAGAAGAGACCGAACATCGCCACCATCGAGGTGATCGCGAACGCGACCCACCACCAACGCGGCGCGCGTGCCTCAATGACTCCGGCGATTCGCTCCGTGATCCAGCTGAAGTTCCTCTTGTTCAGGACAAGTGGCATCCGCGCCAGGGGCTTTTCGTCGACCGAAGCGGATGCTTCGCCCTCGATCACATCTGGGACTGTTGTCGCGCCGTCCATGTTATTTAGCTGTGAACGTGACCAACGTTGATCCTGTCATCCCGAGTCGCGCAGACGACGAGGGACCTCGCAAAGGCACTTCACGCATTCCGTGAAAAGTGTAACAAAATTCGCAGTTGAGAGGTCCCTCGCTGTGCTCGGGATGACACGCTGCTTTGCCCACGCATCTCGTCACGGTTTTTCCTCCGGTTTCACAACGCCTTTGTCGTGCTGGTGGGCATCGTGTTTGGCTTTGGCATGCTCGGGTCCTTCGTGGCCGTGGCCGAGACTCGCCACCGCGATTCTTCCGGCATCAGGCATTTTCGGATTCGGGTTTCTTATTCGCGCCAGATAGCTCGTGCGGGTGTTCACATTGAGATATTGAAGCAGCCGATAATTGCGGTCCTGCTTCTTCATCTTCGAGACGCGGCTCTCGGGATCATTGACATCGCCAAAAACAATCGCTTCGGTGGGGCAGGCCTGAGCACACGCAGTCGTGAAAGAGTCACGCGGAATGAGCGTGCTGCTCGACGCACCCGCGTGAACGTGGGCGGCGATCTTGGCATCCTCGATTCGCTGGACGCAATAAGTGCATTTTTCCATCACGCCACGCATTCGCACGGTCACGTTTGGATTCTTCTGTAGCTTCACCGTGTCGGGCGCGCCTTTTTTCGTCAACGGCCCGAGGTATTCTTGATACACGGTGACAAGACCCAGGATTTTCTCTTTGCCGATCGGCCGCTGGTTGTAGTCGAAGTAATTAAACCGGCGCACCTTGAACGGACAGTTATTTGCGCAATACCGCGTGCCGATACAGCGGTTGTAAGCCATCACGTTCAAACCATCCTCGCTGTGCACGGTCGCGTTCACCGGACAAACGGTTTCGCACGGTGCGTTCTCGCAGTGCTGGCACATCATCGGCTCGTGCACGATCTCGGGATTTTCCGGATACTCGCCCTTGTCCTGGTTGAACGGCTTCTCGCTCGCGTAATAGCGATCGAGCCGCAGCCAGTGCATCGCGCGGCCGTGACCAGCCTGAAGCTTGCCGACAATCGGAATATTATTTTCGCTCTGGCAGGCGACAATGCATGCGCTACAACCGGTGCAGACATTCAGATCGACCGACATCCCCCATTGCTGCGCGGCCGTGAGCGGTGGATGGCTGTAAAGCGACGGCAATTTGGCCGGCAATTTGTCGTCCTCCTCGATCTTCTTCACGAATTCGCTGTCTTCGCGATAATGCTCGACCGTCGCTTCGCGCACGAGGCCACGGCCCTCTATGCTCCAGTGATCCTGCGTGACCGAAAGCGCGTACGTCCCAGCCGCTTTCGTGACTTTAACGGCTTCGACAGTCTTGCCGTCGGCCGTGATGAAGTGCGGGTTCGAGCTGTTGCGCAAGAGGTAGCCGTTGAAGCCCGCTTCTTCGCCGACAGGTCCAGTCTGCTTTCGTCCGTAGCCGAGAGGAATGGTGATGGAATTATCCGCGTGACCGGGCGAGACGAGCGCGGCGATCACGAGCTCGCGCCTAATATTCTTCTTCTGTGCGTCCAGGCCTTTTTCGGTGACGGCAATGTTCACGAGATCGCCGGTGTTAACGCCGAGATGTTTCGCGAGAGCCGGACTCATCAACGCGGCATTGTCCCACGTGAGCTTCGTTATCGGGTCGGGCAATTCCTGGAGCCAGCCGTTATTGATGTAACGTCCGTCGTCCATCGCATAACTGCGGACGAGAACGATCTCGGGTGAATCGGGTGTCGGCGCCGGCGGCGGCGCCCAAAGTGTGTGCGCGACTCCCCCCGCATTATTTGCATTGAACGTCGGCGGTTTGTCTTTGAGCGCGACATGCGAAGCAAAACCATCCCGCAAGAGCCGGGACCACGCTGTCGCGAAATCACCCGGGGGCGCCGTGGCACGAAATGTTTCCTGCACGAACTCTGGTCCCTCCGCTCTAGGAGCGCCCAGCACGGCGTTCATCAGTTCGATTTCCGAGAGACCGCCGAAAAGCGGAAGAATCATCGGTTGAATCGCGAGATACTCGCCTTCCGAAGTGAGCGCGTCCCCCCACGCTTCCAGATAATGAGCAGCGGGAACGTGCCAATTACTCAGCGCCGAAGTCGCATCCTCATAATGACCGAGGCGCACAACGTCGGGCACTCTCTTCTGGAGATCGGCCCAATCGACCGGCCCTTTCGCCTCCCGATCCTGCGTAATTCCGCGCGGCGCATTGTAAACGGGATCGCCGCCGAAGATGAAAAGCTGCTTAATCCGGCCACCACTGATCTCCCCGGCCAATTGGAGAATGCTGTTCGTTTTCGAGTTTCGAGCAAACTCTCGAATGATCAGCGTTGCGCCGATGTTTTTAAGCGCGGAATTGACCGCGTAGGCGAGGAACTGCACAACGACCGGTTGATGTGACCCGGCCAGGACCAGGCTCGCGCCGGGTTTCGAGAGGAGGTCGTTGGCTACTTCGGTGACCCACTGTTCGTCGAATTTCTCGACGGCGCCCTCCGGTGGCTTGAGCGTGGCAATCGTTGAAAACAGACCGGCGTCCTTCGTGGCCGCGGCAACTTTTCCGGCGAGCGCGAATGCGAATGCCGAGATCTGGCTGGCGGGACAACGCAGGCGATGATCCGCCATCGCGCCCGTGAGCGTGAAACGATTCTCCACCACATACAGGCGATTCATCGTGTCCTTCGCCGCGCTCACGCGACGACGCGAAGAGAAGGCGCGGACGGCTGCGAGATCGCCGTCGCTGCAATCAAGGAAATCGCTGTCGAGCGCGAGAACAACATCCGCCCGATCGAGCCGGGGGACGAGCCGCGAATTTTCGCCGAAGCTCATGTGGGTTGCGAAGCTTTGCGCTTCGGTCAGCAGCGGGTCATACACGCACCAACGCATCTTCGGGAAAACCTTTTGCAGCTCCGCGCGCAAACGCTCGCGCGTGGGCGAATGCACTTCCTCGACCAGAAACGCGAGACCCGCCCCGCCATCGGCCGTAATCTCCGAGCGAAGTTGCGTGAGATACTTCTCAAAGGCCGCCCGATCCCGCGTCTCGAAGTTTTCGACTTTCTTGCCGCCTTCGATCCTTTCGCCTTTTTCGACGAAGCGTTTCGAGCGCGCCGGATCATAAAGATCGAGGATGGAAGCTTGCGCGAAGGCGTCGGTCGCCCCGCCGCTCGCGGGATGGAGTGGGTTGCCGTCGATCTTGGTCGGCCGGCCATCGTGCGTCGTGACCACGAGTGGAATTGCGCCGGTGCGCCGCGGCATCGCCGTTGCATAGAAGAGAGCCTTGCCCGGAATGGCCCACTCGACGCTCTTCGTAAACGGCACGAGGTGCGCTTCGGGGCGGCGACAGCTCGTAAGGCCAAAGCCGGCCAGCGCCATCGACGCTCCCATCAGTTTCAAGAAACCGCGACGCGACCATTCGTCGCCTTCGAGCTGCGCCGCGCCCGCGGGAAATTCCCGCTCGAGCCAGCCGCGAAATTCCGGCGTGTCGCTCAGCTCGCCGAGGCTGCGCCAGTAACGCTTCCCGGTCAGCTTCTCCGGTGGATGCTCGAAGACGCGTTTCATCGGTGGCACCCCTGGCAGTTCAGCGGCGGTTGGATGTCCCAGCGCTCTTTCAATGTCTGGCCGATCTCTTGTTGAGTCAGCTTCTCCTTCTTCGACCAATCGTCCTTCGCATCCTTCGGCTGCCCGTACTTGGCAACAAAGGCGGAGACATTTTCTCTCTCCGGTTTCCAATCAAGATTAAAGACTTCGGTCTCGGGCCGCAGGAAATTTTCCGGATGCCGATGGCATTCGAGGCACCACGCCATGCTGTGCGGCTTGGCGTGATAAACGACCGGCATGTGATTGACCTGACCGTGACAGCTCGCGCAACTGATCCCGCGATTCACATGGGCCGCGTGATTGTAATAAACGTAGTCGGGCGTGCGATGGAGTTGCACCCACTCGACCGGCTGGCCGGTTTTCCAACTCGCCCGCACCGGCTCAAGTTTCGGATTGTTTTTCTGCACCTGCGAATGACATGCCATGCACGTTTGCGTATTTGGAAGATTCGAATGCGCGGCGACATCGACAAAGCTGTGGCAGTAACGGCAATCCATCCCGAGCTGCGAGACGTGCAGATCATGCGGGAACGGCGCCGGCTGGATCGGCTGGTAACCGACGCGCGTGTATTTCGGAGTGATGTAATACCAGGTCCCAGCGGTTAGGCCGCAAACGATGACCACGCCGCAGATCGCGATTTTCAGCGGCAGCCAATTGGACCAGCGTGGAAAAAAATTCGCCATAGCGCTCAGCGAACTCTGTTTCCCCGAAGGGCCAGCCGCCAAGATAAAAACGCCGCAAACTTGTGGTTAGGATGTGCTGCGCTCAGAGGTCGGTGAAGTTAAGGTTAATCGCCGCGACACAGCGAGAGGCAACGACTCTATAAATCGACATCCGCTTGGCAAAAGAAAAAATTTGTTCCCATTTCGTTTCTCCGCCTGAAAACGCGCGACTTTTATCTTGATACGGAGATGCGACGGATAAGCAAAACCGTAAAAACGAAATTTCTTCGGCAGGCAGAACGGTACGAACTGCGCTCGACGATCACGCTGCGACTGGCGAAGATCATCAGATGAAGGCTTCAAGAGCGGTCTCATTTCTGATCGCGGTTTGTTGTGCCGCGTCGGGCACTTTGAACGCGGAACCGGCGGAGACCGTTTTTATCAACGGCAACATTCATACGGTAAATGACCGGCAACCCCATGCGGAAGCGATCTCCGTCAAAGACGGCCGAATTGTCTTTGTCGGCTCGAATGCAGAGGCCGCGAAATATAGGACCGAGGCGATGCGCATTGTCGATCTACGAGGGCGCACCGTGGTGCCTGGGATGACGGATGCGCACTGTCACATTTTCGGCATCGGCGCGCGGGAGATGAATCTGAATCTGGAAGGAACGACCAGCCTCGAGGATTTTCTCGCGAAGGTGAAGGAGCGCGTCCGGCAAACGCCACCCGGCGCCTGGGTCACGGGCCGGGGCTGGATCGAGACTTTCTGGAAACCACAGGTCTTTCCGACGCGCATGGACCTGGATAAAGTATCGCCGGACAATCCGGTTTTTCTTACGCGTACCGACGGTCATGGCGTAGTCGTTAACAGCGCGGCGTTGAAAATCGCCTGCATCAATGAAGAGACGCCGAATCCATTCGGCGGTGAAATTCTGAGGGACAAGAAAAGCGGTGAACCGCTCGGCATGCTTCTGGATCACGCCGAGGAATTGGTCCGCAAGCACGTGCCGCCTCCGACCGCAGCGGAAACGGAGCGGGCGCTCTTGCTCGGCGTGAAACGCAGCCTCGATCTCGGGTGGTGCGAAATCCAAAACGCCGGGAGCGTTCTTGCAGAAGTCGATCTCATGCGCAGGCTCTGCGGCGACGGGAAGATCAAACTGAGAGTTTACAACGCTGTCTATGGGCCGGGGGAACCCGCCACGCGCCTGCTCGCGGATGGGCCAGTCGTCAATGCGTGCGACCACCGTTTCACCAACCGCACAATCAAAGTCGTGTTCGACGGCTCACTCGGTTCGCGCAGTGCGGCGTTGCTCGATCGTTATGCCGACGCGGAGACGTCGGGTTTTCTGACACAGAAGGAAGCGGACTTGTTGCCGATGTTTGAGGAGGCTCTGCGTCGCGGCGTTCAGGTGGAAACCCACGCGATCGGCGATCGCGCCAATCGGAGCATTCTGGATCTGTACGAACGGGCGCTGAAATCCGTGCCGCCCGAACAACGAAAGATCCGCGAGCCGCGGTGGCGCGTGGAGCACGCGCAGATCCTCAACGCTCAAGATATTCCGCGCTTCGCGAAACTCGGTGTCATTCCGTCGATGCAACCATCGCATGCGATCAGCGATTTATTTTTCGCGCCGAGCCGTCTCGGGAAAGAGCGTCTCGCCGGAGCCTATGCGTGGCAAAGTTTGATCAAGTCTGGCACGATTATCCCAGGCGGATCGGATGCTCCCGTGGAACGAGGCGAACCGATGATCGAGTTCTACGCGGCGGTGGCGCGCAAGAGTGTGAAAGGATTTTCCGGCGAGGGGTGGCATCGCGAGCAAGCCCTTTCGCGGGAGCAAGCGTTGAAGATGTTTACAGCCTGGCCCGCCTACGCCGCGTTCGAAGAGCGGGACAAAGGGTCGATCGAAGTCGGAAAGCTGGCTGATCTCACTGTTTTCTCGAAGGACATCATGAAGATTCCCGAGCCGGAAATTCTCACAACAGCGTGCGCAATGACGGTGATCGGCGGCGAGATTGTTTTCGCTAAACAGCCGTAAATCTTAGAGCGACGTGGTCCTGTTAAGCTGTCATCTCGAGGCGCGCAGACGGCAAGAAACCTCGCACAAGGTATGGCGCATCTGCTCTTAGGAGCGTAACCGAAACTGCGGCTGTGAGGTCCCTCGGCGTCTGCGCCTCGGGATGACACGCGCGTTATGAGTACAAATACTCGTCGTGATATTCGCGCTGGGGCGCGAATTGCACGGTCTCGTCTCCGCCGGTTTCGGGATACTCGAAAATCTTCCCTTCGTAGTTCCGGATCACGATCTTCTCGTTGTCGTGATACAGAACGTAACCGGGATTGATCGGCACCTTGCCGCCGCCGCCAGGCGCATCGATCACGAATTGCGGCACGCCATAGCCCGTCGTGTGGCCGCGCAACCCTTCGATGATCTCGATTCCTTTCGCGACGGACGCGCGCAGATGCGACGAGCCATTAATCAGATCGCACTGGTAAACGTAGTACGGCCGAACGCGACACATGAGCAGCTTCTGCACGAGCGTTTTCATCGTGTCGATGTTGTCGTTCACGCCTGCGAGGAGCACGCTCTGATTGCCCAGGGGGATCCCGTGATTCGCCAGACGCTCGAGCGCCTGCTTCACTTCCACCGTGAGCTCGCGTGGATGATTCACATGCACGCTCATCCAGAGCGGATGATATTTTTGCAGCATCGCGCAGAGCTCGGGCGTGATGCGTTGCGGAAGGAAAATCGGAACGCGCGTTCCGATGCGCAGAAACTCGATGTGCGGGATCGCGCGAAGCCGGCTGAGAATCCTTTCGAGCTTGTCGTCGCTGAAGATTAGAGCGTCTCCGCCGGAGAGAAGCACGTCGCGCACTTCGGTGTGCTCTTCGAGATAACGAAACGCTTCCTCGAAGTCAGTGTGCAGCTCCTGCTCGCCTACCCCGCTCACGACCCGGCTCCGGGTGCAATACCGGCAATAGCTCGCGCAGCGGTCCGTCACGAGGAAGAGAACGCGATCCGGATACCGATGTACCAGTCCCGGTACCGGCATGTGCGAATCTTCGCCGCAGGGATCGGCCATATCATAGGGAGACCCCCACGTCTCTTCGATCCGCGGGATGACCTGGCGTCGAATGGGGCAATCCGGATTGTCGCGCTCGATCAGGTTGAAAAAATGCGGCGTGACGGCGAGAGCGAGCTTCGTGGCGGAAAGCAGAACGCCGCTGTGTTCTTCATTCGATAATTCCAGGTGCTGCTCGAGTTGGGCGAGCGAAGTCACCCGATTTTTCAGCTGCCATTTCCAATCATTCCAGAGTTCCGCCGGAACGTCCGGCCAGTAGCCAGGCGCGTGCGTGACGAACTCTTTTCCATCCATTTTGCCAGGGGCAAGAGTGACCATTTTTGTTTGTGAAGCGAAATGTTAATGGCCTTAACAATCGTGTCAATACAGGCACCTTCAGGTGTGCATGGTGGAATTTTCTCCCGGGAGACGCCTCGCAAAATGTCAATTGAACAGCTATTGTAGGCTTTGTGTCCAAGTTCCCAATCATGCGCAATGCCATTCAAATCTTCGCTCTCTTGCTGGCCGCGTCATCGTTGCGAGCCGCTCCCCCGCTCGCTCAGCCCGAAGTCTCGCCCACAGCTACTGTCCCCGCGACCGCGGCGGACGCAGGCAAGGACGTCGTCCACCAACTGAACAGCGCTTTCACGAAAGTTTTCGAAATCATCGCGCCGACTGTCGTGATTATTGAAGTCACGAAGAAGAATGACGGGAACGAAAACCCAACGCTCGACGATCTCTTTTTCCAAGGCCCTCAAGATGAAAATGCGCCCCGGCGGAACCCTCACAATTCTCAACCGGTCCAAAGCGAAGGCTCTGGATTCATCGTGCGGGCCGATGGATACATCTATACGAACTATCACGTGCTGGAAGGGGCCGATCGAATTGATGTGAAGCTCAAAGATGGCCGCGAATTTCAGGCGAAAATCGTGGGCACGGATGAAAAGACGGATGTCGCTGTCATTAAGATTGAGGCGGCGAATTTGCCGGTCGCGCAATTCGCGGACAGCGATGCGGTCCGCGTCGGACAGTTTGCCTTCGCCATCGGCGCGCCGTTTAAGCTCGATTACACGTTCACCTACGGCGTGGTCAGCGGAAAAGGCCGGAGCAAACTCCTCGCGACCGGCGGCTACTCGATCTCGGACTATTTGCAGACCGACGCGTCAATCAATCCGGGCAATAGCGGCGGCCCGCTCTGTGACATTGACGGAAAAGTGATCGGCATGAACACGCTCATCAACGGGTTGAACCGCGGTCTCGGTTTCGCGATTCCGAGCAATCTTGCCCACGAAATCGGCCAACAGCTCATCGCCGGTCACAAAATCGTCCGGCCCTGGCTGGGCATCCGGATCGAATCGCTGGGCGACGACCCGTCGATCCGCGATCTGTTCAAGGGGCTCGAAAAGGGCGTTGTCGTGCGAACGATCGAAGCCGACGCGCCTGCTTATAAAAGCGATCTGCGCCCCTTCGATGTGATCACGCAAGTGGACAGTTCACCGGTAAGCAGTGACACGCAGCTTCAGCGCGAGATTCTAAAAAAGAAGGTCGGCCAGAACGTTGAGCTCACGGTTTGGCGAAAAGGCCAGACGCTCAAGATTGCAGTGACGACCGGCGAATTACCTAACGACATCTCCCGCGCCTCGAACGAATTGACTCCGCCGGCGCCGACGAAGCCGGAAGACTCGAACAAGTTCGGCTTGCAGGTGCAAGACTTGACCAAAGAGGTCGCCACCCGCTTGAAACTCAGCGTGCAGCAAGGCGTGATTGTGACGGACGTCGCGGATAACAGCCTCGCCGCCGCCCAAGACATCCAGCGCGAGGACGTCATCACGGAAGTGGACGGAAAACGCGTGACCAACGTCGCTTCATTTCGCGAGGCACTCAACAAAGCCGACCCGCGCAAAGGCATTTTGCTCTACTTGGATCGCAAAGGCAGCAAGACGTTCGCGGTGCTCAAGGCCGGCGGGTAATTCGCGGGCCTTCCTGGCACCACGAACAACTCAGACCAGGCAGTATTACTTCGGCGAATGGGCGCGCAAGTATTCGCCCAGCGGCAATCCATCGAGATAGAGCTGCTCTATCGCCGCATCTCCATTGAAAACGCGCACAGTTGCGTAGGCGTTCTTTTTGTCACGCGCGCTTTGCGCGCGATAGGCGGCTTCTGCCGCTGGAGCGTCGCGCTCGGTCACCCAGTACTTGTCGAATGGCAGCGAGAGTCTTCTCCAACCAACCTTGGCTTCAATCATGTTATCGCCTTTTAGTGGAGACGGCGAGATTTGATCTATTTCAGCAAATCCTTCGGCGTTCTCTTTAAGGGCGACATAGACCGAGTGTCCGCGTTTCAGATTACCGAACTTTGGAATCTCTTCCCGTTCGGCTTCGAAATTCAGCGCGATATAACGCCCGCGAAACGCATCGACTGGATCGACCGGCTCGGTCCGAAACTTCCAGACCCGGCCATGCCGTAGGGTCGCCTCGCGCTTCCAAATCATCGACGCCGGCACAGCCGCCTGTGCGAAAGCGACCAGCGCGAAGAGGAGACCTCGCCAGTTTTTCACGGGTGTGCTCTCCGTTTGAAGACGACCATGTTCGTAATGAGAAAGCCGGCGCCAATGACGATAAACCCGAGGCCGCGCACGAGAAACTCGAACTCGCTGTCGAAAAACCGCGCGATCGCGAGGACTGTGATGATCAACATCCCGAGGTTGGCTTCGAAGACCCGGCCCGCGCGCACTCCGCGCAACAAAGTACAGATGCCGAGCGCCAGTCCATAGAGATTCAGGAGTAACGAGGGTATCAATTGATTGTCCGTCGCCTTGAAGATTAGCCAGGCTGCGAGCGCGACAGACGGCAACGCGGCGGGCGCGAAGTTTGTTTCGTCGCGCTTCGTACGCCAAAACGAGAGGGCCACAAGCAAGATTGCCGCCGCCACCCATCCGATCTGCGCCGCCACGGCAAGCGCTAGCGCCTTCTCAGGGTCCAAGTCGGACCCCATTATTATTTCGCTCAATCGCCAGCTCGATTTGAAACTGAGCGCGATCGTCAACCATAGGATCCCGCTCCATCCTATCGCTGCAAGGAGATAGGAACGACGCACTCGCCGGTCGGAGAAATAGTCCGCTCCGACGAGATAGGTGATTGTCCATAGTCCCGCGAAAGTAATTCCGTAGAAGGAGCGGGCACCAATCTCATTCGTCAAAGACAGGCCGAAGGCCGCTGCCACGACAAACAAGACCGTGGCAACCTGCGCCTCAAGACCATTGCGAGCGCGCCTAAGAAGGGCCGCAAAGGCTGGGACCGCGAGAAGCAGCAGTGGCCAGAACCAAAGCGCTGAGGACTGCGGATGGAAAAAGCCGCTCTTCGATACGACCCAGACAATGGTTCCAACGATGTAAGCGCACAGTCCGAATGTACTGCGGAACAAATAGACCACGGGCAGAGCCAGGAGCATCCAGACCAGAATGAACTTCGCAAAATCGCCCTGGATTTGGTAGGTCTGACTGACTAGGGAGATCGCTGTGCCGATCGCGGCGAAGTTGAAGATCGTTACACTCTCACGCCAAGCCTGCGATTCGTTGCGTCGGAACAAGACAAGAATCGACAACCCCTGCGTGGCTACGAGGGGAAGGAATGCGATTACGCAACGGAGAGGGCGGGACAGCTGATCCCAATTGTGGGCAACGAGCAGAATAACGCCTGCTCCCAAGAGGGCGGAGCCAAGGATCGCCGATATGACAAATCCGATTCGGGACGGTTCGGTTTGGATCTCAGCCGCGTAATGTCGATCGAGAGCTTGTGCCGCTTCCGCGGTAATCACACCTTGTTCGACGAGCTGCGACAACTCCGCCTTTAGCCAACGAACGCCAGACCGATCAGGGGAACGCGTCACAGTTCCATTGAAGCAAGTTCACACTCCAAAGGAAAGCGAAACCCTTCCACGTCGCTAAAGTCCGAAACCGCGCTGAGCGTGGAAAGGCAGCCCCTAGGCTTTCTTATTTCCGGCCAGAACAAGAATTATTCCGCCGACGAGACAGATGCCGCCAAGGATCGGAGGCAACGGGACTGTCTTCTCGCGGTCCGCGCTCACTTGCAACGGGCCGGCATCAATTATCTTCTCGCGTTTCGTGTAGGTAAAGCCGCCGTAGGCGAGAGCGATTATGCCAATCGCGATCAGAATAATCCCGACGATCCCAGCTGGTTTCATGGATCGAGCAGCGCCTAGAGCGAACGTCTACCTGAGATCAGATTTACGATCAGGATGACGACCGCGATGACCAGCAGCAGGTGGATGAGCGAACCACCGAAATGACCGATAAAGCCGAGAAGCCACAGAATCAGAATAACGACGAAGATAGTCCAGAGCATAGTTTCCTTTGGGTTGAGTTTCTTTTGCTTCGTGCGCGGAGCCGCAGATGCGCTTAAAGATTTTTCCCGATCGGGCCGGATTTTCAACACCCTTGGCGGCTTTTACATAAATTCGAATAAATCTCTGGTGGTCGGGACTGAAAAATACTACAAACGTTTTTCGCTTTCGTCGTCCTTTCAAACCTCGTTGTCTATGCGTTCCAATCTTCTCGCTTCTTTCCTTATTGCGATGCTGCTGGCCGGTTGCGCCTTCGAAGGCGTTGTCGTCGAAAGACGTTCGCGGCCACTGCCAGACTCAAGCATCATCGGAACCGAAGGCGTTTATTCCTTCGCTTTCCGCGGCCCCACCGGAACTTCACGCCCGCCCATAACGGTTCCAAACCCCCAATTCTGGACGGAGACCAATGGCATGTACAATTTTCTCCTACGTGATCAACAGGGAAACGTGCGCTCGCAAATGGTGACAGCGGAGGTTTTCGACCGCTACCGGGTCGGCGATTACTTCAACGATCGACAGCCCCCCAGCGAAACTTCCGATTCAAAGGACAACAAGACTGTCGAGGCGGTCATTCATCACCGACGACACCACCGGATGGCTCAGACTCGCCGAACACACCGCAAGGTGGCGATGCATCATCGGCATCATTCCACTAAATCGCGGAAGGCGATTACGCTTCGCGCCTCACACACTGTCCCCCAGGGTTGAGCCCTAGCCCAGCGTCGCGCGAAGATTCCACCCGTTTTTTTGAAGGCGCTCGACCGCTTCGGCATAGTCGCATTTCCCCAACTCCGCCACGAGACGCGTGGCGCGATCGCGAAGTTTCTCGTTGGTAATCGCGAGATCGACCATCAAGTTTCCGCGCACCTTGCCGAGCGCCACCATTGCGCCCGTGCTGAGAATGTTGAGCGCAATTTTTGTCGCGGTGCCCGCCTTTAACCGCGTCGAACCGGTCAGAATCTCGGGCCCCGTCGCGAGATCGATCTCGAGATCGAAAGCTTCCGTGCGTATCCGCGCCGGATTGCAGGTCAGCAAGATCGTTTGCGCGCCGCGCTTCTTCGCCCCCGCGAGCGCGCCGAGCACGAAAGGAGTCCTCCCGCTCGCGCTGATTCCGCAGACGATGTCCGCGCCGGTCACACCGCGTTCGTCGATCGCCAGCGCGCCACCGCCCGGTTCGTCTTCCGCTCCCTCGGCGCTGCGATGAAGTGCACTCACGCCGCCGGCCACAATGCCTTGCACCAACTCAGGCGAAGCGCCAAACGTCGGCGGAATCTCGCTCGCATCGAGCACGCCCAGTCGTCCGCTG
The DNA here is from genome assembly GCA_036385955.1 of Chthoniobacterales bacterium. Lineage (GTDB taxonomy): Bacteria > Verrucomicrobiota > Verrucomicrobiia > Chthoniobacterales > UBA10450 > AV80. The sequence continues at coordinate 5,159 of DASVJK010000131.1, read as the reverse complement.
GTCCCGGCGCCGACATAAAATAAGCGGCCACCCTTGCGCAAAACCTTTGCAACAATTTCGACTGCGCGCGCCAGAGCCCCAACCTCTTTGCGCAAAGCTTCCTGAACAAATTTTTCCTCGTCGACAAAGAGCTCCACCAATTCCCGTGCGCTTATTGTTTCCAGGTTCTTCGAGCGCGGATTCCGTTGTTCGGTCAACGCGATCGCGAGATTCTCTACTTCGGACGTGCGCGTCGGGAATGAAAAAGTTCCGCGTTCTTCAACTCCCGCGGCCAGCCACGCGGCACCGAGTTCGGGAGATTGCTCGCTCATCCCGACGCGAGCGTCCGAGAGATGTTTTTTCAGTCTTCGCCGAAACGCCGCTACGTAGAGCGAATCCCGCTTAAACAAACCGCCCAAGAGTATTACTTTGGGCGCGAGCAGACCCAGACGAGACGCGACTGCTGCCGTGTATTCAGCTAGAACGTCCGCGCCATCGTCGATAATTTTCACGACGTTCGGATCGCCATTTCTCGCGGCTTCCAAGACGACCGGACTTAACGTCGCGATCTCCATCTTGTCGGCAGTCTGGGCCCAGCGAACCAGCCCATCGCGACTGTTCAGAGAGAGAGCCCGCAAGATACTGGCGGTGAATTGCGCTTCGCCGCGATGCAGATCGTATTCGCGCAAAATGAGACGAAGCGCCTGGACGGAAAGGAAATAACCGCCCCCGGCATCGCCCAAGATGTGGCCCCAGCCGCCCGCCTTTTCAATCCGTTCACCGCGACGACCGGTCACGGAAGCGCCGGTGCCGGCGTTCACCGCGATCCCATCGCCGCGGCCCAAGGCGGCCGCGAGACCGGAATCCCGATCGCTTCCCGCGACAATTTTCGCGCTCGGCCAGATTTCCGCGCAGAGCCTCTCCAGGGAGCTGCGATCATCGGTCCCGCAGCCTGCGAGAAACATTCCAACGCGGTCCACGTCCTGCGGCAGTTGCAGAAAAATGGAGCGAAGACGATCCGGCGGCGTCAGCCGAAAGTTCGAAGGCGGGAGCTTTCCTTGATCGACGACGCGCAAACCGTCCGCGGCGCGTTCGACCAGAACCCACGCGGTCTTCGTTCCTCCGCCTTCGACACCGAGGATTCGCTCTGAGGCTGCCATCGCTGTTACAAAACCTGTAGCGGCGGTCTTATGACCGCCGAATCTCTTCGCGGTAAACTACAGCTACAGTGTCGGCGGTCATAGGCTGCCACTACAAGATATTCCTGAGCGCGATTGCGAGTCCGTGGCTCGTTTGTATGATGCGGCCATGGCGGAAACGGAAGTTACGGCGCGCGATCGAATCGCTGAGCTGCGGCGCGCGATCGAAGACCACAACCGCCGCTATTTCGAGGAGGCTGCGCCGAGCATCAGCGATCGCGAATATGACCGCCTCTTCCGCGAGCTAAGCGATCTCGAAACGCGGTTCCCAAACTTGGCAGCGCCTGATTCGCCGACCCTGCGCGTCGGCGGAAAAGCGCTGAAAGCCTTCGGGCAAGTCACGCATCGAGTTCCAATGCTCAGCCTCGACAACACCTATTCGGAAGAAGAGGTGACAGATTTCTACCGGCGCATGGAGCGCCTGTTGCCGAACGAGAAGATTCCGGTGGTCATCGAGCCGAAAGTGGATGGAGTCGCCGTCTCGCTTCTCTACGAAAAAGGCGAGCTTCGTTATGCTGCCACGCGCGGCGATGGAACTATTGGCGACGACATTACGCAAAACATTCGGACAATTCGGACGGTGCCGAAACGATTGAAGGGTGACGCGCCAGACATTCTGGAAGTGCGCGGTGAAGCGTTTCTGGACAAACGCGGGTTCGCGAAGCTGAACGCGGAGCGAACAAAGGCAGGCTTACCCGAATTCGCAAATCCACGGAATGCCGCAGCTGGCTCGCTAAAACAGCTCGACCCAGCAATCGCAGCGCAGCGTCCGCTCGGCGTGGTTTTTTATGGGACCGGAGTGATCGAAGGGGCGGCGCTGGAAAAGCATTCAGAGCTTTTTCCTTTGCTTAAGAAGCTCGGCTTGCCTTGCAGCGAAGGCTGGCGGCTAGCCGATTCGGTTGAAGAAATCTTGCGCGCGATTCACGAGCTGGATCGGGTCCGGAATGATTTCGCTTATCAAACCGATGGTGCGGTGGTGAAAGTCGACGCGTTCGCTCAGCGAGAGACGCTGGGATTTACGGCGAAGTCCCCGCGCTGGGCGATCGCGTTCAAATATGAAACGGAGCGGGTGGAAACACGCCTGCACGACATTTTGATTCAAGTCGGCCGAACTGGAGCTTTAACGCCAGTCGCGGCGCTCGAGCCCGTGACCGTCGGCGGCAGCCGTGTGGCAAGAGCTACGCTGCACAACGCGGAAGAGATCGAGCGCAAGGATATCCGGATCGGCGACGTTGTCATCATTGAGAAGGCCGGCGAAGTGATTCCAGCCGTGATCAGCGTGCGCACCGATCTGCGCACCGGCAATGAGAAAAAATTCCGCATGCCGAAGAAATGTCCGCAATGTGGAAGCCTTGTCGTGAAGGATGAAGGACAAGTCGCGGTACGCTGCGTGAACAGTCAATGTCCGGCGCAGTTGCAGCGGCGGATCGAACACTTCGCGTCACGGGGCGCGATGGACATCGAAGGACTTGGCGAAGCGATGGCTGGCCAGTTGGTCGAAAATAAAATGCTCCAGGACGTGAGCGACATCTACGAGCTGGATGCCGCCAAGCTCGGCGAACTCGAGCGCATGGGAGAAAAGAGTGTCGGTAATTTGCTGGTAGCGATTGAGCGCAGCAAATCACGACCGCTCTGGCGCCTCATCTTCGGGCTCGGAATTCTGCATGTCGGAGTGAGCGCGTCACGCGCGCTGGCAGATCATCTCCCAAACCTCGACGCGATCATGAAAGGCTCGGTGGAGGAATTGGAGCGGATTCCTGACGTGGGCGAAGTGGTTGGGCGGAGCATTCACGATTTCTTTCGGGAACCTGGAAACCTCAAAACAATTGAGAAACTGCGGAGGGCGGGTTTGCAATTCAAAGGCGACGAAAAAACGCTCGACCATTCCGCGTCGAAAATGAAGGGGACGACCTGGGTCATCACCGGCACGCTCAGTCAATCGCGCGATGCAATCGCAGAGATGATTATCGCGCAGGGCGGAAAAGTGAGCGGAAGCGTGAGCAAGAAAACAAGCTTCGTCCTGGCAGGGGAAGATGCAGGAAGCAAATTGGAGAAAGCGAAAAAGCTCGGGATCCGGGTCGTCGGCGAAGCGGATCTTCGGAAGATGATGGTGTGATGAGGCGGCGGACGCGCCCCTGACGCTACGGCGTTCTGCGCTCGGAATCGAGCCGAAGCGGGATCGATTGATTCATGCCCGGGGCCGCAATTATGGGCGGATGGCGGCTGGCCGGATGAAAATCGGCCTCGATCTCGAATGTCAGTTTTTCATCTCCGCGCATGACAGTAATCGGAATCTTATCCCCAGCCGTAATAAAAAACGATGCATCAATCACATCCTCGGGCTCATGCACCTTTGTCTTGCCGACCTGAAGAAGGATGTCGCCAAGTTTAATACCCGATCCAAAGGCCGGAGTATCCTTCATGATTTCCGTCATCTCAGCACGAGAGCCTTCCTTGAACTTCTCTGCCGCGGCGACGTTGAGGCCGATCCAGCCGTGCCGCGCTTCGCCGAAACGCACGAAATCGTTCCGGATCTTCTCCGCAGCATCGATCGGCAAGGCATGGCAGGCCGAGCCGTTTTCGATGCTACTGACGAGTATGCCGACGACCTCGCCTTTGAAATTCACGATCGGAGCGCCAGCCTCTCCGCGCTGCGTGGCCACGTTGACGCGCAAATGTGTCGTGAAAAAATAACGCCCGAAAATCTTTCGATCGAAGCCAGCGATCATCCCAAAACTGGGCGTTTCCGGTAGATCGAGTGGGTAGCCAATTGAAATGACGGGCGTCGCTACTTCAACGTTCTCGGACTTGCCGACCGGCAACATCGGTGTAGCGATGTCCACCTTTAGAAGGGCGATCCCGCTGCGCTCGTCCGCCAACAGGACACGAGCCGGTTGTTTCTTTCCACCAAAGTCAACGGTCAGGCTATCGGCCTCACCGGCGACAGAGTAAGCCGTATAGAGTGTGCCTATTGGATCAATGAAGAAGCCGGTGCCCGCGAACTCCCCGTGCTCGTCGGTCCCGCGGATCTTGACGACGGCTTTCGCCGACTTGTCGAAAACCGCTTTGACTTCGCGGCTGATCGAGGTCGTCGAGGGCTCCTGCGCGCGGGCCAGAACGGCGACAGCGAAAAACGTGAGCGCGAGGGAGAACCGGGGCACCGCACGGCGAAGCGACCGGGAAAACGATTCCGGCGCCAGACTAAAATCTGAAAGCGGCCTCATAACTCACTGGCGTACTATCGAGAACGTAGCGCGGAGGCGTCGCGGCCCGGTGAGTGTGGGAGCTGTAATTGGCAATGCGCAGGAGCTTCGGACCCAGATCACGCGTCGCGACCGGAGATGAGAGACTCCATGCCGTATCTTGAATCGCCGTGGCAATCACTGGCGTTTGGTTCTGGACGGCGACATTCTTAGTCCCGGGCCCTTGGTAGACCTTCAATGAAATGACCGCTGCGCAAACCAGCACGGCCGTGATCGCCGCGGGATAGGAAGCAAGCGCTGGCACGTTCAGGCGGAACATGAAGTCCTGGGCCCGCTGGAGGCAAATGCGCCAGAGAGGTTGTCTCAATAATTCGTCGCGCTGCCGGCGATGAAACTCGTGCAGAAAATTATCAAAGTAGCCCGGCGGAGGCTGCTCGTGCCGCTTCAAGCGCAACAATTTGCCGATATCGCTTTCGTTAAACTCGTTCATGCAGTGTTCGCTTAAAATTGATGAAGGGGCTAGGAAACAGGATTCTTCCGGAACTCTTCCAGATAATTTTGCAGTTGTCGATTCGCGTAAAAGAGCCGTGAACGTACCGTACCCTCGGAAACACGCAAGACTTTGCTGATCTCGGCATGGGGCATCCCTTGAATGTGAAACATCGTGACCACGGCTCTGTGTTCATCAGACAATTTCATCATGGCCTCGTTCAATCTTCGCTGGAGCTCGGAAAGGTCCGCTTCGCGGACCGGACTGCTCGTGGCGGTGAGCTCGAGG
>DASVJK010000130.1:0-5700 GCA_036385955.1 Chthoniobacterales bacterium | reverse complement strand
CGCGGTCCTGATCGGACACAGCACTCTTAAGCACGACAACGTCCGTCTCGGATTGCCGCATCCGGAACTGCGCGAAGCGCGAATTGCCCGCGGTCAGACACCCTATCCCTTGCGCGTGATCGTCTCGAATGAAGGGCGGATTGATTCGCGCATGAAGATTTTTCAATCGGATATCTCCCCGATCATCATCTTCTCCACCGTCCGCATGCCGCCGCGTTATCAGAAACTGCTGCGCCAAAAAGCAACGCTCCACCTGAGTGATGCGCCATCTGTTGATCTCGAGTGGATGCTGGAACAACTGCGCAGCGAATACCAGGTTCGATCGGTGGCTTGCGAAGGAGGAGCCACACTTTTCCGCGCTCTTCTCGAGGAGGATCTGGTCGATCAACTCAATCTCACGATCGCGCCCTATATGTTCGGTGGCGCGGATGCTCCCACGCTGACCGGCCTGAGCAAGGATTTCTTCCCGCGCAGTATCAGATGTTCGCTAATGGATATGCGAACAGTCGGGGAGGAATGCTTTCTCACCTATCGAATCAAGCACCGGCGATGAGCCGGCATCTTCTGTAGCGGCGGTCTATGACCGTCGAAGCATTGCAGTCCGACGCGCGGTCGGCGGTCATAGACCGCCGCTACAAAAGCGGCTACAGGGAAGCCGACCCCACCTTCCCCCGCCGGGGACGCCGAACCAGTTCGCCACCGCAACTCGGACAGCCTGCCGCCATCGCCTCCGCACACTTCGCGCAAAAAGTGCATTCATAGCTGCAAATGTAAGCAACATCGCGCTCCGCCAGAGCGCCTCCGCATTTCTCGCAGGCTGTTCGCATCTGTAACGGCATTGCTACGTTTCACTCCATTGCCAACAATCTCAGAGAGTCTATCGTGAGCGGCGGATTTGCACGAGCTCTTCCGCTGCGATGCATACCGGGAATTCCATCATCATACACGCTCCGAAGATGACGGTTTTTGAAACTGCGGCGAACCTCGAGTTGTGGCCAAAAATTCTGCCGCACTATCGTTACATCCGCTACCTGGAGCGAGGCCAGGATCGGAATCTCGTCGTGATGGCCGCCGTGCGTTCCGGTATCCCAATATCCTGGATGTCGGAGCAGGTCATCGATCGAAAGAACATTGAAATTCATTTCCATCACCTCAAAGCCTGGACCAAAGGAATGCGTGTCGTCTGGACTTTCAAGGAAACTCCCGCAGGCGTTTTGGTGGAGATCATGCACGATCTGCAATTCAGGAACCGCGCGCTCGCTCCGATCGCCGAACCGATCATCGGAAGTTTTTTCATCCACCACATCGCCGCCAAAACGCTACGCTGCATGAAGGCATATCTCGAAAGAGCCGCAAACAGATCCACCCCAATCCCACCTTTAAGATGACAAGGCGTCGCGCGGTCATTACCGGCATCGGTCCCATTACCTGCATTGGAATCGGCCGCAAAGATTTCTGGCGCGGAATGCGCGCGGAGAAGAGCGGCATTCAATCTATCTCCAGTTTCGACACGGCGGAATTCAACGCGCATTGCGGCGGAGAAATTCAGGACTGGATCCCCGAGGATTATTTTCCGCCCCATCGCCTGAAGCGGCTCGATCGCTACGCGCAATTTGCCGTCGCGTCAGCGAAGATGGCGCTCGATGATGCCGGATTTCCCTACTCCCAGGAGACACCGCAACACCGGGTCGGCGTCAGCTTCGGAACGGCGCTCGGCGGCGTGGCGAATGCGGAATATCAGCACGCGCACTTCCTGAAAAAGGGGACGCGCGGCGTGAACCAAACTCTCGCATTGCAAGTGTTTGGCGGATCGGCCCACTCGAACATCGCAATTGAGTTCGGATTTCGCGGTGTCGGGACGACAAACTCAAATAGTTGCGCGAGTGGGACCATCGCGGTAGGCGAAGCGCTTCGTTATATCCGAGACGATTTCGCGGACGTCATCGTGGCCGGGGGTGCCGAAGCGCCGCTCAGTCCCCTCACCTTCGGCGCTTTTTCGATTATCAAGACGATGAGCCAATGGGCCGGCGATCCAGCCCTGGCTTGCAGGCCATTCGATCTCAAACGCGACGGGTTCGTGATGGGAGAAGGCGCCGCGTCGCTCGTGATAGAAGAGCTCGAGCATGCACAAAGGCGCGGCGCACACATTTTTGCGGAAGTGCTCGGTTACAGTCTGAACAACGACGCATTCCACATGACATCGCCTCTGCCGGGCGGCGAATCGTGCATTCGCGCGATGCGGGATGCGCTCGCTGATGCGCAGCTCGCGCCAGAACAGATTGATTACATCAATGCGCACGCGAGCTCGACGCAGCTCAACGACAGCACCGAGGCGATGGCGATCAAACATGTGTTCGGCGACCGTGCATTAACTCTGCCGGTGAGCGGCACGAAGGCTTACACGGCGCATCCGCTAGGCGCGACTGGTGCGATGGAAGCGGCGATCTGTGCGCTCGCCATCGAAGAGAGATGGGTGCCGCCCACGTTGAATCGCAACGATCCCGATCCCGCCTGCGATCTCGATGTTGTTCCGAACCACGGCCGACCAGCAGAATTGAATTATATCCTGAGCAATTCCTTCGGCTTCGGTGGAATCAATGCGTGCGTGATTCTCGGGCGGGTGTGATCTACCCGCCATTGCGAATGCGCTGTCATCGAGCTTCTGCTGTCATCCGGAGTCGCGAAGACGACGAGGAACCTCGCACCTGCAAATCGCGCTTTTCCGGTGGCGAGCGTGCTCAGCCTGTAGTGGTGAGGTCCTTCGCCGTCTGTGCGGCTCAGGATGACAAATCTGTCGCGTCCCGCAATAAGTCCGGCCGATTTTCGCGCGTTCTTCGAAGCGCCTGCTCTTTCCTCCACGCGGCGATCTCCGCGTGGTTACCGGACAACAATACTTCCGGAACTTTCCAACCTCGGAATTCCGCCGGCCGAGTGTAATGCGGGCCTTCCAACAAACCGCCGCTGAAACTGTCGTCGGCAGCCGATAATTCATGACCGAGGACTCCTGGCAGCAGGCGCGCTACTGCGTCGACCAACACAACCGCGGCGATTGCGCCGTTCGTCAGCACATAATCGCCGAGCGAAATTTCCGCGTCGGCCAAATGTTCATGAACGCGATGATCAACTCCTTCATAATGACCGCAGATAATGATCAGGTGCGGCCGCGCAGAGAATTCGCCGGCCAGGGTTTGCGTTAGCTTGCGACCCTGTGGGGTCATCAGGACGACGAAGCTGTCCTCACTCCGCAGTGATTGCACCGCAGCGAAAATCGGCTCCGGCTTCATCACCATTCCCTGGCCGCCGCCGAATGGTGCGTCATCCACGATGTGGTGCTTGTCGGTCGTCCATGCGCGCAGGTTGTGAATGCGCAGGTCGAGCGTGCCGCTTTCCTGCGCGCGCTTCATCATGCTTTCAGAGAGCGGGACGCGACAGACCTCTGGAAAAAGCGTCAGGATATCGATGCGCACAGCGGAAGGTCGAATGACGAATGGCGAATGTCGAACAGGTGGTAGGGCGAGACTCTGTCGAGCCGTGGCCGATCCCGTTCGGCTCCGCGGAGCGTCGCCCTACCGAAACCGAAAATTACTCCACGATCTCGAGCGTTGCCCGTTGCCCGTGACGCGCCGCCGAGCTGGCAAGCAGCGCGCGGATCGCCTGAATGGTCTGCCCGTTGCGACCGATGATTCGGCCCACGTCCGTTTGACGCAGTTGCACCCTGAAAATCGTTGTCTTCCCCGACGGAATCTCGGAGAGCATCATCTCATCCGGAAATTCGACGAGCTGACGAATGATGAACTCGAGAAATTGTTTCACGATTGCGAAACTATCCGTCCTTGCGCGCAGGCTGCAAGCCCGTGGGACAAATCAGGCTGGGAAGCCTGAGTTACGAATTGCGTAATTTGCGCATGGGCAGTTCCGTAACACAGGCATCTTGCCTGTTCCGTCGGACGGACATCCTGTCCGTTCCGCTTCAGTTACGTTTGGCCGATGGCGGGGCAAAGTGAGCGCAGTCCCAAGAGCACACACGCAAACTTACAGTTCCTTCTGTAGCGGCGGTCTATGACCGCCGAATGCGCTCCGTGAAATCGTTCGGCGCTCATAGAGCGCCGCTACAGAAATCACTCCGGCAAAGGCGGGGGAGTCGCGGGTGATTCAACCGGGGCGGTGGATTCTTCTGCCACAGCAGCTCGTGCGGCGGGCTCCACCGCGACGTTGGGTTCGTCCGCGGCGGAAGCTGGCGCAGCGACTTCCGGCGTCGCGTTGTCTGACTGCTTCTTATTCTTCTTGATCAGACTGCGCACCGTATCCGATGGCTGGGCCCCCTGGGAGATCCAATGATCGATCCGGTCCAGTTTCAGCGTGCTGTTATGATCGGGCTTCTTTGGATCATACGTCCCGATGAGCTCGATGAATTTCCCATCGCGCGGACTGCGGCTGTCGGCCACAACGACCTTGTAATAAGGGCGATTCCTCGCGCCTTCTCTGCGTAATCTAATTGAAACTGCCATATCGTTAATTTTTCATCCGCGCCATTTGCGCCATCATCTTCTTCATTTTGCCGGCGCTCTTCATCATCTTTCGCATTTGATTGAAGCGCTGGAGCAAGTCGTTCACTTCGGTAACGCTGCTGCCGCTTCCGCGGGCGATGCGTTGACGCCGCCGCGCATTTAAAATGTCGGGCCGCGTTCTCTCCTCGTGCGTCATGGAAAGCACAATCGCTTCCGTCCGCTTGAGCTGCTTCTCGTCCACGGAGAGGCCCTGCACGTTACTCATCCCCGGGATCATGCCAAGAATATTCTCCAGCGGTCCCATCTTCCGCATCATTTTGAATTGCGCGAGGAAGTCGTTGAAGTCGAACGATGCCGTCTTCAGTTTTCGCTCCAGCCGTGCAGCCTCCTCTTCGTCTACCGCTTCCGCTGCTTTTTCGACCAGACCAACGATGTCGCCCATCCCGAGAATTCGGCCGGCCAGACGATCGGGCACAAACGCCTCAAATTGATCGAGCTTTTCGCCGACGCCGGCGAATTTAATCGGCCTCTGCGTCACTTCCCGCATCGAGAGCGCCGCGCCGCCACGCGCGTCGCCGTCCAGCTTGGTCAAAACAATACCGGTGATACCCAGCGCCTCGTGAAAATGGGTGGCCACGCTGACCGCCTGTTGCCCCGTGGCCGCGTCCGCGACGAGGAGGATTTCCTGCGGCTTCAAAAATTCCTTAAGCTCTTTGATCTCTTCGATCAACGCAGCGTCGATCTCCTGTCGGCCAGCCGTGTCGAAAATCTGCACGTTACCGGTTTGTCGCGCTGCCCACTCCAGGCTTGCCGCCGCCGAGCGCAGCACATTTTTTTCCTGGGGATCGGGGGTGTAAACCGGCACTTCAACCTGGCGGCCGAGGGTCGCAAGCTGTTCGATCGCGGCCGGTCGCTGCAAGTCGCAGGCGATCAGCAAAGGCGCGCGGCCTTGTTTTTTCAGATAGCGCGCCAGTTTAGCCGACGACGTGGTTTTACCAGCGCCGTTCAGGCCGACCATCAAAATGCGTGCAGGCTTTTCCAGATTCAGCGGCGCCGCATCGCTGCCAAGCAATGTCGTCAGCTCATCATAAAAAATCTTAACGATCTGCTGACCGGGCGTGATGCTGCGCAGCACTTCCTCGCCGAGCGCCTTTTCTTTGACGCGCGCGATGAAATTCTTGGCGACCTGGAA
>DASVJK010000129.1:0-45964 GCA_036385955.1 Chthoniobacterales bacterium | reverse complement strand
AATGGCGTCAGGCTTTTCCCGCTCGAGAATTGCTTCGATCACCTCGGGCGTGATCGGCTCGATGTAGGTGCGATCCGCGAACTCGGGATCGGTCATGATCGTCGCCGGATTCGAGTTCACGAGCACGATTTCGTAGCCCTCCTCGCGCAGCGCTTTGCAGGCTTGCACACCGGAGTAATCGAACTCGCAGCCCTGCCCGATGATAATCGGACCGGACCCAATCAGCAGAATTTTATGAAGGTCATTGTTCCGCGGCATTGGAGCGAGCGGACGATAGACGAAATCGCGCGAAGATCACGAGCTAAACCGGTCTGGGGCTTGATCCAGCCTCCTCCAGAAGCGACTGGCGCGGTCGTCCTCCAAACCAACGACTTCGCTCAACAAGATTCGCTGGCGATTAACCAGCTTGTAAGGCCGCGGTCCGCTTATTAGCCGCCACCCGCCATTCTTCGAGGCGAGAGCTTACAATCTGGAGAGCGGCAGGTCTGCCCCGATACTTTTTCGCTGTCTTCGTAACCATGCCGTCGTGGACGAGGTTTTGAAGCTTTTCATACGCACGCAAGCGGAGCATCTCGTCACCCCCACTAGCGGCATTGCGAGTATGGAGGTTCGCGTAAACCAAGTCATACAACGGCTTGAATTCGAACCACACGCGTTGCGACAGAATCGCGCAGAGTTCTTCCGTCATGATGTCCGGAGTGCGGCGCGTGAAACCTGTATTATTACTCATAGCATGACCTAGGCTGCCTTTTTTTCAGAAGGAACGATGGGAAAGGTAACGATGGACGCGAAGGAGGAATCGGGCTTTACGCCAGGCGCTGCCTCGTAACTCAATTTCCCAGCGATCACTTCGCTCAAGGCGACATCACAGAAACCCATCCCAGGCGCCGCTTCGATTAAGGGCCGGTGCCCTCGGATCAATTGTCGGACACGCTGCCGAACGATGTTGATGAGAAGCTGCGGGTTCGGGATGACGCTGGAGGCGTTTTTAAGAAGAACAGGATGCATAATTTTGGGCGGTCCTCGTCAGGTGGACTTTTCTCCTTATCAGACGCCGAGCGGCTTCGAGGTTGAGCGAAGAAGCGGAGAGACGACCGCGGGTAGTATCGTCGTTTTCCTCCGTAAAGCAACCGATAGTCTTGAACCAGCCCCGGTTACGCGACCTCCGCCATGCGCTGCCGGTCGAGGTATACTTTGCAGATGCCTTTGATCCGCGTCAGCACGTAGTAGATCGTCTGGCTGCGCACGCGCACCAGCTCCGCGCCGACGATGCGCGTTACAAAATCGCTGGGCAGTTCGAGAACTTCCTGCGGCGTCCGGCCGTCGAGCCCTTTGCAGAGGATCGCGGTCATCGCGCGAATGAGCGTCTGCACCTCGGGCCCGAGCGTCATCCGGAAATGCGCTTTGCCTTCGTCATCCACCTGGAGATAAACCCCCACCGTGTCGGCGCACTCCTCATCTTTGCGGACGTCCTCGAGAGCGAATTTTTCACCTGGACGCGGCTCCTGCTTCTTCGCGTTGTCCGCGTACGACACGAGCGTTTCGCGCCGTTCGATCTCCGGCAAAGACTCGAACAGGTTGATGATCGCTTCTAGTTTCGGTGGATACATGGGGAAAATGACGAAGTGAGCGATGCCGCGTTAATTCGGACCTCGACGTTGGGACTTCGGACTTTCTTACCCCTTCTCGATCGGCGCAGCGACCTTGTTCCCCCATTCCGTCCACGACCCATCGTAATTGCGCACGTTATCGAGCCCGAGCAGATACGTGAGCACAAACCAAGTGTGACTCGATCTTTCGCCGATGCGACAATACACCACCGTATCAGTGCCCGGCTTGAGGCCGCATCGCTCCAGGTAAATCTTCGCCAGCTCACCGGCCGGCTTGAACGTGCTGTCGTCGTTCGTGGCCGTCCTCCACGGCATGCTTTTCGCGCCGGGAATATGGCCACCCCGCAAAACACCCTCCTGCGGATACTCCGCCATGTGGGTGATCTCGCCTTTGAACTCGCCGGGCGAACGCACATCGATCAACGGCTTCCCGCTCTTGCTTTGCGCGAGCGCTTCATCGGCGAATGCGCGGATTTCTTTATCGTAGCGTTTCTTCGGCACCGGATAATTCGTCTGCGGATACTTCGGCACCTCACGCGTCATCGTCCGCCCCTCCGCTTTCCATTTGTCACGGCCGCCGTTGAGGATCTTCACTCTCTCGTGACCGAATAATCGGAATACCCAAAGCGCATAGCAGGCCCACCAGTTTGCCTTGTCGCCGTAGAAAACGCAGGTCGTGTCGGGCGTGATTCCATTGCGGCTGCATAGCTCCGCAAACTTATCGGGCGCGATATAATCGCGGATCACCTGGTCCTGAAGATCCGTCCGCCAATCGATATGCACCGCACCGGGAATGTGACCCGTATCGTAGAGCAGGATGTCTTCGTTCGACTCAATGATGCGAACGTCCTCGTCGTTCCGATGTTTCTCAATCCAATCCGCATCCACAAGCGCTTTGAGATGCGCGTACTGCGTCGAGGAAGTTGTCATGATTCTGAAACTTCATCCGCAACCGGGCGCCCGCAACCGATTTGAATGCCGGCATTGTGGGAGGCTTTGTGCCGCGACCGCTCAAGCACTCGTCAATTCTTCAAAAACCTCCGAGTTCCCGAAACCAGCGCATCGCGAGCCGAACCTCCGACCTCTTCAGCCAGTGACTGCCCATGAAGTGTTCTACGCGCACCCGCTTGAATCCTGCGCGTCGAAGCGACACTTGCACGGCGCCTTCCAACGAGGGTGTCGCGATCGGGTCATCCATGCCGCCGCTTATCCAAATCGGGATGTTGAGGAAACCCGCGCCGGGCTGGTAGGCCTTATAGGCGGGGCTCAGTCGGTCGTCATTGATTCCGCCAAGAAAGAAACCGCAAATATTGATCGATCCGGTCTTGCCCAGCATCACTCCCAGCAGACAGCTCCGCTTCGAGCCGCCGGAGAACCCCCCGAAAGCTACCGGCCACTTCGCAGTCTGAGGCCACTCTTTGCGCACAGCTTCCAACGCCGCTCCCAACATGCCCAGGCGCCACGGAGTGGAATCCTGACGCGGCTTGATCGTTGCGTCCGATGCGAGAATCATCCAGCCCTCGGCATCCGCCGATGGACGATACCACTCCACGTCCATCGGACTAGTGCGATGGAAATCCGTCGTCGATGTCACAATGAGGATGGGCCAGCGACGCGCCGGATCGAAGCCAGGCGGGAATGTTAAAACGGCCCGCCCGGTCTCGACGCGCGGATTGCCACCCTGCGCCGCGACGTCCTGGAAGTACTTCGAGACCGGGAAACGAATCTCAACCGTTTTGCCACCTTGCACTTGCTGCCCCGCGAGGGTGGCGGCGTGCATTCCCGCGGGCGACAAACACAACGAAATTGACCCAGACAGCACCGTGAGCCTTGGGAATTTCTTCATAGAGCAATCAATCGAATTCAACCGCGGTTGTCCAATGTGGAAGGTTATCGCAGCAAAGATGATTCGGAGGGGTGGTCCCACTCGAAGTCACGTTCCTTCCCAAGATTCCTTTCGATTTTGGAAATCGAAACGGGTAAAATTCCTCGCACGGACTGAGGTTCGCGACAGCTTTCATAGGTTTCTGTGAGTTGATCGAGCCCCTCCTTTATTCGAGTCTCCACTTTCCCGTATGAAAACGGACGCTTGCACTCAACGGAGATGGGATGCGTTGGAATGTGGCAAGGGCCTTGGTGCCCCGATTCTTCGTTGTCACTCATCACTCCGCACATCCAAGTCTCAAACACAGTTTGGTTCACGAGAAAAACGGACTATAATGTGGCTCGCAAATGAAGATTCTTTTCGTACTTTTCGTTTCGGTATTCGCACTTCTCCTTGGTGGTTGCGCCGAGCAGCCATTGATGTCCGATGAAGAATATAACGCCACTCACGGCCCCGCGCCCTTCTCGCCAGATCCCATGATGCACATCCCGAACCAAAACAGTCGATAGGGCGGCTATTAGATTTTCCTGAGCCGCGCAACCTCGGTTGAATGCGGAAAGAACCTTCCGCCGCGAAGGGTGAAGTCATGCCCGCCCGGCACTAAGCCGGGCAGAATATGTGGCGTCCAATCGTATCACGGACAGGACAGAGTTCGTCTCTCCAGCCATTGCCTGGGAGTTTCTGTTCACCAGGAGGCCTCGCATAAATATCGCGAAGGAGACAACGAATGGCGGCAGAATAACTAACTTTGTGAAACGTTCTGCCCGTCGTGCGAGGTTCTAGTCCGTCAGCAATGTCACGGTCGTGGTGGTGTGACTTTCATCGCTGTGACCGAGGCCGGAGCCGGAACTGTCTTTGCTGGCGCGTGTCACCACCAGCCTCCCGCCGGCGCGCTGAAACTCGCGGGTTTCATGCTCGAGTACGCGAAAGCCGATGAGGAATTTGCTAAACCTGGCCCGGATGTCGCGCTCCATCGCCAGCGGCACCCCGTCACCATCGAGCCAGAGCTTCAGGATCGCCTCGGAACTTTTCAGCGCTTTGCGCTCTTCTTCATCCAGCCCCAGGTCGACTCTGATGACCAGCAGTCGCACTGGTTTTCCCTGGTAAGTGTCGCGCTTGTCTTCCTGTAACACCGCTTTCTCCAATCCACGGCGCAGCGGGTCGGCGGCATCGAGCAGGTTGAGCGCTTCGCCTCCCGCGAGCGCTTTGAGCGTGGCGAGATCTGATTTCGGCGCGTCGGGATTAGCGGTCTGCGCCCACGCCGCCTTGCGCGATTGCTTGATCTGCTCGGGTGACCAACTCAGTGTGAGTCCCTGGGGGTTGCTCTCCACGATCACTGCGCTGATCGCCTCCGACTGCTTCTGCTTGTCGCTCTCTCCACCCAAACGGCGGGTCTTTATCTCGACGCGCGCACGCAGCGGCTGGTCGCTTTGCAGTTTCTGCAGCGTGGCGCGCACATCGGCGAGGCCGTCGGCGAACAGCAGCGCGGGAGCGGCGAGTAGGAAAAGAAGAACTATTAGTTTCACGCGATACAACGGATCTCGGCAGGCATACCTATACTATTCTATTACATCCTCAGGGCTTCCGTTCATGAAACGTCGTGCCCATCGTGCGAGGCCAAGTAAGAGTCGACTTGCCCGTCAGCATAGATAAAAACTCCATGCAGCGTAGACACGCCCTCCGCAAATCCTGCTGCGACCCCGAAGAGATCGGATGCTCGCGCGATTTATGGCTGGTTCTTTGCCTTTTTGGAGCCGGCTAAACTGATTTACTTCGCGGGCCCGGGGAAGCTAGTGACAAATTCCGCGGTGAAGTCCGGGAACGACTCGACCATCTCGATTTTGTAATCGGGGAAGGAATCGACGATCTGCCATTGGCCGGCGGAGCTCGGGAAACTCTGCACGATTTCGACCCTGAGATCTGGAAAACTTTTCACGGCCTGCACCTTGTAGTCGGGAAAGCTTTTCACGTACTGGATGCGCCCGTGGATTCTTGAAACATCGACCTTCTTGTCACCTGCTCGGACGCCGAGAAGAAGCAGGGCCAGCATGGCGGCGATCGCCAGAGATCTCGCACAAAGGCCGCGACGGACACAACGGATCACAGAAGAAAAGTCCCTGTGTTCTGACTGCAACCTAAACAGCAGCCTTCGTGGCGCGTTGTGCCCGTTGTGTGAGGTCGATCCAATGTCGTCATCCATGGTTGTTACCGCGCGAATGCGTCGGCGGGAAAGAGGACGCCGTTCTTCATCACGCTTTCTATGTCCGAGGCGTGGGCGATGTCATCGACCGGGTTCGATTTCAAGATCACAAGGTCGGCGAAATTGCCAGGCGCGATGGCGCCGATCTTCGGGCCAGCTTCGCCGCCGAAGGTCCTGGCCGCGTTGATGGTCGCGCACTGAAGAATCTGCATCGGAGTCAGGCCGGCTTCTTTCATCAACTGGAACTCACGGAAAAGCGCGGGGCCGTGGATCGTGCCGATGTTCCCGGCGTCGGTGCCGGCCGCGATGGTGACCCCAGCGTCCTCGAGCGTCTTAAGGTTCTTGAGCGCGACATCATAGGTTTTCTGGATGCGATCGAGGACGGCATCGGGATTCGCGAGCGCGGTCTTGATGCGCTCGGGCATTTTGTCGGAAGGAATTTTTGTGACGTCGAGCGACGCAACCACTTCAGGGTTGCCCCACGCTTTTTCTTCCGGCGTGAGATTCAGCTTTCCCGCGAAGGTGCGGCCGTAGCGCTCGAAAACGACAAGGGTGGGGCACAAAATTGTGCTCCTTTGTTTCAGCAGCTTCACGAACGATTCATCCACAAGCTTGTCGGTAACGCCGTGAACGAGGAGATCGGCGCCTTCTTCGACTGCGGTGCGCGCGGCCTCGAGCTCGGTGGCGTGCACGGCCACGCGTAGTTTGCGCGCATGACTTTCTTCGATAACAGCGTGAACGATGGGCCGGAATTTCTCGACCGGGTTCTCCGCGTTGACGATGTACCAGATCTTGACGTAGTCGGGCTTCTGCGCAGCGAGCTTGCGCACCATTTCACGGCCTTGCTCGGGCGTGTCGATCTTGACGATGGGCGGATCACCGAGATCGAGCTGCGGTCGTGAGACACTGGAAATGAGCGGGCCGGCCACGGCGACGCGCGGCGCTTTCGCGGTTAAGTTCGCGATCCTGCGCACCTCAAAATTCCAGAACGGACCGCCGACATCGACGACGGACGTGATCCCGCAGCGAATGTACCGCCCGAGAGCGTCGGGCAGGTTGCGTTTGATCCAGGCAACCTCGTCTTTGTAGGGTCGGACTGCCGTCAGGTCGATAGCGTCGGGACGGGTGTAGATGTCGCCCGACTGGAAGAAGTGGACGTGCGTGTCGATGTAACCGGGCAGAATGAACTTGCCTTTGCAGTCGATGATCCGTGCGCCTTTCGTCGAGATCGCTGTGGCCTGATCACCGACGGCGCTGATGTGATCGCCTTCGATGATGACGAGCGCATTCGGCATCACTTTGGCCGTGCCAGGATTGATGAGCGTGCCGTTGACGAGCGCGATCTTACCGTCGGACGTCGCGTGAAGCGAAGTCGCTACGACATTCGCGAAGACGAGGACGAGAAGTCGCGTTTTCATAGCATCCAGTCCTTTAACGCATTAGCGGATGACCGCAGTTTCGCCGAAGTGCTTCGCCATGTCCTCGAGGTGTTCGTCCAGGTACTTGGTCGGGCCGAAAAGTTTCATCATGAGACGAAAGAACGCGTTGTTCATTGTTGCTTGCTCGGTCAGGACAATCTGTGAGCCGTCGGCCGTCGGCGTAATTTCGTAGGTCCAGGATCCTTCGAACGGTCCGCCGATGTCGCCCATCGAACGGACGAGATGCTTCGGAGGCGTGCTTTCGCTGGTGATGATCGTCATTTGCATATTGCCTTTGAAAGTCTGGCGCGTCGTTTCTTTGCCGTCGACCGGTGGAAGCATCTCGAGCTTCACCATGTTGCGATTCCATTTCGGGAAACTTGGCAGATCAGTCAGCAGCGCGAAGACGGCGTCCGGCGTTTGCTTCAGCGTGGTCGTGCGCGTGTGCGTCTGGTGCGCGGGAATCGAAAGAGCATAAAGGTAGGCGGCGCCCGCCAGCACGACGAGGATGAAGATGAGTCGAAACAAAGTTTTCATGGCGGATGATTGGCAGGTGCGAGCAGCGGCGACGAGCGAAAAGGGTGTGAGCTGTCATCCCGAGGCGGTTGCGCGCGGGCGGGTTCGGCGGGAGTTTGCGCATTCACACGGAGATAACGCAATGCCTTGGAAAACTCTGATCGCTTCGTTCGCTCTCGCCGTCTCGCTGGGGGCGCAACCAGCGCCAAACCCCGCAGCGACAGGCGCCAAGAGACCGTTCACTTTCGAGGACATGATGGCCCTCAAGCGAGTGGGCGAACCTGTACCCTCGCCCGATGGAAAGTGGGTCGCCTTCGCCGCTGTGGATGTGGACCTCGAGGCAAACACGAAGAAGTCGCATCTGTGGATTGTGCCGGCGGCGGGTGGAGAAGCGCGCCGGTTGAATCAAACACCGAACCACGAGGAGCGGCCCCGGTTTTCGCCGGACGGCAAACGGTTGATCTGGATGTCGAAGGCAACGGATCCGACGCAAATCTGGATGTCGAACTTCACTCCGGAGAGCGGAGGATTGGACGGAACACCGCATCAGGTGACGAACATCTCGACCGGGGCCGACGGCGCGACCTGGTCGCCCGATGGAAAGAACATTGTCTTCGTTTCGTCAGTTTATCCGGACGCGAAAGACGACGCGGCCAACAAGCAGCGCGATGACGAGCTCGAGAAAAGCAAAGTGAAAGCGAAGACTTTTACGAAGCTGCTCTATCGGCATTGGACTTCGTACACCGACTTCAAGCGCAGCCACCTCTTTGTCGTCAGCGCAGAGGCCGATTCGTCGCAGCCAAACTCAGCGCGCGATCTCACACCGGGCGACCACAACGTGCCGCCGTTCTCGTTAGGCGGTCAGGACATGTATGCGATTTCGCCGGACGGCCAGGAACTCGCCTACACGAGCAACATCGATGAAGTCGAAGCTACGAGCACAAACAACGAGATCTTCCTCATCCCGATGGCGGGTGGCACGCCGAAGAGGATTTCCACGAGCCCGGGGAACGATAATACGCCCGTTTATTCGCCGGATGGAAAACACATCGCCTGGCGCTCGATGGCACGCGCCGGCTACGAAGCGGACAAGGAGTCGCTCATCATTTATCAGCGAGAGCTCAGACAAATGCGCAACGCCACGGCCGACTGGGATCGTTCCGTCGGCAGCATCGTATGGGCGCCCGACTCAAAGGATATTTTTTTATCCGCCGAGGACCATGGCGAATCGCCGATCTGGTCCCTGCGGCTAGACGCGAAACAACCAAAGGAAATCTCGAGACTGCACGCTGACGACCTCGTCTTTTCGAAGAACGGAAAGTCGCTTTTCTTCAGCCGTGTCTCGATCGCGGAGCCGAGCGAAATCGCGCGGCTGAATTTGTCCTCATGGGTGTACACGGGAGAGACCGAGGGCACAATTCCTCCAATAACAGTCAGAGAGATTGATGTTGAGCCGATTGCGGTTACGCACATGAATGACGCGCTTCTCGCGAGTGTCGACATGCAGCCGATCGAGCCATTCACATTCAAAGGCGCGGAGAATGCGGACGTGCAGGGATTTCTTGTCAAGCCGCCCGGATTCGATGCGAGCAAAAAATATCCGCTGAAGTTTTTGATTCACGGCGGACCACAAGGCGCGTGGGGGAATTCGTGGACGTATCGTTGGAATGCGGAGTTGTTCGCGGCCAACGGCTACGTGGTGGTCATGATAAACTTCCACGGCTCGACCGGTTACGGCCAGAAATTTACCGACTCGATCAGCGGCGATTGGGGCGGCAAACCCTACGTCGATTTGATGAAGGGGCTGGATTACGTCGAGAAGGCGTATCCGTTCATCGATAAAACACGTGAGGCCGCGCTCGGCGCGAGCTACGGCGGCTACATGGCGAACTGGGTTCTCGGTCACACCGACCGGTTCAAGTGCATCGTATCGCACGACGGCGTCTTTAACACCGAGTCGGCTTACGGGACGACAGAAGAGCTCTGGTTTAGCGAGTGGGAATTCAAAGGTCCGCCGTGGAAGAGCCGCGAACTTTACCGGAAATGGTCGCCGCACTTGTTTGCCGACAAATTCAAAACGCCGACGCTTGTAGTGCATGGCCAGCTCGACTTCCGGCTGGATGTTTCCGAAGGCCTTCAGCTCTTCACGACGCTCCAAAGGCTCAAGGTGCCGTCGAAAATGTTATACTTTCCGGACGAAGGTCATTGGGTGTTGAAGCCGCAGAACTCGCGGCTTTGGTGGAAGACCGTCAACGGTTGGGTCGATCAATGGTGCGGCGAAAAACATTGAGCGATTTAGCGATTGAGTGAGTGAGCGATTGGAAGACAATCAAATCGCCCGATCGCTAACTCGCCCGCTCGCTCAATGGACTCCCTTCAGCCCACGATCCTAATTGTTGATGACGAAAAGCACACGCGCGATGGGCTGCGGCGTTTGCTCGAGGATGAATACGATACTTATGTCGCGGAGGATATTCGCGGCGCGATGGATGTGCTCGAGCGCGAGCAGATTGATCTGCTCATTACCGATCTGCGTCTCCGAGGGGACGACGGCATGGCCCTCATCGAGCGAGCGCTGAAACTTCCGCATCCGCCGATTTGCATCATGATGACGGCTTACGGTTCGGTCGACACCGCGGTGGACGCGATGAAACGCGGCGCCTACGATTTCGTGACGAAGCCGCTCAACCTCGACAAAGTCGAAATCCTCATTGCGCGAGCCCTGGCCAGCCGCCGGATGGAGCAGGAGAATCGGACGTTGCGACAGCAGGTGGACGAGCGTTATGGACTCGAGAATATCATTGGAGAATCGCCGGCGCTGCGCGAGGTGCTCGACATGATCCGGCAGGTCGCGCCCTCCTCCGCAAATGTCCTGATCGAGGGCGAAAGCGGCACCGGCAAGGAGCTGGCCGCGCATGCGATTCACAATCTAAGCCGCCGAAACAAGGCAAAATTCGTCACGGTGCACTGCGCGGCGCTCTCGCCGCAATTGCTCGAGAGCGAATTGTTCGGCCACGAGCGTGGGGCGTTTACCGGCGCGCACGATCGCCGGATTGGACGGTTCGAGCAGGCGAACGGTGGCACGATTTTCCTGGACGAAATCGGGGAGATCGACGCCAGCACACAGGTGAAACTCCTGCGCGTGATCAGCGAAGAGCGGGCTTTCGAGCGCGTGGGTGGCAACCAGACTCTGCGCGCCGACGTGCGACTGATCGCAGCGACGAACAAAAATCTCGAGAAGCTGGTCGCCGAAGGAAAATTCCGGGACGACTTGTATTTCCGTCTCAACGTTGTCCACATCACCATGCCGCCGTTGCGCGAGCGGAAGGAGGATATTCCGATGCTGGTGCGGGGATTTCTCCGGCATTTTTGCAAGGCAAACGAGAAGGCGCTCCTCGACCTGACCGCCGATGCGATGAACGCACTCCTCACTTACAACTGGCCAGGAAATGTCCGTGAACTGCGCACGGCGATCGAGCACGGCGTGGTCATGGCGCACGGGCCGAAAATTACTTTGCGCGACCTGCCCGTGAATGTGCGCCACGCGACCGGCGCATCGTTGCCCGGCGGCATCACACCGACCAAAGCGTTTGGCGAAAAATCGAGCGCGCTTGATCTTCACGAAACCGAGAAGCGGCTTATCATGCAGGCGCTCGCGACGACGAATGGAAACGTCACCGCCGCGGCGAAGAAGCTGGGAATCAGCCGCCGAACTTTGCACCGCAAGATCAACGAAATGGACGCGGAGAAGGTCGAAGGACCAAGTGAAAACCAATGAGTAACTCCGTTTTCGCCCGCGCGGTGTTCCGGGTCCGATCGTGGACCTGCCGGGCTGTGGCAATTATTCGGACTTTATGGTGGAGGCTGCTCGGCATGCGCGTCGGCGCCGGCACCTTGCTGCCAAAACTTTACATAACCTGGCCGCATCAGGTCTCGTTAGGCGCGCATTGCACGGTGGAACACGGCGCCTATTTCAAATATGATGGCATTTGGGCGCCGGGACCGAGATTAGTGATCGGCGATCACGTTTTTGTCGGCGCAGGCTGCGAATTTAATTTCAAACGCGGCATCACGATCGGCGCGCATTGTTTGATCGCATCGGGCTGCTACTTCATTGACCACGATCACCAATCGGCGCGGCGCGACGTGCCGATGGGGACCCAAAGCGATGGGCCGGAAGCGCCGGTGACGCTCGAGAATGACGTCTGGATCGGCGCGAACGTCGTGCTCTTGAAGGGCGTGACGATTGGACGGGGAGCAATCGTTGCGGCCGGCGCAGTGGTCAGACATTCAATTCCGCCTTATGAAATTTGGGGAGGCGTACCGGCGAAGAAAATCGGGGAGCGACCTTTGTAGCGGCGCTCTATGAGCGCCGAGCGCGCCAGATGAAACGTGGCCTTCGGCGGTCACAGACCGCCGCTACAGCAATTTACCGTTTACGGATGGCACTGGCGGCCTTTCAATAACCGACGTGACGCAAGAAAAGAAAATTTTTGGAACGGACGGCGTGCGGGGCGTCGCAAACGTGGAGCCGGTCACGGCGGAGACGGCGCTGAAGCTCGGTCGCGCAGCCGCGCATGTTTTCACGCAGCTCAACCCACGCGAACACCCGAGCGGCGCTCGGCCGAAAATCGTGCTCGGCAAAGACACGCGACTCTCTGGTTACATGCTCGAGAACGCGCTCGTCGCTGGCATCACCTCACTCGGCGTGGATGTGCTCCTGATCGGGCCGCTGCCGACGCCGGGCGTGGCTTATATCACGCGCTCACTGCGAGCGGATGCGGGCATCGTGCTTTCCGCGTCGCACAACTCGTATGAAGACAACGGGATCAAATTTTTCCGGCACGATGGCTACAAACTCGACGACCAGATCGAGCAGCAGATCGAGCAGCTTGTCTTTACGGGTGAGATCGATTCCATTCGCCCGACCGCGGGAAAAATCGGACGCGCGCGAAGAATCGACGATGCGCTGGGACGTTATGTCGAGTTCGCGAAAGCCAGCTTCCCGAGGAAAATGTCGCTCGAGAAAATGCACATCGCGGTCGATGTCGCGAACGGCGCTGCCTACAAATCGACGCCGTGCATTCTACGCGAACTCGGCGCCGCTTTGACGGTCGCGCACAACGAACCAAACGGAGAGAACATCAACGCGCAATGCGGCAGCACCTTTCCTTCTGAGATTCAGCGCGTCGTAAAGGAAAGCGGCGCGCAAATCGGCATCACGCATGACGGCGATGCGGATCGCGTCCTGCTCTGCGATGAAAATGGGGAGCTCGTGGATGGCGACGAGATTCTCGCGATCGCGGCGGTCGATTTACTGAAATCGGGCCATCTACAGCAGAAAACGCTCGTCGCCACGGTCATGAGCAATTTCGGACTCGACGAAGCACTCGCCCCACTCGGCGGAAAAGTTGTGCGCGCGAAAGTGGGCGACCGCTACGTAATCGAGGAAATGGTGGAGCGAAATTTGAACCTGGGCGGGGAGCAAAGCGGTCATATGATTTTCCGCGATTTTACGACAACCGGCGATGGAATCATCAGTGCGTTGCAAATCCTGCGCATCATGAAAACGACCGGGAAGCCGCTCAGCGAATTGAAGCGTTGCCTGACGAAATACCCGCAGGCACAACGAAATTTGAAGGTGAAAGAGAAACGTCCGTTCGAAGAATTACCGGCGGTAATGAGGCTGGTGGGAGACGCGGAGAAAGAGCTTTCGGGCAAAGGCCGTGTGCTCCTGCGATACTCGGGGACGGAGCCGAAAATCCGGCTTTTGATCGAAGGCCGCGAACTGGAGCAAATCGATCGGCAGGCGAATCGGATTGCGGAGGCAATTCAAAGCGCAATTGGAGTGAATTAGGAAAGCAGGAAAATAGAAAAGAGAAGGAGGAGCAAAGGCAGACGCCGTATATTTGTTCTTCTTCCTGACTTCCCGCTTTCCTGATTCACATTCTTCTTCATGAGTCCAACGCAAGTCATTGAGGCGCTTTTATTCAGCGCGCAGAAACCGCTCTCATCGCGCGAGCTGGTGAGCGCAATCAAGGGCGCCGGCGACGCGGACGAGCTCATACCTAACGAGTTTTCGCGCACGACCGAAGCGCAAGTGGCTGCCGCGCTGGAACAGCTGAAGATCGAATACATCGAGCAGAGTCGCGCATTTCAACTCGTGGAAAAAGCAGAGGGCTGGCAGCTGGTGAGCGACCCAGCTTATGCTCCGTGGGTTCGTCAACTATTTCCCGCCGCGAAACCGGCACGGCTTACTCCTCCTTCATTGGAAACTCTGGCGATCGTCGCGTACCGGCAGCCAATCACGCGCGCTGATGTCGAAGCAGTTCGCGGTGTCGCCGTGGACGGCGTCTTGCAAAGCTTGATGGAGCGAGGGCTCGTCAAAATCGCCGGCCGCGCGGAGGTTCCTGGCCGTCCGCTCCTTTATGAAACGACGCAGTTCTTTCTCGAGCATTTTGGTTTGCGGGATCTCAACGAACTCCCGAACGCGGAGGAACTGCGGACCCGCCACTTGCCAACCGCGCCGCGCAAAGAGGCGCCCGCTCCGAGCGATGCTCCTCCCGTGGAACCAGCGCCCGCACAAGATTGACTTAGCGTTTACTTTGACGACGCTTCTCTCGCGCCGCTGTGCGCGATCCTGATTCTATGAATAAATTCGTGCGCGGATGTGGAAAAGCGTTGCTCCTGGTCCTGCTTCCCGGCCTCACCGGTTGCGGGAGTTACAATCGGCTGGTGACGCTGGAGCAGAACGTGAACAAGAAGTGGGCCGACGTACAATCGGTCTATCAGCGCCGGGCTGATTTGATTCCGAATCTTGTCAGTACCGTGGCCGGCGCAGCGAATTTTGAGAAGTCGACGCTGACGGAAGTCACCAGCGCCCGAGCAAGCGTCGGCCAGGTGAAGCTTGACCCGAGCAAGGCGCCGACGGATGCGGCTCAACTGGAAAAATTCCAGCAAGCGCAGGGGCAACTGAGCACTGCGTTGTCGCGACTTCTCGTCGTGAGCGAAAATTATCCGCAACTCCGGGCGACGGAAGCTTTCCAAAACCTGCAGGCACAACTCGAAGGCACCGAGAATCGCATTTCGGTCGAGCGGAATAATTTCAACACAGCGGTCCAGGAGTACAACACGGCGCTTGAGAAGTTTCCGACGAATATGTTGAACAAGATGTTTGGATTCCAGCAGCGACCTTTCTTCAATGCGCAACCGAACGCTGACAAGGCGCCCGAGGTGAAGTTCGATTTCAATAAAGCGCCGCCGCCGCCCGCACCAGCCGGAACGCCCTGAGGCAAAACCGGACGCTCGGAAAGGCGTTCCTACCTGTGAAAACGTTCGCGTTGCTGGTGTCGGCCCTGATGGCGTTCGCCGTTACGAACCTGCGCGCCGCTGAGACTATTCCGCCGAAACCAGCCGGCTATTTCAATGATTACGCGGGCGTCGTCTCCAAAGAGGCGGCGCTCCGTTTCAATGAGCAGCTCGCCCAATTCGAGCGCGAAACATCGAACCAGGTTCTCGTCGCCGTCTTCCGAAAGATGGAGACCGACTCCTCAATCGAGGATTACACCCAGCGCATCGCGCAAGCGTGGGGCGTCGGTAAGAAAGACCGCAAGAACGGCGCGGTCCTTTTCGTCTTCATCGAAGATCGGAAGATGTACATCCAGGTCGGATACGGCCTGGAAGGCACCCTGCCAGACGCGACCGCTTTCGACATTACCGAGCGGCACATCAAGCCTCACTTTAAGAAGAATGATTACGAAGGCGGATTGGCGATCGGGATCGACCTTATGTGCAAAGCAATCCGTGGGGAATATACCGGCACTGGGAAGACGCAGTTGGAAGAAAAGAGCGCGTCCGGCAGCGGTCATGGACTGCTGATTTTCATTATTTGCGTTGTCATCTTTTTGTTCGCGATCCGCAGGCGTCGACACGGAGGCTACGGGTATTCCGGCATGGGCGGACCATTTATCGGTGGTTGGTCCAGCGGCGGCGGAAGCTGGTCGAGTAGTTCCTCGGGCGGTGGATTCAGCGGCTTTAGCGGCGGAGGCGGAAGCTTCGGTGGTGGCGGTGCTGGATCGAGCTGGTAACGCAAATGCGAACCAGGGACTTCCTCAGCCGACTCGATCACGATCGCATCGTCGGCGCGATCAAAGAGGGCGAAGCGAAAACTTCCGGACAAATTCGCGTGTACGTTCAGCGGGGAAAATTGGAGGGAGATCCTGCTATCGCGGCCCGGAAGAAGTTCCAGAAGCTGGGCATGCAAGCGACGAAGGAGCGAAACGGGGTCCTGATTTTTGTGGCCCCGCGGGCGCGCAAGTTTGCGGTGATTGGAGATGAAGGCGTCCATCAGAAATGCGGGGACCAATTCTGGCAGCAGCTCGTCGAAAGAATGCGCGTCCACTTTCAAAACGAGAATTTCACCGATGGGTTAGTGGAAGCGATCCAGGAGACAGGCAAGCTTCTGGCCAGCCACTTCCCAAAACGAGCTGCGCCGCAAAACGAACTCCCGGACGAGATCATCGAAGGCTAGTGACGGGGGCCGATCCTGCCACAAATCCCCACTTGCAAAGCCTGCTTGGTAGTGTTGATTCCACGTCCCGCAACGAGTTTTTGAAGTTGCGCCGTTGGTCCCTGGGTTTCCGTCGCTGGACGTGAGGCCGCACTCGTCAGGGGTAACCCGGCGTTTTTTGAAGGACGAATTACGAACGACGAAGCGCGAATGCAGCCCATTCGACCTTCGAACCTCGACATTCGACATTAGCTTATGCCAGTTCATTACGGTCGTTTTGAAATGCCGAAGACTCTCGTGAAAGACGAGAGCGGCGCCACGGAAACCTACGCCAGATTCGTCGCCGAGCCCTTTGAAGCGGGCTACGGTCACACGGTTGGAAATTCACTGCGCCGCGTGCTGCTCTCCTCGTTGGAAGGCGCCGCTATTACGGCGGTGAAAGTCACCGGCGCGCAACACGAGTTCGCCACTTTGCCCGGTGTCGTCGAGGACGTGACCGACATCGTGCTCAACTTGAAGCGCATCAAATTCAAGGCGGCGGAACATGAACCACGGAAGCTTTCTCTCACGGTCAACAAGGAAGGCGAAGTTACCGCGGACGACATCCAACTCGTCCAAGGCTACGAGGTGCTGAATCCGGATCAGCTCATCTGCACGATGGACAAGAAGCATAAGTTCGATGCCGAACTGGAAGTGCGCGTCGGACGCGGGTTTGCCACGGGCGATGAAAACAAGCGCGCCGATCAGCCGATCGGCCTCATACCGATAGATTCCATTTTCTCGCCGGTCACGCGCGTGAAATACGCCGTGGAAAACACGCGCGTGGGTCAGCGCACCGATTATGACAAGCTCATCCTCGAAGTCTGGACGGATGGCCGCCTGACTCCGGACGATGCCCTGCTCCAAGCTTCCGCGATCTTGCGCCATCACCTCGATGTCTTCGTGAACTTCAATGAGGACGTGATCGAGTTCGACGAAACGCCAGCCGGCGTGAGCGAGGAAAACATGAAGCTGAAGAAGCTTCTCAATATGAGCGTGAACGAGATCGAGCTCAGTGTGCGCGCGGCAAATTGCCTGAACAACGCGAACATCACAACCGTCGGACAGCTCGCCCAAAAAACCGAGGCGGAGATGCTCAAGTATCGCAACTTCGGCAAGAAATCGCTCAACGAAATCAAAGACAAGCTGCAGCAGCTTCAGTTGGGTCTCGGCATGAAATTCGATCCGGGCCTGGTCGATACGCCGGTTGCGACAGACGGTGCGGGAGTCAATGGCTCAGCCGTAGAAGAAAAGAAGTAATCACTCGTTAGGCATTTCGCAGCGCCGAGGATGAACCCATGAGACATCAAAAGAAGACTCTAAAACTGGGGCTAACGGCCGCACATCGGAAAGCGCTGCTCGCGAATCAGGTGTGCAGTTTGATCGAGCATCAGCGCATCAAGACGACGCTCGCGAAAGCCAAAGCAGTTCGTCCGCTCGCGGAAAAGATGGTGACGCTCGGCAAGAAAGGCTCATTGCATGCGCGACGCACAGCGCTCGCTGTGCTTCGTCAGAAGGGCGCCGTTAAGAAATTGTTCGAGGACATTGCGCCACGTTCCGCGGCCCGGAACGGCGGGTACACGCGGATCGTAAAGCTCGGCGCTCGCAAGAGCGATTCGGCTCCGGTCGCGTTCATTGAGTGGGTTGATGCGCCGCAAGTGGTGGACGAACCAGCTCCGGAAGAAAAAGGCAAGAAGAGCAAGGCAGCGAAGGCTCCGACGGCGGACACTGAGAAAAAGGCCGAGCGCAAGCCGAAGAAAGGCTCAGCGGCGGCCGAGACCGAAGTCCTCGAGTAGCAGCGTTTCTTTTTCTGTAGGGCGGCGTCGCTGACCTCGCCTTCCTCTTTTTCGTCGCACTCCGCGGCGGGGTCAGCGACCCCGCCCTGCAGTGATTGGAAGTCGCGCCCTTAACGTGTGTCTTGGCGTCCCAAAATCGGAACGGTCGGATCCCGTGGCCGGAATGGAATAAGGATGGCTCAACGTTGGCATACATTTATAAATACTTAAATACGATTAGGTTATAACACTATTTTCAATCATGGCACGGGCATTGCATAAGGAGAGACCACAACCAACAAATCTTTATGAATACAAGTCAAACAAACAACGAAATCCACGAATCGACCTACGCCTTGCTCGTGCGGTCGGAAGAAAAAGAACGCGGTCTGCTTGAGACAATCGCGTACGGCCTTTTCATCCTGAGTGCCGCCGCGGCGATCTGGCAGTTCGCTCAACAGCCTGTAAATCTCCCGCTCGACGCAATGCCGCGAACGGCTTCCGCAACTCAGGTCAACAGCGCTGCACATGGCTAGAATCGGAAATCAAGCGAGGCCGCGCCGATCCGATGGTCGCTCGACGCGCCGAATGAAAACAACCGAGCGCTAGCCTTCGAGTCGGCTTTTTATGAATACGTTTCTCCAGGATCTGCGCTACGGCGCGCGGATGTTGGCGAAGAGCCCTGGCTTTACTGCCATCACCGTGCTGATCCTCGCGCTCGGGATAGGGGCAAACACCGCGATCTTCAGCGTCGTCAATGCCGTGCTGCTCCGCCCGCTCG
This sequence comes from Chthoniobacterales bacterium, assembly GCA_036385955.1. GTDB lineage: Bacteria > Verrucomicrobiota > Verrucomicrobiia > Chthoniobacterales > UBA10450 > AV80. Next base: position 27,231 of record DASVJK010000129.1, on the reverse strand, counting down.
CCTTCAATCAGGCCGATCGACTCGTCGCCATCAGCGGGATGGACACCCGTCTCAACGCGAAGAGCCACGAGAACCGATTCTCGGTTTCATACCCTGATTTCGAAGACTGGCGCGCCCAAAACCAGGTCTTCGAGAAGATGGCCGTTTATGAGTCGAATAATTTTACCTTCACGAACGGCCGGGAAGCTGTGCACGTGCAGGGCGCAGTGGTGTCCGCCGATCTTTTTCCGCTTCTCCGCGCGCAGCCCGCACTGGGGCGAATATTCCTGACGAAGGAAGATGAGCCGGGAAATCGTGTCGCTCTTTTGAGCCATGCAATCTGGCAGAGCCGCTTCGGGGGTGATCCGAGCGTGCTCGGCCGCACCGTCACGCTCGACGCACACGACTACGAGATCGTCGGCGTGATGCCACCCGCGTTCCAATTTCCGGTGCAAAACGAACCGGTCGAAATCTGGACCACGATCGCAATCGAGCGTAACACCGAGGGCGGCCAACCAGTCACGGCGCAACGCGGAAATCATTTCCTCCAGGCGGTCGCGCGTTTGAAACCCGGCGTTTCAATCGAACAAGCGCAGGCGAACCTCGATACGATTTCCGCCGCGTTGACCAAAGCGCATCCGGATTCCAACGCACATTCGGGTGTGGCGGCGACGCCGCTGCTGAATGACATCGTCGGCAACGTTCAGCCCGCATTGCTCATATTGTTCGGCGCCGCGGTGTGCGTGTTGCTCGTCGCCTGCGTCAACGTCGCGAACCTGCTCATCGCCCGATCGATGAAACGCGAAAGAGAAATCAGCATCCGCGCCGCCCTGGGCGCCGGGCGCGGACGCATTGTTCGACAACTCCTTACGGAAAGCGTTTTGCTTGCAACGCTCGGGGGAATTGCGGGCATGTTACTCGCGATCTGGGGCGTCGAATCGCTCGCCTCCCTCCTGCCAGCAAACTTTCCCCGGATCAACCAACTTGCTCCCGACGGTCGCGTCCTTGGGTTCACGATTGCCGTCTCGATTCTGATCGGTTGTCTCGCCGGGATCATGCCGGCCTGGCGCGCCTCACAACCGAATTTGTCCGCGTCACTCAACGATGCCGGACGCGGCTCGACGGAAGGCGCGCGCAGCTTGAGTCTGCGCAGCGCGCTCGTCGTGGTGGAAATAGTGCTCGCCCTGGTCCTGCTCACCGCCGGGGGTCTTCTGGTCCAAAGTTTCCTCCGTTTGCAGCAAGTGAAGCCTGGCTTTGACCCGCACAATATCCTTACGGCCAAACTGCTTTTGCCCGATGCGGCGTATCCGAAACCGATTCAAGCAGCCGCGTTTTACCAGAAATTGCTGGCGCGCGTTTCGACTTTGCCGGGCGTACGCTCCGCCAGCGGCGTCTGGCCGATGCCGTTGAGCGGAAGCGAGATCACGCTGGATTTCCAAATCGAAGAACGACCGGTACCTGAAGGCCAAAGGCCTCAAACTCATTTCTGTGTCGTCGCACTCGATTATTTTCGCACGATGCGCATCCCGCTTCTGAAAGGGCGCGATTTTATCCCGCGGGATGACACGAATTCGGCGGCTGTAGCAATCGTGACGGAAAGTTTTGCCCGCGAGTTTTTTCCAGGACAGGACGTGATCGGTAAGCGCATTACGCCGGCGGGTTCCGTCGATCCGAATCCAGCGCCGGTCCGCGAGATTGTTGGCGTCGTGGCGGACATGAAATTTCTCGGGCTTCGTTCCGCAGCCAAGCCGGAAGTTTATGTGCCGCACCCACAGTTCGCGATCGGCGGCCTGAGCGTGATCGCAAGGACGGAGAACGATCCGATGACCCTGCTCCCGGCGTTGCGAAGTGCAGTCGGGGAGTTCGACAAAGATGTGCCAGTCTACAATCCAAAGACGATGGAGCAATATCTTGCTTCGTCAGTCGCGCAGCCGCGCCTGAACGCGATGCTCGTCGGCTTATTCTCGGCCGTCGCACTCGTGCTCTCCGCCGCCGGAATTTATGGCGTCATGAGTTACTCGGTCACGCAACGCACACAGGAGATCGGCATCCGGCTCGCGCTCGGCGCGCAACGCCGCGATGTTCTCCGTCTGATTGTCGGTCAGGGAGTAAAACTGATCGCGATTGGAGTCATCGTTGGATTGATCGTCGCATTCTTGGCGACGCGACTTCTGGCCGGATTACTTTATGGCGTCGAGACCACAGACCTGCCGACCATCACAGGAGTCGCACTTCTGCTGGCGCTGGTAGCGGTGCTGGCCTGCTGGCTTCCCGCGCGGCGCGCCAGCGCGCTCGATCCAATGATCGCGTTGCGCGAAGGATAGGCTTCAGCGCAGTTTGATGGTCCGCCAGCTGAGTTTTCCGTCCGGCGCAATTTCCAGATTTGCGGCGCTGGCCGGCGCGCCGCGATTTGGCCGCGTCACGCAGCCGGGATTCAAAAAGAGCACGCCTTCGTGCCGTTCGTTCCGCGGCACATGCGTGTGTCCGTGCAGGAGCACATCGACATTCTCCGGCGCCCGGTCGGGTGGAATGTGGACGAGTCGAAAGCGGAGCCCGTTTCGTTTCACATCAACGATCAGCGGCCATTCGAAATTGCTATCGCAATTTCCGCGAACCACCGTCACCGGCGGGCCGATTCGCTCCAGTGTCTCCAGAATGCTCGAAGCGCACACATCGCCGAGGTGCCAGATTTCATCCGCTCCTTCCGCGAGCGCTCCGATGTTCGCCGCCAGATGATTGTGCGTGTCGGCCAGGACGAAGATGCGGAGCGACAACGACATTCCTAATCCTCGCACATTACAGAGCCCGATTAGCAATTCCTTTGTGAGACGTTGTGACCGTTGTGCGATGCTGCAAGAGGCGTAGATTCAGTTCGTGTCATTCAAAGATTTTGGCCTCTCGCTGGAGGTCGTGCGCGGCACGCAGGCAATGGGTTTCACGGAGCCGACTCCGATCCAGCTCCGCGCCTTCCCGATTGTTCTCGCCGGCAAAGATTTGATCGGCACCGCGCAGACCGGCACCGGCAAGACGGCCGCCTTCGCCCTGCCCATTCTGACGCTTCTTGCCAAGCATGGGAATTTCCGTTGTCTCGTGCTCGAGCCGACGCGTGAGCTTGCCGCCCAGGTCGAAACCGCGTTTCGCGATTACGGTCGCTTTACCAACCTGCGCGTCTCGGTCGTGCACGGCGGAGTTGGCTACGGCAAGCAACGAGAAGAAGCCGCGCGCGGAATGGACATCGTCACGGCTACTCCCGGCCGCCTGCTCGATTTGCTCGAGCAAGGCTCTCTGAATTTGCGGCAGGTGAACATCCTCGTGCTCGATGAAGTCGACCGAATGCTCGATATGGGTTTTCTGCCGGATGTGCGCCGGATCGTCGAACAAATCTCCACCGACCGGCAAACGCTGCTTTTTTCCGCGACGTTGCCGCCGGAGATCGAGCGGCTTGCCGCCTGGGTCCTGCGCGAGCCGGAATTGGTCGAGATCGGCGTCCGCCGTTCGGCAGCCGAGACAGTCACGCATGCCGTTTATCCCGTGGCGGCGGAGCAAAAATTCGATCTGCTCATGGCGCTGCTCGAGCGCACAAATTTCGACAGCGCCTTAATTTTCAGCCGCACGAAACACGGCGCGGACAAGATTGCGGTGAAGCTGAAAGCAGGGCGCCATTCCGTCGCCGTTATGCATTCGAACCGGACCCAGCGCGAGCGGGTGGAAGCGCTCGAGGGTTTCAAAAGCGGCAAATACGAAATTATGGTGGCGACCGACATTGCCGCGCGCGGGATCGACATCGCCGGTGTGAGCCACGTCATCAACTACGACGTGCCGGAGCATCCCGAAGATTACGTGCATCGCATTGGCCGCACTGGCCGTGCGCAGAATGTCGGCGACGCGTTCACGCTAATGAATGGCGAGGAACTGGCTTCACTGCACGCGATCGAACGCTTCATGGGCCAGAAAATTCCGCGCCTGAAATTGGAAGGCTTCCCGTATCTTTACACCGCGCTTTTCGAACCGGAATCAAGCGAGGGCGGCAAGCGCTCCATCGGCGGTGGCCGGACCCACCGCGGGTATTCCTTCGGCCGGCGTCGCCGCTAATCACCGCGGCTCGAACAGACTTGTCAGTGCCGCCGCCGCGCCGCACACTCCACGGCATGAAAGCATTTCTCTCAATCCTCAGTGTCGTAGCGATTACGTTCTGTCTGGCCGGTCGGGCTTCGGCCCAGGATCCCGTGAAGGTCGCGCCGAAACAGTACAAGGCGATCTTCAACAACGATCGTGTGCGCGTGCTCGAAATAACGATTAAGCCCGGCGAGAAGTCGCCCATGCATTCACACCCCGACTACCTCATCTATGCCATGGGCCCCGCGAAGGCGAAGTTTACGGGGGCTGATGGCAAAACAAGAGACGTGACCATGAAGGCGGGCGAATGCCGCTGGATCAAGGGTGAAATCCACGCGGCGGCGAACACCGGGAAAACCGATATTCACGTCTTGAATATCGAGTTTAAGAAATAGTCGTTTTTACATACTCATTTGAGCAGAAAACCGCATGCCTGAAGTCACCATTGAAGTCGTTAGAAACGGGCCCCTGATCGTGAACGGCCCGGTAGAATTGAAAGACGCTGACGGAAAACTCTATCCCGTCAAAGAAAGGATCGCGCTTTGTCGCTGCGGCGCATCCACCACCAAGCCGTTCTGTGACGGCACCCATTCCAGGATTGGCTTTCAAGCGGCAGAGACAGCGGTCCGGGAGTCTGCGGAGGACTGAGCCGGTTTCGAATCGCGCGCCGCCGGCCTCGAAAATTCCTGGCTTTGGGTCCTTGCCTGGAGGGACGGGCTCCGTCCCGTCCCATTAGCCGGACGCTATAGAGAGCGTCGCTCCAAGAGAATGATTAATTCATGAAATACACATCAGCTTCATGCCCGCGCACGCTGTGCGCCGCTTTTTCCGTTCTCGTCGGCGCCTTGCTTCAGGCCGAGCCCACTCCGACCCCAAAATCTTCCACAACGATTCAGCAGTCCGCACCGAGCGGACCACGAACCTTAAAGCCCGAAGATTGGGCAACGCTCCGCGACGTCGGTGAACCAAACATTTCGCCGGATGGCAACCTCATCGCCTACGTCGTCAAAGTGGCCGACATGGAAAAAGACAAACGGCCCGCAGAGTGCGGTCACCGCGCCCGAGAGGGCAATGCCGGAAACGATGCGTTTCACGCGCGCTGATTCGCAAAAAGCCGTTTCGGTGGCAAGGAAACGTTTTTCAATTCCCTTGTTGCGCATTTCTCTGAAATCAATTGCAAGGTGCGCGGCCTAACGGGCACCCGCGTGTCTATGATTATTTCAGCGAAGCCATGTCGATCACGAAGCGATATTTCACGTCGCTCTTCAGCATCCGCTCATACGCTTCATTGATCTGGTCAATCAAAATCATCTCGATGTCGCAGGTGATTCCGTGCTCGGCGCAGAAATCCAGCATCTCCTGCGTTTCCTCGATTCCGCCGATGAGTGATCCGGCAAGCTGACGACGGCGATGGATCAAGCTGAACGCTTCCAGCGGCATCGGTTCCGGTGGAGCGCCGACCAGCGTCAGCGTCCCGTCGCGTTTCAAGAGCGCGAGATACGCATTCAGGTCGTGCCGCGCGGAAACCGTATCGAGGATGACGTCGAAGCTCTCTGCATGCTTCTTCATCTCCTCCTCGCTTTTCGACACCACGACTTCGTGCGCGCCCATCCTCTTGGCGTCCGCTGTCTTGTCGGGCGAAGTCGTAAAGAGCACCACCTGCGCGCCGAACGCGTTCGCGAATTTCACAGCCATATGACCGAGACCACCGAGTCCGACGACGCCGGCCTTCTGTCCTCTGCCGACCTTCCAGTGGCGAAGCGGCGAGTAGGTCGTGATACCTGCGCACAAGAGCGGGGCCGCCGCGGCGGGATCCAGCTTGTCGGGGATTCGCAGGACGAAATGCTGATCGACCACGATGCTTTTCGAATAGCCGCCGTAAGTCATGCCGCCGGTCTGCTTGTCTTTGCTGTTGTATGTGAAGACAACGCCGCTATCGCAGAACTGCTCGAGGTTCGCCCGGCAGTTTTCGCAAGTGCGGCAGGAATCAACCATGCAGCCCACGCCAACCAGATCGCCCTCGCGAAATTTCTTCACGTCGCTTCCGACTTTCACGATGCGTCCGACGATCTCGTGACCCGGGACGCAGGGGTAAATCGTGCCACCCCACTCGCCGCGCACCGTGTGCAAATCAGAGTGGCAGACACCGCAAAACAGAATATCGATCTGCACGTCATTCGGCGTCGGCTCGCGGCGGTCGAAGGAAAATGGCGCGAGTGGTGAGTTCGCCGCGCTGGCGGCATAGGCTTTGGTGGAAAACATAATGGGAATTCGCGTTGGGCAGACGGACGTTTGGCTTGGACCGAGTGCCTCTGAATCGAGCGATTCGTCCATGGCGGACGGAACTAATTCACCGGTTCGCCCCGATTCCTTCTACAGTAGTTCATGATTCTTCCTTCCGTTCTCGACCTTTCGCCGCTCATTGAGAGCGGCGATGCCGCGCTCGCCTTCCGAAATACGGTCGATCTCGCGCAGCATGCGGAGGAGTGGGGCTATCATCGCTACTGGCTCGCGGAACATCACAACCTGCCGGGCATCGCCAGCGCGGCCACTTCGGTCGTCATCGGACACGTCGCCGGCAAGACAAAGAGCATCCGCGTCGGCGCCGGCGGGATAATGCTTCCGAACCACGCGCCGCTCGTCATCGCCGAACAATTCGGCACGCTCGAGTCACTCTATCCAGGCCGCATCGATCTCGGTCTTGGCCGGGCGCCAGGCAGCGATCAACTCACGGCTCGCGCACTCCGCCGTTATCTCGGCAGCAGCGGCGACACCTTTCCGCAGGACGTGCTGGAATTGCAATCGTACTTCCGTCCGGCCGCGCCCGGCCAGGCGGTGCGGGCCGTGCCAGGGGCCGGCTTGAACGTCCCGCTCTACCTTCTCGGTTCGAGCGATTTCAGCGCCCGTCTTGCCGCGGAGCTCGGATTACCTTTCGCGTTCGCGTCGCATTTCGCACCCGATTACCTTCAGGTCGCACTCGAGCTTTACCGGCGAGAATTTACACCGTCGGATGTACTCGTTAGGCCACACGTCATGATTTGCGTCGGTGTATTCGCGGCGGAAACAGACGCGGAAGCGCGCCGGCTTTTCACCTCCGCGCAGTTGATGTTCCTCAATCTGATTCGCGGTCATCCGGGAAAACTTCCACCGCCGGTCGAGAGCATGGATGGCCGCTGGAGTCCCGCGGAGCGGGCCGCTGTCGAGCACCGGACCCGATGCTCCGCCGTCGGTTCACCCGAGACAGTCCGGCGCCGGTTGGAAGAATTGCTCGACGAAACGGGCGCCGATGAAGTCATCGCCACCGCGCAGATTTTCGATCACGCCGCGCGTCTGCGGTCGTTCGAAATCGCGGCAAGCGTTTTCCTGGAAATCAATGAAGCGGCGCCCTCTTCCGTAGGGCGGGGTCGCTAACCCGCCGGGATCGGCGTTTCTTGCATTCTACACATCGCAAGGCTCTGGCGGGGTCAGCGACCGCGCCATACAGTTCTTGCAGCGACCGCCCTCCAAGTTTATTCGGCCTGCGTCGTCACCACCAGCTTGTCGCCTTCGAGCGACATGGTTTTCACGTGGTTCCAGAACTCTGAACCCCGATCGTTCGTTCTCAGCTCATCCCGAAAGCTCCGGTTCATGCTTTCGTTAAAGGACGAAATGGAGCTGCTGGAAAGGAAGACGCCTGGAACCTGGTGGCCACCAGCTTCGGCGGATTTGATATCGAAGCTGAATGTCCCGGATTCGTAGGTAACACTGAAACGCGCTGTGCCATTGAACCAGCGCTTTTTTATTCTGGGTAACGGAATGGAATTCAACGACGCGCTCAGGGCGACCGTCATGGTCGAGTCGGCTATCTCGATCCGGGTCCGGCCCCGCCATTCCTTAAAATCCAGATCGCGGGCGAACAAGGCGTTCAGATCAGCGGCGGTGAATTCGACGGTTGTCTCTTTGTTGTTGGCGATCGCCTCTCTCAGGCGCGCCATGGAATTTTCCGCGGTTTGAAATTGGCTCTCGCTCGGCGGTTCGATCTGGACGTCAGCCGGCGCGGGAGAAGTCAGATTGTCGACGGTCTTAACGTAAAGATACCAGGTGCCGCCAATGATGCCCGCGATCAGGATGAACCCCACGATCAAGACCGTGAGACATCCTTTGGCGAAACAGCCCATGCCTTGATGTGGCAGCGGAACTTGTGGCGGCGGGACTGGCGCTGGCGGCGGCGGTGAGGACAAGGGTGGTGGTTGGCCGTTCATGCAACGCGAGAACTACTGCGCCGACTTTGAAGATTCAAGCTTTCGCTTTTGGAAGAACGTGGATTGTCCACGGCCTTCGCATCTGCAATGGTGTCGTGTTCGACGGCAAATCAATCGCCGTTCATTTTTTGGATCGAGACCTATGGAACTACGTTTTGCAATCCTTCTCGTGTCGGCGTCGCTGATTGCGCCCGTCCTAAATGCCCAGGAACTGAAGCAACTCACAGTTGATGCTTTGGTGGCCAAGAATATCGAAGCCAAGGGAGGCGTCGATGCTCTGCGCGCCGTGCAGTCGTTGCAGCTCAAGGGCAAGATGCTCGTGAACCAAGGCCAGATTGAGTTTGCCTACACGCAGACTAAGAAACGGCCGGGCCAGGTCCGGGCGGAAGCGACTCTCCAAGGCATGACGCTGGTGCAGGCGTACGATGGGGCTCAAGGCTGGAAGATCTCACCGTTTGGCGGCCGCAAGGACCCCGAAAAAATGTCAGTGGACGATGCGAAGTCGCTCGTAGAGGACGCCGAAATCGATGGACCGCTCGTCGATTGGAAGGCCAAAGGGAGTACCGTGGAGTATCTTGGCCCCGAAGATGTGGACGGTACTCTTGCGCATAAGCTCAAGGTCATCCGCAAGAACGGCGACGTGAGCTACGTCTATCTCGATCCCGACCACTTCCTGGAGATTCGGATCCTCACTCAACGGATCGAGCAAGGAGCGCAGGTGGAAGTTGAAACCGATCTCGGAGATTACGAAAAAGTCGCCGGCGTATTTTTCCCCTTCTCGATCGAAGCCGGTCCCAAGGGAGCGACCGACAAACAAAAAATCATTCTCGAAAAAGCCGAGGCCAACGTCCCGGTCGAGGACGCTGAATTCAAATTTCCCACTACCGCTTCAAAATAGCTCTTATGCGTTTCCTGAATTTCATTCTTTTCGCCGCACTCTGCTTCGCCGGTGCGGCAATCGGCGCCGAGCAGGCGCCCTATAACTCTTCAACCATTTCCGGTCTTGGCGCCCGCAACATCGGCTCCGCGACGATGAGCGGCCGCATCTCCGCCATTGCCGCCGCCAGGGAACCGTCCGGGAAAATCACACTTTTCGTCGGTGCGGCCAGCGGCGGCGTTTGGAAATCCGAGGACGGCGGGACTCGTTACAAGCCGGTCTTCGACGAGCAGCCGGTGCAATCGATCGGCGCCGTCGCCCTCGATCCCAGGAACTCGAAGAATGTCTGGGTCGGGACGGGCGAATCGTGGACGCGTAACAGCGTTTCGGTTGGCAACGGAATCTACAAATCCGGGGACGGCGGCGAGACCTGGACCTATGTCGGTCTGCCTAACTCGGAACGTGTCGCAAAAATCGCCGTGAGCCCCACAAGCAGTGACACTGTCTTTGCGGCTGTGCCGGGAGCGCTCTGGAGCGATTCGCCGGATCGCGGTCTCTATAAGACCACGGATGGCGGCAAGACTTGGAACATCGTATTGAAAGGCGCAAACCTTTCCACCGGCACCTCTGCGATCGCGCTCGATCCTGCTGATCCGAACAAGATGTTCGCGGCTATGTGGGATTTTCGTCGCACAGGCTGGACATTCCGCTCCGGCGGCGAGGGTCCCGACGCGCCTTCTGGCAGCGGCTTGTTTCGCACGGCCGACGGTGGCGCGACCTGGAGAGAAATTACTCCCGAGAACAGCAAGGGTTTTCCGAAGAAGCCTTACGGTCGCATCGCGGTCGCGATTGCGTCCTCGAATGCAAAACGTGTTTATGCCTTTGTCGAATCCACCGACAGCGCGCTCTTTGTCTCCGATGACGGCGGCGCAACGTGGGACAAGCGCGACAAGAGCAATTGGATGGTCTGGCGTCCGTTCTACTTCGCGAACCTGATTGTTGATCCGAAAAACCCGGATCGCCTCTTCAAGACCGACGGCCCGTTGATCCTGAGCGAAGACGCGGGCAAGAGCTTCACCGTAGTCGGCGGTTTCCAAGGCGCGCACGGCGACCTCCACGATGTCTGGATCGATCCGACCAACCCGCAGACCGTTGCGGCCGGGGACGACGGCGGCATGTGGTATTCGTACAACGGCGGCAGTAAATGGTGGAAAGGCGATAACCTTCCGGTCTCGCAATTCTACCACGTCAGCGTCGACGACAACGATCCCTTCCAGGTTTACGGCGGTTTGCAGGACAACAGTTCCTGGGTCGGCCAGTCACAATACCCGGGCGGCATCACCAACGCGCAGTGGGAGAATATGTTTGGCGGCGACGGCTTTTGGATGTTCTCCGATCCCGCGGATCCCGATTACCTGTACGCCGAGGCACAGGGTGGCAACATCGGACGGGTGAATCGCCGCACACACCAGGGCCGCGACATTCAGCCCAAGCCAAATTACAAGGAAAAACTGCGGTGGAACTGGAACACGCCGATCGCCTTATCTCCGAACGAGAAAGGCACCATCTATATCGGCGCGCAATTCCTTTTCCGCTCGCGCGACCACGGGCAGACGTGGGATCGCATCTCGCCGGATCTGAGCACGAACGACCCCGAGAAGCAGAAACAGGAACAATCGGGTGGCGTCACCGTCGACAACTCGGCGGCGGAAATGCACACCACGATCTACTCGATCAGCGAGTCGCCGAAAGATAAGTCGGTCATCTGGGTCGGCACCGATGACGGCAACGTGCAGATCACGCGCGACGGAGCCAAGACATGGAGCAACGTTGTCGGCAACGTTCCGGGCTTGCCCAAGGATTCCTGGGTCAGCTGGGTGCAAGCCGGCAACTTCGACGCGGGCACAGCTTACGCCGCCTTCGATCGTCACACGTTCGGCGATCACGCGCCCTACGTTTTCCGCACCACCGATTACGGAAAGACCTGGACTCCGCTCGTCACAGCGCAGGATGTCAAAGGCGTGCGCGGCTATGCGCACGTCATCAAGGAAGATCTTGTTCAGCCGAATCTGTTATTCCTCGGCACTGAATTCGGCCTGTTTGTCTCCATTGATGGCGGCAAAGCCTGGGCGCAATTCAAAGGCGGTCGCTTTCCGGCGGTCGCCGTGCGCGATCTTGCTATCCAGCCGCGCGAGAATGATCTCGTTCTCGCGACGCACGGTCGCGGCATCTGGATCGTCGACGACATCACGCCGTTGCGCGCGCTCACCTCTGATTTGCTTAAGCAGGAAGCAAGCTTCGTTTCCGCGCGACCTGTTCAGCAACGCATTGAGGCGAATGGCGGGTGGCCGGGTGGCGCCGCCACGTTTGTCGGCGACAATCCGCCAGAGGCCGCCGTGATCACTTACTACCAGCGCTCCCGCCATCTCTTCGGCAAGCTTAAGATCGAAGTGTTGGACACGTCGGGCCGGGTGGTGGATGAGGTGCCTGCGAGCAAGCGCCCCGGGTTGAATCGCGTCATCTGGAGCATGCGCGAAAAGCCGCCGCGCGTCCCGCCAGCGGCGCAGATCGCAGGCGCCGGAATACGCGGCCCGCGTTTGCTGCCGGGCGTTTACACAGTGCGCATGACGAAGGCCGGAAAAGCTACCGAGACGAAGCTCACGGTCGGCCTCGATCGCCGGGTCAAGTTCACCGAAGCCGACCGCAAGGCGCAGTTCGACGCGGCGATGAAAGTGCACGCCTTATTTGGCGACGAGAGCGCAGTCATGGATCGCATTCTCGTTCTCCGCGCCAGTCTGGCGAAGAGCGGAGGAGCGTTGCCGGAAGGTGATGCGCTCCGCAAAACGATCGTAGACTTCGACGGGAAGGTGGATGCGGTGCGGAAGCAGATTGTCGCTACCACTGAGGGTGGTGCGATCACGGGTGAAGAACGTCTGCGCGAGCACACCGACCAACTTTATGGCGCGATCCTCAGCTATGAGGGCAAGCCGGGTGACTACCAAATCGCCAACATTGCGGCTCTTCGACGAGAACTGGACGACGTGACGAAAGAGTTTCAGCAATTGCTCGCAAAGGATCTTCCGGTGCTGAACGATGCACTCAAAGATCGAGGCCAGCCGGCTATTGTTCCGCCGCCCGGGAAGATCGCCATCAACGACACGCCTCTCGGTTCCGGTCGAGCGATGCTCCCAGCCAACTTCCGTCTCTGGTAGGGACGCCGCGCTGCAGCCATCCGCCGCTTAATTTGGCGATCCGCTCAATCTCCATCGCGCGGGACCTTGAGTAAAATTGTGGGTTCCGAATCTGTTCGTGTTGCTTTGCGAGACCTTGTCTCGGCCATCTCACGTTTGGCGTCGCGGCTTCGCTCCGTTTGTGCCGCGGAATTTATTTGATTGGGGGACGCGGTCGTTTTGGGTGGAACATCAGTGGGGCTTTCTTCAGGAGGAGCTGGTTCAGCCCGCCTGACCTCCGGCTCAGCCGGCTCCGCGCGGCGCACCTCGTGATTTGAACTCGGGCTCGGCCACGCCTTGTGAAGCGGCTTTACAACCGAGCCGCCCACCGGCTGTCCACCAATCATCCAGCGAAATGTGGCGTTCTCGGTTTGATTATACGCAAGGAACCAGTGCGGAAAGAGATTCTCTTGCGACTTCAGCCAGACGGTGCGCTGCATCGGATGCGCCGGGTCCACCTTGGTGTCAGGCGGTCCCAAGAAAATGCCTGTATGAATAAGAAGGGTGATAGGCGCGTTGTGCACTGGATCATCATCGAAGGCGCCGGAATCGACGTAAAAGCTGGCCTCTGTGACAGTCACGGGCGCACTAGTTTCAATCTTGAATGTCAGTGTAGCGATTTTGAAATCTTGTCCGCCGGGTGTGCCGGCCATCGGGGTGAAACTGAGCAGAGTAACTTTGACCGCCGACTCCGCGGGTTGTTGTTGTGGTCCCGACTCTACAGGTGCTGGGCTCTCGGCGGGCGCGGCCGTTGGAGCGGGCGGCGCGGATGCGAAGGCGTCAGTGACCCCAATGGGTACTCCGATCGGTTCGTCCGCGTGGACAACCCGGCGGTGCCGAAGGTATTCCCGCAAGACCAAAGCCGCGAGTGCGGCCATCGCCAGAAACAGCGCTGCGCGCGCGAGCGCTTTTAGTGGGAAACGCCGGTTCCTCGGCAGACCGATCGCGCCGGTTCGCGACACCGGAACTCCTGACGTGCGGACCGTTGTCTCTCGCCGTTCCACTTCGGTCAGGCAATCCTGGAGCTGCCGGTAGAACGCGAGCGGATCGCGCGGTCGCGCTTCCGGGGTTACCGACAACATTTGGGCAAGCAAACGCCCAACCCTTTTCGGCATGGCGTTCATCTTGTCTACAGCCAGCCCTGTCTTCGCCAGTTGCATGGCCATCGGCGGCGGCGTGCCGGTCAAGAGGAACCACATCGTGCACCCGAGCGAATAAATCTCCGAGCGGAAATCGACTGCGCCATATTGGAGCTGTTCCGGACTCGCGTACGGCAAAGACTTGTCGAGAGCGACCGCGGAGATATCGGTCCCTGAAAACTTCGGCACTACGCCCACGAACTGCAGCATTTTCACCAGGGGCCATTCGCCTTCCGCCGTCTGGCCGGGAACCAGCACTAAATTACTCGGATTAATGGCGCGGTGAACGATCCGATGGAACGCCGCGGCGCCCAGCGCGCTCACGACTTGCGACGCAATGCGCAAGACAGGACCCACCGGCATTGGCCCGTGCGTTTTGACCCATTCTTCGGCAAGAGTCCCATCGAAATCTTCGGTTATGTAAACAAGGTGATCGTCCTCAACGCCGAAATCATACAACGCGGGGATGTTGACATGATTCAGCTTCTTTGCCGCCATCGCTTCGGCTTCGAGTTTTTCGCGTGCTGCCATTTTCAGAGACCCGGCGGGAACCACTTCCACCACCACTGTTCTCCCCGAATCAATCTCTTCCCCCTCATAAGTCCGGGGGCTGTCGCTGGGCTCTCCCACCGCTTCAACTTCCTCGGCGGAGACGCGGTATTTGCGCAGAAAGATTTTGCTGTCCATGTCGAGGCGGAGCCCAACGAACCCTCACAATTAGAGTGTTACGGAAAGCAATTCACGCAAGATCGTACCGCAACAGAGGCAGCTCGCGCCGTTGGTCCTCAATATTGGTTACGGTTACACCAACGCGTCGCGCTCCCATGCGCGCGTAAAAACCTTCCGCGTTCGGATCGGATTCAATTTTCAGTGTTCGGTGGCCGAGCCTTCTTGCTTGCTCGAGTGCGTGTTCGAACAAGGCGCGCCCGATCCCGCGACCCATTGCGCGTGGCGTGATCCAAAGGTGGTCGAGATGCAGCCCGCCGCTCCCGTTGGTCAAAAGATAAAACCCGACGGTGCGAGCATCCTCCATTGCGCAATAGGTCACATTTGCGGCGATGAACTCCGCGCGAATTGTCAGCGTATCGCGCCAGCTTTCGATCCATCGTTCCGGATAGCCCCAATGGCGCTTGGCCGCGTAAGCGATCTCAGTCAATACATCGGCATCGTGTGGTTTAGCGGGGACAATTTGCATGGTGGATCGAGCGCTCCGCCGCTCGATGCCAAAGAATGCCGGCGAAGCCGGGAAAATCAAAACATCGCGCGACGGAGCGCGCGATCCACCTCATGCAGCCACGCTCGCATCACGACTCGTCGCGATTGCGCGCGAAGGGATTGAAATTTGTGTCCCGATCGTAAACATCCACGCCTTCCGCGCGCTTCAATTTGTTCACGACGAGATACGTTAGCGGCGTGGCCAGGGCTTCGTAGAGCACTTTGCCGACGTATCCGGAGATGATCAGATTTAACATCGTCATCCACGATTCCCGCCCGCCGAAAGCGATCAGGATCAGCACAGTCGTATCGACCAATTGCCCGGCTACAGTCGAGCCGACAGTCCGCGTCCAGAGCCATTTGCCGTCGGTCCAGAGCTTCATCTTGGCGAGTGTGTAGGAGTTCGTGAATTCGCCCAGCCAGAACGCGACCAGACTCGCCGCGATGAAGCGCGGCACGGTGTAGAAAACCGCTTCAAAAGCCGCCTGGTTTGGCCAGCCCGGCGCCGGCGGAATCCAGACCACGAAAAGTCCCATTAACGAAAGAATCGCGCACGCGAAAAATCCCAGCCAGATCGCGCGGCGCGATGCGCCGTATCCGTAAACTTCCGTGAAAATATCGCCGAAAATGTAGGTGATCGGGAAGAGCAATTGGGCGCCCGATATTTTCGCCGTCACAAGCTCGCCGTGAAAACTAAAGAGCGGAATGAAACAGATTTTTTGCCCGACCAGATTCGAGATCAGGAGAATGACCACGAAGACGTGCACGAGCAGATCGTAGTACCGAAAGTTGCTCAGCCGCGTGTCGCGCGCGGTCAATCGGCGGATC
This sequence comes from Chthoniobacterales bacterium, assembly GCA_036385955.1. Taxonomy (GTDB): domain Bacteria; phylum Verrucomicrobiota; class Verrucomicrobiia; order Chthoniobacterales; family UBA10450; genus AV80. The sequence goes on along the minus strand of DASVJK010000129.1, from coordinate 11,606 downwards.
ATCGTCTCGGCCATCGGCGGTCAGCTTAGCATAAGAACAAGGAGCGGCGGTTTCCAAACCGCCGTGGGTGATTTTGGAAATCGCCCTTGCGCGGAAAGCGGGGCCGGGATGCGATCGAACTCACACCCCGCGAGATGAAAGTGCTGGCGGTGCTATTTCGCGAACGCGGCAATGCCGTTTCGCGCGATGCGCTCCTGAACGAAGTCTGGGGCGTCGAGTACTACGGCACCACCCGCACACTCGATCAATTAATCGTGAAGCTTCGGCAAAAGATCGAAGATGTTCCAGGCGAGCCGCGGCATCTGCTCACCGTGTATACCCTCGGCTACCGGCTGGAAGTCTGAGCGGTTAATCCGCAGGTCATCGCGTTGCATCGAGGTTTGGTAACCGCGGATTACGCGGATGGCGCGGATTTTTTGTCTGGATGGTTTGGTAGGGCGAGACTCTGTCGAGCCGCCGTTTCCGCAGCTACGTTTCGGCTCGACAGAGTCTCGCCCTACCACGGATGAAAAGAGCGCATCTGGACGCCTATTGGATGAGCTTGAGCATCGGCCTAACAATCGGCACAACAGATTTTGTTCCGCGACACGCTCTTGAAGTTGGCAAAGGCTGAGAAGTTGCCATGCGCGGAGCTAACAAAGGCTGTGTGAGTCTTTTCATTTGAAAGCTGGTCTACGAACGGGGCCATTATGATCGACGCAAAGGATAACTGCCGTGGGGTCGCTGGATTCTACATGCCCGCAAAAATCTAGCGCGCCTGAGCCGTAGTCTAACTGCCCCATAACGTAGACAAATCCATCGGGGCCGTTGAGATGCTCAACCGCGATTTCCGTAAGAGCGGGGCCGTCTATTCGCACTTCCAGTGCACCCACGGTGCAACTAAGCTTTATCAGGCTTCCTGAATTTGCGCTTTGTTCATACGTCGCCCAATGTTGCCGTTCTCTTTCTTCTCGCTGGGAGGCAAAAACTGAACGGTCTCTAATAAGTCCGACAACCGTTGTTACCCTTCCTCGCACTTTCAGTCCTGGAGCCGTGTTATTCAGTTTGATTACAAATCGAATAGGTTTGCCTACCTCATAAGGCGGCCTCAACACGATTCCAGTTAATGAAATTGGTGGCGCCGCGAGCCGATTCGGAATCATGAATTGCCACCATGCCGCCCCGCCAATCGCACCCGATAACGCAATGACGATCAAAGTTGAAGCGATGGGATTGGCGGTTGGATTCTTAAGACGTTCATATACCGGGTCGGCGCAGATAATGAATCCTACGCACGCCAAGGCAGCCACGAATGTGACGGCATTCACGACCATTTCTGGCGCCCTGGTCATGAATGTTTCCCATAGTTTAGGGACGAATAAATTGAGGACGCAATAAGCGACCACGGCGATGAGGATTTTCCACATGCCGTTACCCTAAGCCTTTCAGGGGACGGGTTGCCCGCACAATTCCTTGTCCAAATAGGGGGTAACTCACCATTTCTCGCCAGTGAGAACGCTCGCAGATGTGAGGGTTGTCTCAAGGGTATAATCGTGGGGCGAAACCGGTTTCGAAAATGGGACGGCAAAATCCCGACGACGGGACAATTGTTTCCCGATCTGATCCAGGTCATCCGCGTAAAGCGTTCCGTGCCAACGCGAAAGGAAACGTCTGAGTCCATGGCATGACCCGTGCAAAGGGTTGCCGTGTTAGCTCTATCATTCAGTGAAAATGAAATGCCATTTCGCTCCAAATTTTCACGCAACCCAGATCCCGAAACCATGATCATTCGCACCCTTCTCCTTCTCGTCGTCGCGGCGGCTACGGCTTCCGCGTTATCGGAAGACAATGTTAATCAACAGCTCGACGCTGCGCCCGGCGGCAAGATCATCGTCGATGTCGACTTCGGCACGATCGACATCTCGGCCGGCGCGGATGACAAGGTCGTCGTCGAAGCGCATCGCAAGATCGATTCAAACAACGAAGCGCAGGAGAAGGAATATCTGACCGCGGCCCCGGTGATTGTGAGCAAGGACGGAAATACGGTGACGATCCGAGCGCGACGCTCGCAAAAGGACCGCAACATGAATTGGTCCGGACACTGCAACATGGACGCGCGTTACACCGTGCGCGTGCCGCGGAATTTCAACTCCGAGCTGCGGACGGCGGGCGGATCGATCATCGGTTCCGAGCTGACCGGCACGATGAGCGCGGACACGAGTGGCGGCAGATTGAAATTCACCAATTTGCGTGGTCCGACCGGCGCGACGACCAGCGGCGGGAGCATCGAGCTCAACGGCTGCGAAGGCGCGATGAAGGTCGATACGAGTGGCGGCAGAATCGAGTCAATCGACGGCAGCGGTTCGCTCGAAGCGCGCACGTCGGGTGGATCGATCGTGGTGCGGAATTTCGGCGGCGATACCAAGGTGGAGACCAGCGGAGGCCGGCTCACCTTCGAAAACATCAATGGAAAAATAACGGGACGAAGCTCCGGCGGATCGATTACCGCTCGTTTGCGCTCGCCCGTGCCCGGTGATGTGAATCTGGAAACTTCCGCCGGCAGTATCGAAGTGACGGTTCCTCCCGATGCCGGGCTGGATGTCGAAGCGGAAGCGAGTTCCGGACGAGTGACGAGCGAGCTGCCTTTCGTCGGCATTCGCACGGACCGCGAGCAGATGAAGGGAAAGATCAACGGCGGCGGCAAGTCGCTCTTTCTCCGTTCCGGCGCCGGCAGCATTACGATCAAGCCGGCTTCGCCCGAAGTCGCCGCGCGATAATTCGCCGATCATATGAACGATCTGCGTTTCGCGCTCCGGCAGCTCCGGAAATCGCCCGGATTCACGCTCATCGCCGTAATCACGCTCGCGCTCGGGATCGGCGCGAACACCGCGATCTTCAGCGTGATCAATGCCGTGCTGCTCCGTCCGCTTCCGTATCCGGAGGCGGACCGCATCGTCACTCTGAGCGAATCGACCCCGTCGCAGCCGGAGATTTCGATCTCGTGGCAGAATTTTCTCGATTGGAAAACTGAGAGCACCGTTTTCGAGTCGCTGGCAGTCGGGCGACGTGAATCGTTCAATCTCAGCGGAGTCGAAGGTCACGGACCCGAGCGGGTTTCCGGCTTCGTGGTTACGGCCCCGTTCTTCAAAGTCATCGGGCTCAATCCGCAGATTGGCCGCGCGTTTTCCGAGGAGGAAGATAGGATGGGCGGGAATCGGCTGGCTGTAATCAGCGATGGGCTTTGGCAGCGCGCGTTTAACCGCGATCCCGCCGTGCTCGGCCGTGAGATCAACCTGCATAATCAGCTTTACACCGTCCTCGGAGTGATGCCGCCGCAGATGACATCGCCGAGCGGTGTCGATGTGTGGCTGCCGCTCATGCGCCGCGTCCCGGGGTGGACCCGGGGAATGCATCCAAGCCTTTACGCCTGGGGCAAACTGAAACCGGACGTGAGCGTCGAGCAGGCGCGGAAACAAATGAAGGGAATCGCCGCCGGTCTCGAGAAAAGGTACTACTCCGACAACGCTGGCATCAGCGTCAACGTCACATCGCTTCTCGAAAACCAGGTGGGCCCGTACAAGAAAAATCTAGGGCTGTTGCTCGGCGCGGTTGCCTTGGTCCTGCTCATTGCCTGCGCCAATCTCGCGAACCTTCTCGCCGTGCGTGGCGCCGGGCGGGCCCGGGAATTCGCGGTGCGCGCGGCCCTGGGCGCGGATCGCGGCCAGATCGTTCGCCAACTGCTGATTGAGAGCATGCTCATCGCGCTGCTCGGTGGCCTTCTCGGATTCCTGATCGCGTTTTGGGGACGCGACGCCATCGTCGCGCTCAGTCCCGCGGGCGTGCCGCGGCTGCAGGAGGTCACGCTCGATGGCTGGGTTCTCGCGTTTACGCTTGGCCTCGCGTTGCTCACAAATTTTCTCTTTGGCCTCTGGCCCGCGCGGCTCTCTGCGAACGCCGATATTCAGCTCGCGCTGAAATCAGGAGCGCATGGAAGTTCTGACTCGCTAGCCGCGCGCCGGACGCGGAATGGGCTGGTCGTTGGCGAGATCGCGCTGACCCTCGTGCTCCTAATTTCGGCGGCGCTGGTTCTGAAAAGTTTTGCGCGAGCTCAATCGCTTTCTCTTGGATTCGAGCCGCGTGGATTGGTGACGGCGAATCTTGATCTGCCTTTCCGGGTGTATACGACGCACGATAAAATCGCCGATTTTTCAGAGAAGATTCTCGAGAAAGTTCGCGCGCTGCCTGGAGTCACTGATGCGGCGCTCAACTCCAGTCCGCCTCTGAGCTCCCGCTGGCAGACCGGATATCTGAGGGAAGGCGAGCCCGAGCCGACGCCTGACCAGCAACTTTCCGCCGACACCGAAATAGTGACGGCAACTTATTTTTCGACCATGCGCGCTTCGCTCATGCGAGGGCGCGTCTTCAACGAACGCGATACCTCCACATCTCCGCCCGTGACCGTGATCGATCAGCTCCTCGCGGACAAGATTTTCCCCGAAGAAAATCCGATCGGTAAGCGACTCCGAATGGATCCGGGTGATACTGGCAAGAACCAGATGTGGGAAATTGTCGGTGTAGTGGGGCGAATGAAAGCGCGCGCGTTCGACGACATCGATACGCTTCCGGTCGTCTACTTCCCTCAGAGGCAAGTGGAACGGACCAATTACACCTTGCTGGTTCGCACGAACGTTCCGGCCGGATCGCTTGAACGAACCATCCGCGAAACCGTCGCCGCGATCGATCCCGCACAGCCGGTTTACGAAGTGCGCAGCATGTTCTCGCGCGTGCAGGAGACCTGGGCGCATTCCAGATTCATGAGTTTTCTCCTGATCATCTTTGCGGGACTGGCGCTCACGCTTTCCATGGTCGGGTTATATGGAGTCCTGGCGTTTAGCGCGCTGCGGCGCCTGCGGGAAATCGGCGTGCGTCTGGCTCTCGGAGCCACGCGATCGCACATTCATTCGCTTATTTTGGGTCAGGGCGTGCGGCTGCTCGCCGTCGGATTAGTGATCGGGTTCGCGGGCGCTCTCGCCTGCTCACGCGTGCTCGGAAGTTTTCTCTTCGAAGTGAAGGCGATCGATCCGGCGATCTATGCCGTGGTCAGCCTTTTCCTCGCCCTGGCCGCAATTCTCGCCTGCTGGATCCCAGCGCGCCGCGCCTCCCGCGTCGATCCGATCGTGACGCTCCGCGCTGAATAAAATGGGCTTCAATCAAGAATCGAAAATCCAAAATCGAAAATGTGATGACTGACCTACGCTTCGCCTTCCGCCAACTTTGGAAATCACCTGGCTTCACCATTCTCGCCGTGGTGACACTCGCCATCGGCATCGGCATCAACACCGCGATCTTCAGCTTGGTCCACGATTTGTTTTTGCACGGGCTGCCGTTCGCCGAACCGAACCGCATCGTCAGCCTGCAGGCGGAAGCGAAGGAGCGGAACCTGGAACAGCTGCCGATGTCGGTGCCGCGGTTCTGGCATTATCGCGACGGTCAGACTGTTTTTACCGCGCTCGCGGCGGATGCCGGGACCGGCTTCATCATGACCGGCGCGGGTGATCCGATTCAATTGGGCGGCGACAACGTGACCGCGAATTATTTTGACTTGTTAGGCGTAAAGCCGATTCGCGGCCGGCTCTTTTTGCCGCAAGAAGAAATGGCTGCCGACGTCGCACTAGTCACCGAAAACTTCTGGCGCAATCGCCTCAACTCGGATCCGCTGGTTCTCGGCCGCAGCATTACGTTGAACGGCGTCGCGACAACGATCGTGGGCGTGCTTCCGAATATGCCGGTCGTGTGGTTCGGTCGCGATACGGAAGTTTTCACTGCGAAGCCATTCCAGCTGGGAGGCCTCCCGCGCGAACGGCTGATGCGCGGCGTGAGTTTTATGCGGTGCATCGGGCGATTGAAACCGGGCGTATCAATCGAGCAGGCAGGCGCCGCTCTTCAATCGCTGCAGCAGAGTTACAAAACGCAGCATCCAGAAACTGCCGACAATACCTGGACGCCGACAATCCTCTCCGCGCAGGAAGATGCGACGGGAAATTTGCGACCCGCTTTTCTTACGCTCCTCGCCGCCGTTTGTTCCGTTTTGCTGATCGCGTGCAGTAATATCGCGAATTTACTACTCGTTAGGTTTACGAGCCGTCGCCGCGAAATTTCTCTCCGCATGGCGCTCGGCGCTTCGCGGGGCGGGATCGTAAGGCTGTTTGTTCTCGAGAGCACGCTGGTTAGCATCCTTGCTGGAATCGTCGGGTTGCTCCTCGCGGTTTGGAGCGTCTCCCTGCTACCACGGCTCGCGGGCGATAATCTGCCGGTCGATGCGGCCGGCGTTCAAATCCACACGCCGATCCTTTTCTTCACCCTGGCGCTGTCGCTCCTGACTGGTCTCGCCATGGGACTTTATCCGGCGTGGCAAAGTTCGCGTGCAGACTTGGTTGATGGATTAAAAGACGGCGGTTGTGCCATGACTGGCAGTCGCGGTCAACAACGGTTCCGGCGCGGACTCGTCGCCGCACAAGTCGGCCTTTCTGTTGTGCTGCTCGCGGCGGCGGCGCTGCTGATTTCGAGCTTCGTGCGGCTCAGCCATCAGGAATCTGGTTTTCGTGCCGATCATCTGTGGGTTGGCGGCGTCGGTATGCCAGAAACGCGTTATCCGGACGCGGCGGCGCGTGCGCGATTTGCCGATCGCCTCTTATCGGAATTACAAAACGCCCCAGGAATCGAAACGGTCGCGGTTACCGACATCATTCCACTGGTTGGCAACGCTTCGACGCCGTACGCCCGGCCTGATCAGAACCCGCCGCCCGTGAATCAGCGTCCGCTTGGACTAAATCACAGCGTCTCGCCCGGCTTTTTCAAAACGATGGGCATTCCATTTCTGGCCGGCCGCGATTTCACCGAACGCGATGGTGTCGATAGTCCGCCCGTTGTGGTCATCAGCAAATCGTCCGCGCGCCGGCTCTTTCCCGGTGAAGGTCCGATTGGGCGCCAGATTCTTTTTGGAACCGATAACGGCACCGGTCTCGCCGTCGAGGTGATCGGAATCGTCGGCGACATGCGGTCGGTCAGATTGGCGAAAGAAAACGACGTCGAGTTCTATCGGCCATGGGCGCAGCGCAACGTCCCATTTTTTCAGCTCGCCGCCCGCAGCGCCATGCAGACGGAAGCGACGGCAGGCATCGTTCGCAATGCCCTGAACAAGATCGATCCGGGCCTGCCGATTATTCGGCCCACCACGATGGAAGAAATCGTGGCGCAGTCGTTAGGCCAGCAGCGAATAACGATGACGCTGCTCGGCGCGTTTGCCGGCATCGCGTTGTTGCTGGCGCTGGTCGGAATTTACGGGGCTGTTGCCTACACGGTCGAGCAACGCACCGGTGAAATCGGCGTGCGCATGGCGCTGGGCGCGCAGACGAAGGACGTGCTGCGGCTCGTCGTCACGCAAGGGATGACCCCGGTGCTTATAGGTCTCGTTTTGGGTCTGGCGGCAGCACTCGGGCTGGGCCGGTTCCTCTCGACCCAACTTTATAATGTGTCCGCGCACAATCCTGCACTGCTCGGATCTGCCGCCGTCATGCTCACAGTTGTGGCCTTGATCGCGTGTCTACTACCCGCGCGACGCGCGACACAGGTCAACCCGATCGACGCGTTGCGAACAGAATGACCCGCACAGAACAAAAATATGATCCACGATATCAAGTTCGCCTTTCGCCAACTCTGGAAAGCGCCAGGGTTTACCATCGCCGCCGTCGCCGTGCTCGCACTCGGCATCGGCACGAACACCGCCATTTTCAGCCTGGTTAACGCCATGTTGTTCGAGCCGCCGGCGTACCAGCGACCCGCCGAGATCGTGCAGTTGTTTTCGCAAGACACGAAAGACCCGAAGAGTTTCCGCTCGTTCTCCTACCCGACCTACACCGATGTGCGGGAGCAGAACACGGTGTTCTCCGGGCTGCTGGCTCATTACGACACGGTTGTTGGTTTAGGGGAAAAGGGAAACACGCGACGAACGATGGCGGATTTGGTCAGCGCCAACTACTTCTCGGTCCTTGGCGTTTTGCCTGCATCCGGCCGTTCGTTCTTGCCCGACGAAGAGAAACCCGGCCGCAACGAGCGCGTCGCGATTGTGAGCTATAGCTTTTGGAAAAAACACTCGCGCGATCCCTCGCTACTGGGCCGTCCGTTGCCGATCAACGGTCGCGCCTTCACCGTCATTGGCATCATGCCGGAAGGATTTACCGGAACGACGAGCATCTTTTCGACCGAAGTCTGGCTGCCGCTCGGAGTCTACGACGAAATCGTGAGCGATCTCGGAAGCGCGCGTAACCGCTCGCTCGCCGATCGCGGTGTCGATAATCTAATGGTGATCGGCCGGCTCAAGCCTGGAGTCACGGGAGAGACGGCGGCCCCGGCGCTCAAGGGCCTTGCGGCAAATCTTGAGGCCGCTTTTCCGGTCGAACAAAAAAATCAGACATTCATGACGGCACCGCTGGATCGCTTCTCCACCAGCACCGATCCTGTGGAACCGGGACCGATCCCTGTTATTGGAGCACTGCTGACCGGCATGGCGGCGGTGGTCTTGGTCGTGGCGTGTTTGAATCTGGCGAACATGCTGCTCGCGCGCGGCGCCACGCGACGCAAGGAGATCGCAATCCGTCTCGCACTCGGCGGCAGCCGGTCTCGTATCGTCAGGCAACTTCTGACGGAGGGATTTGTCCTGGCGCTTCTCGGCGGCGCGTGCGGATTGCTGCTCGGGATCTGGTCGTCGGATCTGCTCATTGCGTCGCTCAGCGCAATTCTTCCAATCGATATCGTTTGGCTTAGCGGCCCCAACCCGGTCATCCTCGGCGCAACCCTGGTCTTCTGCGTTCTGGGCACGCTTTGCTTTGCGCTTGGTCCCGCGCTGAAACTGTCGCGCTCGGCCGTGATTGAAGATTTGAAACAACAAGCCGGCGAGGACGCAAGCCGGCCGCGTTGGAAATTCCTTCCGCGCAATCCGCTGGTTGTCGTGCAGATCGCTTTTTCGCTCGCCCTGGTCACAGCGGCGGCGCTCTTCATTCGGGGCGCTGGGAAGGCAGCTTCGGTCGATACCGGGTTGCACGCCGACAGCACTTTCCTGGTGGAGACGGACGCGAGTCTTGGCGGATTCGATCGGAAACGCGCCCAGGATATGTATCGCATTCTCGGCGAAAAGTTCGCGGCTCTCCCTGGTGCTCAACACGCGAGCATTTCGGTGACAGTCCCGTTTGGGACAAATTCGGTAAGAAGGACTTTGCAACGCGCGGGCGTCCATCCAGCCGCAGATGCCAAGCCGGCGACCGCGGCAGAGGGGTTAACCTTCACGCCTTGGTGGAACAGCGTTGGCGCCGATTATTTCACCGCGGTTGGATTGCCGCTCATTCGGGGTCGCGCCTTCACGACTGCGGAAACCACACAATCCGGCGGACCGCCTGTAGCCATCATCGACGAGGTTCTCGCGAAGAAATTGTGGCCCGATGGTGATGCGCTCGGCCAACAAATCCAGTTTCCCGTCCGCGATGATGCCCCGCCCGAAAAATCCGACGAAAACAGCGGCGAGATCAAACGCGGGGAGCCGATCGAGATTGTCGGCATCGTGCCGGCCACGAAAGGCCGGTTGTTCGAGCAGCAACCGGTCGGCGCTCTTTATCTTCCCTTCGCCCGCGCCTTCCAAAGCAACGTGTTCTACTTTGTGAAGTTTGCTTCGCTCGCGCCGAACAACGAACTCGCCCAGGCAGATCTTCTGCGGCGGACTGTGCAAAGTGTCGACCCCTTGCTGCCCGTCCTTGAGTTAAGAACGTTCGCGAAGCACATGGATGGCAATCCACAGCTGTGGATCGTCCGGGCCGGCGCCGCCTTGTTCTCGATTTTCGGCGCGCTCGCTCTAGGACTTGCGGTCGTAGGCATTTATGGCGTCAAAGCCTATTCCGTGGCGCGGCGGACGCGTGAGATTGGAATCCGGATGGCGCTGGGCGCGGAGGGCAAAACAGTGCAATGGATGATTCTGCGCGAAGGCTTCGCGATGGTCGCGGCTGGACTCGCCTTGGGACTTCTCCTTGCCCTTGGAACCGGAAAAATTGTGAGCAGCATTCTCTTCGAAGTCAGTTCGACGGATCCATTCGCGTTCGCGCTTGCGCCTGCTGTTTTGGCGACGGCCGCTTTGCTCGCGACCTGGCTGCCCGCTCGCCGCGCGACGAAAATCAGTCCGATGGCGGCCTTGCGCACAGAATGAACATGACTCCCTCGGTCCAACTGATAGCGCTGCCTCATCCCAACGGCTCCGCGGAGCGTCGCCCTACCACCAGATTAGTAGCGGCATTGGTCGGGCGAGACTCTGTCGAGCCGTCGCCGCAAATAAATTCGAAACCCAAAATAATATGTTCAACGATCTCCGCTACGCACTCCGCCAACTCATAAGGTCTCCCGGCTTCGCCGCCGTGACCATTCTAACGCTCGCGCTCGGCATTGGCGCCTGCACGGCGATTTTTTCCGTCGTCAACGCCGTGCTGCTCCGCCCACTCGATTATCCCGATCCCGCGCGGCTCGTCGTCATCAGGGAAACTCAGCTGCCGGAATTCCCTGAGTTCACGGTTTCGCCGCCGAATTATCTCGACTGGGAAAAACAAACGAAATCGTTTGAGAATCTCGCCGCATACTCCGGCTCGCGGATCAATCTCACCGGCGATGGCGAACCGCAGCAGCTCATCGGCGTAAAGGCCACCGCGCATTACTTCGATGTTTATGGAATCAAGCCGGCGCTCGGACGGATGTTTCTGCCCGAGGAAGACGCACCGGGAAAAAACCACGTCGTCGTCCTGAGTTATCCGTTTTGGCAGCGCGTTTTCGGCGGGGCGGCCGATGTGGTGGGCCGCCCCATCCAGCTTAACGGCGAACCGTACACCGTCGTCGGAGTCGCGCCGCTCGGTTTCGGCATTGCGAGCAAGGTGGACGCGTGGATGCCGATGGCGTTCGATCCGAAAGAAACGGCGAACGACGCTCGCGGCGCGCATTATCTTAATGTCGCGGGCCGGCTGCGGCCGGGCGTCACGGTTGCGCAGGCCGAGGCTGAGCTAAAAGTCCTGGCCGCGCAATTGGCGACGCAATATCCGGATTCAAACAAAGGCTGGGGCATCTTCATGATGCCGATGCAGGATTACAGTGTGCGCGATGTCCGAACGGTGCTCTACACCTTGCTCGGCGCCGTCGGTTGTGTGCTGTTGATTGCCTGCGCCAATATCGCCAATCTCCTTCTCGCCCGAGCGACGGCGCGACACCGCGAGATTTCGATCCGCGCCGCACTTGGCGCCAGCCGTGCCCGACTCGTCCGCCAACTTTTGACCGAAAGCGTTCTGCTCGCGGTGTGCGGCGGTCTCGCCGGAATGTTGCTCGCGCGCTGGGGACTGGATGCGCTGCTCGCCCTCGCCCCGCCCAATCTCCCGCACATGACCGATATTCATCTCAATGCGGGGGTGCTCATCTTCTCGCTGGCGCTCAGCATCGTTACCGGGTTGGTCTTCGGCATCGCGCCGGCATGGCTCGCGGCACGCGCGGATGTGAACGAAGCGCTGAAGCAGGGCACGCGGGGCTCGACCGAAGGGGGCGCGCGGGGC
>DASVJK010000128.1:0-4293 GCA_036385955.1 Chthoniobacterales bacterium | reverse complement strand
GCCTGGAGCGTCTCCTTGCTGCGTTTGGCGTCGTCGATGTCAGTGCAGGTACCGACCCATTGCACGATCTGGCCCTGCTCATCGCGCATCGGCAGCGCGCGACCGAGATGCCAGCGGTAGGCGCCATCCGAAGCGCGCTTGAAACGGTATTCGATCTCGTAATTTTCCCCCGTGGTGAATGAGTGCGTCCATCGCTCGATGCACGGCTGGAGGTCAGCCGGATGCAGCACCGCTTCCCATCCCCAGTCTTTCGTCTGCGCGAGCGTGAGGCCCGTGTAATCGAACCACGCTTTGTTGTAGTAATCAACGCAGCCATCCGGCCGCGCGGTCCAGATAATTTGTGGCACGGCATCGGCGAGGAAGCTGTAGCGTTCCGCGCCTTCGCGCACAGCGGCGGCGACTTTTGCCTCCTTCAGCTCCTGCTCGATCCGGCGTCGCTCCGTCATGTCCTGCGCTGTGCCGAGGATCTGCCAGGCGGCGCCATTCGGGCGGCGGTTGAAGACGGTGTCGCGTGCCCAGAACCAGCGCCACTCGCCGCTGGCGTGCTTCACGCGATACTCGTGCTCGACGACGCGGTTGTCCGGCACCTCCGCAAAATGGGCGTAGTGCTGCGTAATTCGCGCCAGATCCTCGGGATGAATGAACGTCGAAAGGGTCTTGTCGCCGAGCTCGATAATCTGCGCCGGCGAATAGCCGAGGAATTCCGCGAACGTGCGATTCGTGTAGGCGGTCGTGCCGGTCTCGAGATCGAAGAGATAAATTAAGCTAGTCGAGTTCTCCGCGATCCTCTCGGCGAATCGCTTGCTCTCGCTCAAGGCGGCCTCGGCTTCCTTCCGTTCGGTGATGTCCATAAACGTACCGAGCACGCCGCTGATCTCCCCCTCCGAGCTGCGCAGAGGTATCTTGCTCGTAAGAATCGTGAGGGTGTTCCCTTCGGGCGTCGTCAGGGGTTCTTCGATGAGCAACTTGGAGCAGCCGCTCTCGATGACCTGGCGATCATCGCCGCGATACAGTTCCGCCCGATCACGCCACCCCATCTGGTAATCATCTTTCCCGATGATGTCCTTCGGATCGGCAAATCCCGCATCGCGCGCGAATGCCGCGTTACAGCCCAAGTAAACGAGATTCTTGTCTTTCCAGAATACCCGTGCGGGTATCGCGTTGATAATCCCTTCGATGATCTGATGTGATGCACGCAGCGCCTCTTCCGCTCGCATTCGTTCGCTATTTTCCGCCTGCAAAGCTTCATTGGCTTTTGCCAAATCAGCGATGCGCTCTTTGACTCGCACCTCCAGTTCCGCATGGGCCTTGCGCAGATTTTCCTCCGCCTCTGCGCGTCGGTGGAAGCTATCCAACAATTGGGCGCGCCATCGCCGCACGCCACGCGCTACCGACAACCAGGCCACAAACGATGTCCCACCGACAACCAGAGCAGCGATTATTGAGAGCACATCAAGGCGTTGGTCGTCTCGGACATGTTTATCAAATTCGCGCCTGATTTGGTTGACGAACGACAGTATTCCTTCAGCGTAACTTTGTTTTTGGGTTTCATATTCGGGACTGAACAATACAGTCTGCGCCTCCTCCTTGCGACCGGCGCGCACCAAAGCAAAGGCGCGGTTTTCCATTTCCACCAACTTGATGTTCGCCGCATCCGTCTTGGTCGCGGCTTTGATGTTGGAGGAGCTGGCTCCAATTTTTATTGTCTCCTTGATCGCAGCATCTAATTGCGGTTCGAAATGATGAAAGCGCTCTTCCCACCGCGAATCTCCCGTTGTCGCCGCCATGCGCGCAGACATGGTCAATACCTCGCCCAGATGGACGATGACGCCTCGGAGTTCCTCGATTCGCGACAATCGGTCCCTGAACATTTCCGCATCGCGGCGCGCATCGAAAATAATCCAGCCAAACCCGGCGAAAGCCATGGTCGTCAGAACAAGAGCGACGGTGAGAAGCCTGATCGGAAAACGGATGGCCGTTATCGTATCATCGCGGGCTATGTTTTGTTGGGTTGGCAATCGTTCCCTTTCAGCCTGATTTATCGAGCAACTCACGCACTTTGCGGGCGAGCCGCCTAGCCCGCACGTTCCATGGAGATCGTCGCTTAATTTACAAGCCACCGTTATACCGCGCGAATCCGGCCATTACGCACTTCCGATCGCGGATACTACGTAGAGGAATTCTGCGCAGCCAAATCGGAAGCAACTAAGCTCTGCAGCCGGACGCGCGCGTGCGGACGTGGTGAGTTCATGGCTCCATGCCGGAGCGGGATGCAGCTACCTCGCTTGCGTGACAGGCAATCGTTGCTGCGCGAAGCGGAGATTATTCGCCGCCAGTTCATAACCAGGCTTGAGACGCAGCGCCTTCTCGCATGCTTCAGCGGCTTCACGATACTGGCCGAGCCGGTTGTAGGCGGCGCCAATATTATTCCACGCCTCTTCGTAGTTTGCTCGGAGTGAGAGGGCCGTCTTGCATGCGGCGATCGAATCTTCATACCGCTCCGCCTGATAATACTCAAGACTCTGCGTCAGGTAGAATTCCGCGGTGACGGGACGGTTAGCCGCTGTCTTGACCTCAAGGAGAAGATCGCGCGCCATAATATCCGCCGGCGCCAGTTCTACTGCCTGAGCTGCCAGGCGCAACGCCTCCGCCAGGCGTGAATGTTTTAGCAGCCATGCGCCATAGTAGGTATGGGAATCAGGACTTTCCGGTGCTAAACTAAGGGCCTTCCTAAAATCGCGCTCTGCCTGTGAGCGTAACCGTGAATTATTGCGGTGTGGTTGCCGGGATCCAGCACCGCGATAATTGCAGAATCGTAGTCACCAGTTGACGCCAGGGCGCTGGCTTCGATCTCCAGCTCTGGACCGTAGCGCCAGTCATCATTGGCTTGAAGGACGTTACCGCTGGAGTCATGCAAATCGAGAATAGGATCCTGGAGCGCGCTTGCGCCCAAGGGAGGGCTGATAGCGCGAAGAATTACGCGCTTCGAGGTGTTGCCCGTAACAATGATACCGCCGATCAGGACGTCGTCCCCTGTTCCCACCGACGCCCGCGTAGAAAGATTCGCCAGGTCTCCGGCTCGGACGCTGCTGCCAGTTAATAGTAAGGCGACAACTGCAACGAAGATCAAAACGGGCTTCATGCAGTCGTGAACATTCATGCCTGCCCATTGCAGCCAGACGCGTGCGCAAGGCAGCGCAACCAATACGTGTTTTCCGCCTGCGGACTGTACGGAGACCGCTTAAGCTAAAATCAGCCTGACTTGAAAACTTTGCGCGTTACTTCCAGCCGCTTCGCCTCCACGCGGTCGTGCTGTTCAATCGCGCGTTGCTCCAGCGTCGCGTAAACCGGGCCGCGCAGGTGCGGCGCTGTTTCGGATGCAGCGGCCAAGGCGCGCCAGAGTGACCGCTTGCCGTTGATGCCGAGGGCGAGCGCTTCCAGCGCGAGGAAGAGTCCCAGCTCCCCCTCCCGCGTTTCGCTCAGTTGAATCATTGCGCGCGAAAGTTTTTCGAAGATCCAGGCCCCGGCTTTGCGCACGGTGCTTTCCTTCTCGCCCAGTTTTGCGATCAACTCCTTAAGAGTCTCTTGATCCGCATCGATTTCGTGGCGCAGATCCCTAAAGAATCGTTCGAGCGGTTTCCCCTTGTAGATTTTCATCAGACGATCCAGTAACTCCAGCGCGCCGACGGAGCCCGCGAGGTGATCGTTCAGATAACTGCTCAAGTCGTCCATACTGTGTTTGCGTTCCTTCGATTCCCCGTCTCTCTTGATGCTGCAGGAATGCTTCCTTCCCGATTCAACATAATCAGCGCACTCAAAACGGCGCGCAATCTCAAATAACTCCCTTGGAAAAAGTTCACGATCCAGTCTGCGGCATGGAGGTGGATGCGGGGTCCGCCGCAGGGAAGAGCAGTTACGCGGGACAGGTGTACTACTTCTGCTCTTCCTCTTGTCACTCAAAGTTTAACGCCCATCCTGAAAAGTTCATCGAAGGAGGGAACGTCGGCGCTCACCAGACAGTCGCGCCGGACAAAAATTCCTCGAAGCACGAACTTCACTCCGGGGCGATCTACACCTGCCCCATGCACCCCGAGATCGAACGCGATCAGCTGGGGGATTGCCCGATCTGCGGAATGGCCTTGGAGCTCAAGACGATTTCGGTCGAGACCACGGAAGATAATTCCGAACTGATCGACATGACCCGCCGTTTCTGGATCGGAGCGGCTCTGACCTTGCCGGTGTTTTTCCTGGCCATGTCGCATCTCGCTCCCCACGCGCCCTCGTGGCTATCGG
>DASVJK010000127.1:0-16290 GCA_036385955.1 Chthoniobacterales bacterium | reverse complement strand
AAATCCTTGCGCATGCAACTGACGGCGACGGAGCCCTTTTTTTCCGCGGAGGCCTGGATTGCGTTAATAATCACGTTCTGGATCGCGCGCATGATCTGCACAGAGTCTCCCAGGAGTGTGCAGGGATCATCGCAAATGTTGCACTGCAACTCGACGCCATTCTGCACGGCCATCGGTCCGACGCCCTTCACCACCTCGCGGACAATCTGGGTCACTGAGATTGGCTTATGCGGCGAAGCCTCCACGCTCCCGTAGTTCTGCCACATCGTGAGCAACTCGCGGCAGAGCCGCACGTTTTGCTCGATGATATTGAGCTCCTTCGCCGACGTTTGGTTCGCCGCTCCATTCTCCTTTTCAGATTGCTCGAGCTTCTTCGCGAGAAGCTGGACGTAGCCCCAGACGATCGTGAGCGGATTGCCGAGGTCGTGCACGAATTCGGCGGAGGCCTGGCCTAACGAGGCGAGCCGCTCTTTTTGCGCGAGCTCTTTCAGGAGGCGGTTGTTCAACTCCTTGATCTCGGCGGCAGCGTTGACCCCCGTCCGATGAATCCGGGTGCGTTCGACGTTGCGCCCGATCACTTCCCGCATCTCGCGGGCATCGAAGGGCTTGCTGATGTAATCGTTGGCACCAAGCCGCAGAGCTTCCTTGGCCGTTTCGAGCGCACCGAATCCGGTGAGCATTATCACGGCGACGTGCGGATCGATCTCGCGAATCTTGCGCAGGCCATCAATGCCGCTGGTGCCCGGCATGCGAATGTCGCTGATGACAGCATCCGGCTTTTTCTCGCGCAGAATACGCAAGCCGGCCTCGACGCTTTCCGCCGTGTAAACCTGATAGTTAGGTTTCAAAAGCATCCGCAAACTTTCGCGCGGGCCCATTTCGTCATCGATGACGAGAACCTGAGGGAGATCGGTGGCGATCGTCATTATGATGGGGGAGGTGAAGCTAAGCGCGTGCCGCTGAGACACTCTAATTTATGAAAATGAGCCATCCGTTGGGGATTGCAACTTCGACCTGATGATGAAACTTTTTCGCTCGAACACAAGATGCAACTTGTGAATAACTCGAAAATTTGGTGAATAACATCATCACGAATGGCCCGAGAAACATAATGACTGCATTTAATGTAATGTTTAGAATGCAATTGCTTGAAGGTAGAGTATTCACTCACTGGCACTTTCCCCTTAGGTCATGAGCAAGCGAAATCGAGTTGTTGTCACCGGGATGGGCGTGCTGGCCCCAAATGGTATTGGACTCGACGCCTTTTGGGAATCGCTCCTTGCCGGTCGCAGTGGCATCGGGCGAATTACGCTGTTCGATCCAACGGGGTTAAAGAGTCGCATCGCTGGCGAGGTCAAAGATTTTCATCCGTCTGACTACATCGAGCCGGAACTAAAACCAAAGCGGATGGCCAGGCATACGCAGTTTGCCTACGCGGCCACTTTGATGGCGCTGCGAGATGCGGGATTGGAGTTCAAGGACTTGCCATCGGAAGGCCCGATTCCGGTCGTAATCGGCGTGAGCACCAGCGCATTGGATATTATCGAGAATGTATTTATGGATTCGGATGCAAGAGGCCTTGGCGGAGTCGCACCTACGTCACTTGCAGCGTCAAAACCACAAGCCGCGGCCAATATTATCGCTGACAGAATCGGCGCGTGCGCGCATGCAACGACCGTCTCGTCAGCCTGCCCGTCCGGACTAGATGCCGTTGCCGCGGCAACCGCAATGATACGCTCAGGCGAAGCGGAATTTGCTATCGCTGGCGGAGCCGATGCTCCGATAACCAAGCATGGATTTGCCAGTTTCATCGCATCGGGTCTTTGCTCGACGCGGAATGACGAGCCTGAAAAGGCGAGCCGGCCGTTTGATTTATTGAGGGACTCCGGAGTGATTTCTGAAGGCGCGGGAATGTTTGTCTTGGAGAATTTAGAACGCGCCCAATCCAGAGGTGCGAGAATTTATCTTGAGATCAGCGGGTATGCGACGCAGCGGGATCTAAATCCCGACGATCCAGCTTCGGGCCTCGTGAACTCGATGGAACTCGCTTTGGGGAACGCGGGATATGGAATCGACGACGTCGATTACATCTCAGCTTATGGGCCCAGCCATCCTGTCCTGGATGCGGCCGAGATTCGGTTTATTAAGCAAGTGTTTGGAAAGCGCGCCAAGCGCGTGCCGATCAGTTCTATTAAAGGTGTGACCGGGAACCCTCTCGCGGCAGGCGGGCCCCTCCAAATCGTCGCCTGCGGGCTGAGCTTTCGTGATCAACGAATTGCGCCAACGGCAAACTACGACGTCCCCGATCCTGCGTGCGATGTGGATGTTGTGCCCAACAGGTCCCGCAAGGCGAAACTGGACTGCATACTCATGAATGTTCGCGGCCTTGGAGGAAGCGCCAGTTCCTTGGTCGTGAATCGCGTGACCTCCTGATGAAGAGCGCGACAGTCCCGATTCTCGCGGCGATAGTTGCCCAGTTGGGTTTGGGTCTGGCTGTGTTCATCGCCAACCCTCAGCGCAAGTCCAACCAGTGCTTCCTCCTCCTTTCCCTCGTAGCGGTCGGTTGGTTAGGGAGCTTATATGGCGCATCCACGACCCGTGACCCCGCAATCGCAGCGGTTTGTATCCGCGAGGCTTCCGCAGCCGGTGCGCTTATTCTAACGGCCCTGAATCTTCTTCGTCTCTCCATCCGATGGAGACAGGAAGATTGGGGAGGAATCTTGCGCCGTTCTTGGGGTTGGCTGGTCTTAACTTTGGGGACCGTCGTACTCTGTCAGACAAATTCTTTCCTTCAAGGCGCGCGCATGCCGCAACACCTCGGCGCGGCGCTTTCGGCACCCGTGCCGGTTTATGGGAATGCCGTTTACCTTTATGCATTCCTATTTGTCACTGCGATCATAGCCCTTATCGTCGGCTCTTGGCGGTACCTGCGACAGACCACCGGCAGTGAGCATGCGGAACTCGCATTTCTCCTGGTCGGCGCGACCACAATCCTGGCTGTTTCGCTGCTGGTCGCGTTCATTCTGGATTTTTTTGTTGAGGAATCACAGTCGATCTGGATTGCGCCGTTTCGCGCCATCCTCTTTAGCCTTGTGGTCGCTTATGCCATCGCGCGCCGCAAGATCATGGAGGTCGGTTTCTTCGTTCGACGAGCCATCGCTTACGTGGTTCTCACGGCATATCTGCTGGCGCTCTATGGCCTAGTCTGGTGGCTTGTCTTGACTGTTTCTGCACCCTTTCTGATTGTTGGAAGACAGCCGCTCGCTCATGTCGTAGCCGCGGTTGTTATAGCGTTCGCGATGGCGCCGGCACGTGGCATTTCCCAATCGCTCGCGGATCGCCTTTTCATCGGAACGCGCCGTCTGGATTTCCGTTCGACCATGAACGAAGCGGCGGCCATCTTGAAGTCCGTCACGACGTTACAGGATTTGCTCGAACGTTTCGCGAAGACGATCGCCGGCGCCGTCGCCACTGACAGTGTGTTTATCCTCCTCCCGGACCAGCGAGGCTTTTCGCAACACTACCCGCTTCCAATCCCAGAACTCCGCACTTCAAGTCTAGTGCTGAGCAAAGAACAGGCGACGATCAAGTATTTGGAAAGCCACCCGGAGCCGCTTGTCCTCGATGAGCTCCACCGGATGCGGCAGACACCGGAGTTGGAAGCCGTCGAGAAACAGATGAGGTACCTCCATATCGCCGTGGCGATGGGCATCTTTTCCCGTGAACATCTCGCGGGCGTCATGCTCCTCGGCCCACGGTTTTCGGGACGGATTTATGGGAGCGTCGAGCAAAATGCGCTCCGGGTCCTCTGCGGACAGCTAGCCATCGCGATCGATAACGCGCAGCTCTTCACGGAGGTCCAAAACGCCAAAATTTATAACGAGATTCTTCTCCAGAACCTCACGACGGGGGTGATTGCCGCAGGCGCAGATGGCCGCATCACCGTCTTCAATAACGAAGCTGAACAAATCACCGGCTCAAAATCCAAAGACTTGCTCGATCGCTCGATAGAGGACTTACCTGCATCGCTTCGAGACCTGGTGCGAGAGACGCTCCATTCCGCGGAGCGCCCGGAAAATCGCGAGCTCATTCTGGATTCGGCGGAAGGCAGCGTGGTGGTGCGCGCCAGCAGTTCCGTCTTCCACGGCCAGCATGGGGAGATGCTGGGCGTCCTGGTGGTTCTCACGGATATCACGGCGCTCAAGCGACTCGAATTGCAGATTCGCCGCAGTGACCGGCTCGCCAGTCTCGGCACGCTTTCCGCCGGAATGGCGCACGAGATCAAGAATCCGCTCGTCTCGATCAAGACATTCGCGCAGCTTCTGCCGGAGCGTTACCAAGACTCCGATTTTCGCGAAACTTTCTCGAACCTGATCGGTCATGAAATCGATCGGATCGACTCTTTGGTGAACCAGCTCCTGCGATTTGCGCGGCCGGCAAAGCCGCTCTTGAAGCCGATGCATGTCCACACCGTCCTCGAAAAATCGCTCCAGCTCGTCGGGCATCGCCTATATCAAAAAGAAATCAAATTAACTCGTTCCTGGCAGGCGGATGTGGATACAATCCGCGCCGATGCCGACCAGCTCGAACAAGTTTTCCTCAACTTTTTCCTCAACGCCATGGATGCTATGAAGCGCGGCGGGGAGATGGTTGTTTCGACAGAGATTCGCCCGGCAGAGGAATGGGTCGCGGCCGTGACCGGCACGAATGGAGATGTGCACGAGATTTTGCGCATCACGATTCGCGATAACGGCGAGGGTATCCGCAGCGAAGACATCCCCCACGTTTTCGATCCCTTTTTCACGACCAAGGATTATGGGACGGGACTTGGCCTGTCCGTCGTGCACGGCATCATCCAGGAACATTCCGGGCAGATCGAAGTGGAGAGCGAACTCTCAAAAGGCACGGCATTTCATATCTTGCTGCCGCTTGTTCGGTTCAAACAGGAGATCGTAGCCGCATGAGCCCTTCTCCGATCTGCATCCTTTACTCGCAGGACGCGGATCTTGTCAGGCGCATCAAAGCGTTCGTGAGTGCGCTTGCGCAAGTGCGCCACGTAGGCGTGGCCGACCGGCTGGATGCTGTGCTCCAGCAGACCGGCCCCGCACTTCTTCTTCTGGATTTGCGCGCGAAAGAAGCCCGGGATCTTCTCGAACAGATCCAGGATGGCTGGCCGGAAATTTTGATCGTAGCTCTCGGGACTCCCCGCTCCGAGCCTCTGCGCGACGCCGAACAGTCCAGCATTTACGCAGCGGAGGATTTGCAGATCGATCGGCGACGATTACAGGCACTGGTATCACGTGGGTTCGAGCATCTGCGTGTGTTGCAAGAAAATCGCGAGCTGCGCGAGCAATCCATCGCGCCCGTAATCCCGGAGCCGCGGCACGTAGAGGCGCTCCCTGAGCGGCGCGAGTCATCGATGCCACTGCTGCGTTTTCCGCGGGTCTTTCGCCGTTTTGACAACGTCGAGGCTTTGCTCGCCAGCGTCGTCGAACGCGTGGCCGATACCACGGGCGTCGGCCGCGTAGGTATTTTTTCCAAAATCAGACAGGGTGACCGTTATCGGCTTCGAGCCGGCCTGCGTTGTCTTCCCGAAACTTCCGAGATCGAATATGGCGAGCGCGATGCGCTGGTGCGCTGGTTCGAATTGCACGCCCATCTCATTTGCCGAAGCAACCTCGCTCAGGCTTTCGATCAGACGCAACGCACTCTGATGCGGCGTGCGCTCGACACATTCGGGGCCGAAGTCATCGTCCCGCTGCACGCGCGCGGGAGTATCATTGGCTGGCTTTTCTTTGGTCACCGCGTCACGGGCCAACGTTTCGATTACAACGATCTCGAAGGTCTGATGCTCCTCGCGGAACACGTTTCCACTGTTCTGGAAAACGCGCTGCTCTATGAAGAGGTCACACTCCAAAAAACCCTTGCGGAAACACTTTTGAAATCGATCCCGCCCGGCATCATCGCGACAGATGAAGAGGCGATTGTCCGTTGGTTTAATCCCACTGCTGAACGGATTCTCGGTATTGCGGCAGCCGATGCTTTGAATCAACCCATCGAGGCGGCCGGCAGCCGCCTCGCAGCGTTTCTGCGCGAGACCCTCGAGTCGAAAACGAATCTCCCCGCGCAGCAATGGATCGATGCCAACACGCGGCGATCCCTCTCCGTGGAAACCCGGCGGTTAGTGGATAAAAAAACGCCGCTCGGCGCCGTCGCCGTTCTCCACGATCTGACCGCGGAGGACAACCTGCGCCAAAAACAAGATCTGGTCGATCGCGCTGCCTTCTGGACCGATCTCGCCGCGAGCATGTCGCACGAAATTCGAAACCCGCTCGTGGCGATTAAGACGTTTGCTCAGCTTCTGCCAGAACGTTTCGACGATCCGGACTTCCGAAAAGATTTTAACGAAATCGTCGTGCAGGAAATCGACCGGCTCGACAAAATCATTACGCAGATCAATAACTTCGCTCACCCGTCCGAACTGGTGATGAAACCCATCGACGTTCGTGCGTCGGTCAGGAAAGCGATCGAGCTCGCGCGCGAGCGCGTCAAGAAAAACGGCGTTGCGATCGACACCACGCTGCCGAACGACCTCCCGAAAGTGTTGGGCGACGAAACGGCGCTCACCGAGGCTTTCGCCCATCTCGTCGCCAACGCCGCGGAAGCCACGTCAGGCCGGACCAAGCCGCGGATCACATTGGCCGCCAAGCAAATCCGGGAAGGCGGGCATGCGAGCGGAGTTGTCGTGACGGTAAAGGACAACGGCAAGGGAATCTCTGCAGACCTGAAAGAGAAAGTGTTCTCTCCGTTTTGCACGACCAAAGCGCGCGGCATGGGATTGGGTCTTCCGATTGTGAAACGAACCATCTTCGATCACAACGGACGGGTCGATATTGATTCGAATCCACACGGCACCTCCGTGAGCGTAATGCTGCCGGCCAGTCCGAACGGGAACTAAGAGAATTTCAGATTTTAGATTTCAGATTTCAGATTTAAGGTGCAGTCATTCCCGAACGGCGTGTCAGTTGCGCCAAAACCGCGAACCTTCAATCTGAAATACCATCATGATCGTTACCACCGCTCAACTTTACAAAGTCGCCTACGGAAAATTCGCCGTCGGCGCCTATAACATTAACAACATGGAGCAGCTCCTCGGGCTCTTCCGCGGCTGCGAGCAAAGCCAGGCGCCGTTTATTATTCAGCTCTCGAAAGGCGCGCGAAAATACGCCGATAAAAGGATGCTCGAAGCGATGATTCGCACGGCGAAGGAAATGTTTCCCGATGTGATTTTTGCCGTGCATCTTGACCATGGAGACGAGGAAACCTGTTACGATTGCATCGCCTCGGGGTTTTACAGTTCCGTCATGATCGACGCGAGCCACGAGTCGTTCGAGGAAAACATCGCGATCACAAAGCGCGTAGTGGAGCGCGCGCACGCGAAAGGCCTCAGCGTCGAAGCCGAGCTCGGGCAGCTCGGCGGTGTCGAAGAAGACATCAAGGTGGACGAAGGCCATGCCTCTCTCACGAATCCCCGGGAAGCGGTCGAGTTCGTAAAGCGAACCGGTTGCGATTCGCTCGCGGCCGCGATCGGCACCAGCCACGGCGCCTACAAATTCAAAGGCCAGCAAAGTCTCCACTTCGAAGTGATCGAAGAAATCACGAAATTGATTCCGGGCATGCCGATTGTGATGCACGGAAGTTCAAGTGTTCCCGTGGAAGAGGTGCAGCGCATTAATGCGGCGGGCGGCAAGCTCGATCCTTCGGCCCGTGGTGTGAACGAAGAGGAATATCTTCCGGCCGCGAAACTGGGTGTGACCAAGGTGAATATCGACACCGATGGCCGCCTGGTCTGGACTCGTGTGCACAGGGAATATTTTCGCGATCACCCCGCCGAGTTTGATTTTCGCCCGCCGGGCAAAATCTTCGTCGAGGAATATGCGAAGTTCATTGCTCACAAAAACGGGAAACTCGGCTCGGCCGGACAACTCGACGCAATTCGTGCGAGCCTGAAGAAATAGTCGGCGCTTGGTACCGGCCCGTGGCGGCCGACGGATTTCTTCCCGACTGCCGGATTCCGCGGACGCCCTCCTCCGTTCGCAAGTCGCGGGTTTTTGGATTTTTTCGCAGAGAAAATAGGGCTGCGGGCAATTTGGCAAGGTTAGTGCTTATAGTCATTATAGTAATTATAGAGAAATGCCGCCAATGAAAATACTGACCCGGGATGCCGCCGAATTCCTGCTCATCGATGATGACCCAGCAATCACGAAATTTCTCGTGACCTATCTCAAGCAAAAAGGCCACACGTGCGAATATCTCACAGAGGGCTTCCAGACAGCCGCGTGGCTCGAGTATCATCAATGTGATGTCGTGGTGGTCGATCTCAATATGCCGAAAGTCGATGGCATCTCATTGATCGCTTTCATCCGGGAGATGAGTCAGAACCTGCCGATTATCGTTTTTACCGGCGTTGGATACGACGAAGAGCGGATGCACGCCGCCTTGCGCGCCGGAGCCAACGGCTACGTCAGCAAGAATTTGCCGATCGAACAACTCTACTGCGTTCTGTCTCGCGTGCTCGCCACGTGTCAGCAACGCGCCCGCCGCGAAGCGCTTGCGCGTCCGCCTTCCGTGTTAGCCGGGGCCGCCTAAAACCGCAGAGCAATCCAGCGAAATTACGCTGGAGACGCTTCCTCAAGAAGCCAGCGGAGCGCTTCTGGAGAGATACATTCCGCTCCGCACGCGCTCGCGGTTTCCTGCTCCAGGACATCGCTCGTGGCAACCAGCAGCTTGAATCGCGCAGCATACTTGCTCGCGAGCCGCTCGATGATGGAATCCGCTGTTTGACCCTCGCGCGAGTAGAAAATTTGTATCTCCCCCGGATCTGAGTTCACGCTGACCGCAGACCCCTTGCCGTCAAAAACCACCGCCACCAGAACGCCGGTCCAATCCTGGTAATCTCGCAATTTTCTCACGAGCGCGTCGCGTGCGAGGGAAGTGCGGCGTCCGTGCAGGCGACGCAGCTCCGGCCAGGCAAAGATCACGCTGTGACCGTCAACGAGGAGGTATTGCGCGCGCACTCTGCGTTGGAAAGGATATTTCGCAAAGTCACTCTGCTCCAGCAGTAATCTGGAGTGCCCCCGCGGGTCTATGTTTCCGGCGTGGACGCAACCTGGTTCTTCGGTTTGGCTTTTGTCTTCGGTGCTTCACGCCTGACCGGCGCGGCCTTCGCCGCCACTTTCTTGCGATCCAGATAAGCGAGGCGACGCCGACGTTTCACTCTCACCCGATGTTGCTGACCCATGACGCGTTCTATAGGACGGAAGGGGTGCCGGCGCAACGCGAAATAAAACTGCGGCCTGCCGAAAACCGGCTCTAGTCCGCGAATCGGATTGCCATGAATACCCCGGTTGAATAGAAGAGACCGTGCGAGCGATTTGATTCTTTCCTACCTTTTCAGTGACCCCCCCCAAGACACTCATCGGCGTTTCCGTTTTCTTACTCGCGCTTTCGGCAGTGTTGGGCGTCCTTAACACTCAAAGGACGCGCGGATTGCGCGCGCAAGTGACTCAGGCCGAAGCTGCGCGAAATACCGCGGAACAGCTTCGGATGACGCGGGAAAAGGAGCTGAAGGGGCGCGAAGCAGCCGTGGCCGCTGCCAACGCCAGGTTCGGCGAGACGCGAACGAAAGTTGCGAGCGCCGAAGCAGAGCTGATCAAAGCGCAAAAGGAAAAAACCGATCCCCAGGCGAAGCTGAGCGAAAACGAAACCGAGATCGCGCAACTCCTGAAGCGCATCGAGGAGGCCGAGGGGAAGCCGACAGTTAGTGCCAATCCTTCGACCGCTTCAACAGCTGACCTGCAAGCCCAACTGGAAGACGCGAAGAAGCAGCTGGATGCCGCGGAACGCGAAAAAGCTTTGCTCTCTGACAAGATCAGGGCCTCCCAGGAGCGATCAACCCAACTGGAAACAGAAAAGAAAAGGCGGCTCCCGGCTGGAGGAAATCCTGGAATTCGCGGCACGGTGCTGGCAGTCAACCAAGCCTACAACTTTGTCGTCCTAAATCTCGGCGGCCGACAGGGAGTCGAGCCGAACTCCGAGATGCTGGTGTTGCGCGGCGGTTCCTTCATCGGGAAAATCCGGATCTCGTCAGTTGAACCTGCGACCGCCATCGGCGATATTATTACCAGCAGCTTGGCCCGCGGTGTCCAGGTGCAACCCGGAGATACTGTCATTTATGCTGGCACGAATTCCTGACCCTACTTGTTTCAAACTCATCAGAATCGCGTTGCTTTTTTGCGTGGCGACCGCGCTTGCCTCCTGCGCGACCAAAGAGCCGCCACCACTCATCGCAGATCCCGCTTCCACGCGCGAAACCACCCTCCCCTGGAACGAACAGGCGAAATGGGAGAGAGACGGTTCCGCGGCTGGGCTGAATACACAAGGACGCCGGTAAAATTTCGCGCGGGCTAGATCCAGAACCCGGGCGGAATCACCGCGTTTTTCGGCACCACGACGATGCCATCGCGGATAAAATAGTTATCCGCATCCAAGTCCGCCGGCTTTCCTTCCGGCGTAATCACAACGCCGTCCGCGATCCGCGCGTTCTTATCGATAATCGCGCGGTCGATCACGCAATTGCGCCCGATCCCAATCGGCGTTACTCCGCGCTCCGAGCCCGCCGGGTCTGTCTCGTAATAATCGGCGCCCATCACAATGCTGTTCCGAATCGTGGCGCCGGTTTGGATGATGCTGCGCACGCCAATGACAGATCGTTCCAGATGTGCGTCCGAGATGATGCAGCCGTCGGCGATGATTGCCTGGCGCAAGGTCGCGCCGTTTATTTTGCTGCCCGGCAAAAAACGCGGGTGCGTATAAATCGGGGCAGAGGCCTCGAAGAAACTGTACTGAGGCAGAAGGTCCGTGAGATCTAGATTGGCTTCGTAAAATGCCCTGATCGTTCCGATGTCTTCCCAGTAGCCGGTGAAAATGTAAGCGTTCACCTGACGCTCCTGGATCGACTGCGGAATAATATGTTTCCCGAAATCCACGAGATCGTTCTCGAGGCATTCCACCAGCACGTCGCGATTGAAAACGTAAATGCCCATCGAGGCTTGATACAATTCTTCATCGGGAGCCGCCCCAATCGCCGTGAGCAGTTCCCGGCTCATCTTGAATTCGCTCAGGACGCTCTCGTCCTTCGGCTTCTCCACAAAGCGCGTGATTCGACGGTCCGCGTCACTCTGCATGATCCCGAACTCGGAAACCCGTTCACGGATCACGGGCTTCGTCGCCAGCGTGATCTCAGCGCCTGAGCGAATATGCTGGTGAAGCAGGGCGCGAAAATCCATTCGGTAAAGCTGATCGCCGCTGAGAATGATGTAGTAATCGAACGGTCGCTCCAGGAAGTAGCGCATGTTTTGGCGCACCGCGTCCGCCGTGCCTTGATACCACTCCGACCCTTCCGGCGTTTGTTGTGCGGCGAGGATGTCCACGAAGCTGCGCGAAAAATGATCGAATTTGTAGCTCGCCTGGATATGGCGATGCAGCGACATGCTGTTGAACTGCGTCAGCACATAGATCGAGCGCAGCCCGGAGTTCAGGCAGTTGCTGATCGGTATATCGACGAGCCGATACTTTCCGCCGAGTGGCACCGCTGGTTTCGACCGATCCTTTGTCAATGGAAACAGGCGCGTCCCGGCGCCACCGCCCATGATGACTGCCAGCGTCCGCTGCGTCGTGCCGGGAGGAAGTGCGGGGGTGGACATCGGGGCGGCTGGATCCGCTGAAAATGGTTGGCGTTTCGCCCGGCTTTTCGTTCCCACGGAATCAAATTAACGCAGATTGCCCCCGCTCCCATCAACCTTTTTACGCGCTTGCGGCTGGTTGCGCCGGTCACACCTTAATGTCACGCTCTCTCCTCATGTGTGGCATTGTCGGTTACGTCGGACGTTCGGAGGCAGCTCCCATCCTGCTCGATGGTTTGCGCCGCCTTGAATATCGCGGCTACGATTCCGCGGGGGTTGCGATCGGTGACGGCAAGCGCGTCGAAACGCGCAAGTGCGCCGGTCGAATCGCTGCGCTCGGAAAACTCATGGCGGAGAACCCACCGACTGGAACTTTCGGCATCAGCCACACACGCTGGGCCACACACGGAAAACCGACCGATCAAAACGCCCACCCACACTTCGATGCGACTGGGAAACTGGCACTCGTACACAACGGAGTGATCGAAAATTACCAGGCGCTGAAAGATCAACTGATTCGGGACGGTGATCGCAATTTTTCTTCCGAAACGGACACCGAAGTCCTCGCGCATCTAATCGGCAAACTTTACGAAGACTCTGTTGCCCAGGCTGGAGATCCTGGTTCCAACGGCAAGGCCGCGGCTGCGCCTCTCAACAAGAAAGGACTTCTCGTCGACGCCGTTCGCGCGGCTTTGCGACAAGTCATCGGCACGTATGGAATCGCGCTCGTTCATCAAGACATTCCGGACTTCCTCGTGGGCGCCCGGCGCGGCAGTCCGCTCGTCCTCGGTGTAGGCAAGGAGGAAAATTTCCTCGCCAGCGATGTCAGCGCCATCGTCGCCCACACGCGCGATGCCGTTTACTTGAACGACTTCGACGTCGTCGCAGTCGAGCCCGACAAATTCGAGATCAGCTCAGTCGCCGGCGAAGGGGGCAATTACCAACTGAGCAAAGTTGAGTTCACCGATGCGGATATCAAGAAAGGCGATTACGCGCACTACATGCTCAAGGAAATCTTTGAGCAACCGGGTTCCGTGCGGGACTCGATGCGCGGGCGCCTCAGCCCGGAAGAATGCACGGCCAAGCTGGGCGGGTTGAATATGACGCCGGCACAATTGCGCGATGTGGGCCGCATAGTTCTGACCGGCTGCGGGACTGCGCTGCACGCCGCGATGATCGGCGAATATTTGATCGAGGCGCTCGCGCAGATTCCGACCGAAGTGGAATACGCCAGCGAGTTTCGCCACCGCAATACGCCGATGACCCGCGACACTCTCGTCTTCGCGATCAGCCAAAGTGGCGAGACGGCGGACACGCTTGGTGCGTTGCGTGAAAGCCGGCGCAAAGGTTATCGCACGCTCGGAATTTGCAACAACGTTGCCAGCACGATCGCGCGGGAAAGCGATGGCGGCGTCTACATGCACGCCGGCCCTGAAATCGGCGTCGCGGCCACAAAATCGTTTACCTCGCAGGTTGCCATCCTGACCGCGATCGGGCTGCTCCTCGGACGTATGCGCCATCTCTCGACTTCCGAAGGAACCCGGATCATTGAGGCCCTCGAAGCGTTGCCGGCTCAGATCGAAGAAGTGCTCAAACTCAGCGATCAGATCAAGGCGATCGCCAAGAAATACGCGTCTGTAAACGGCATGCTCTTCTTCGGCCGCCAGTTCAACTTTCCCGTCGCGCTCGAGGCGGCGCTCAAGCTGAAAGAAATCACTTATCTTTTCGCCGAAGGTCATCCGAGCGCCGAGCTCAAGCACGGCATCATTGCGCTCGTCAGGCCTGATCTTCCATCGGTCTTTATCGTGCCGGATGACGCAGTCTTTTCGAAAAACTTGAACAACATCGAGCAGGTCCGTGCGCGCAAAGGCCCGGTCATTGCCATCACCTCCGGCACTGGCGCCGACCGCCTCGCGAAGATTGCCGACGACATTGTCACACTTCCAGCCGTTCCCGATTACGTCAGCCCCATCCTGACCGTCATCCCGCTGCAACTACTCGCCTATCACCTCGGCGTCGAGCTGGGGCGCGACGTAGACAAACCGCGCAACCTCGCGAAGAGCGTGACAGTCGAGTAGTCGGGTAAGCTGCGGGACCCGGCCGCCTGCCGGCCTCGGCCGTTGGGTAGTGGCTCAGTTTGAAGCGACTAATAAATCCCCGCCCTTGGTGGGCCAGCGCGAGCTAAATTTCAAACTGAGCCACTACCGGCCGTTGACACACTTCAGGGCAATCAATAGCCTTGCAGCGCTCGTCCCTCAGTGGGACGCGATCGCGACCTCCCCCCAGTGCAAGCGAAAGAAGATTACGTTCTCAAGCTCCTCGAAGACGCGGGGCTCGCAACCCGCTCACAAATCGAAGCGGCCAAATCAAGGTTGAACGGCGCGCCCAACGCCGTCGATCTGCTCGTCAAAGAGGGCGTTGTTTCAGAGGTCGACGTGTCGCGCAGCCTCGCCGCCCAGGCAGACATGGATTGGGTGGATCTTTCGAAAAAGATCATTCCGCCGGAGGTGATCAATCAAATTCGCGCAGAGGATGCGCGGCGGTTCAAGGTCATCCCGGTCGGCTTCGGCGAGACCGGACTGATCGTCGCCGTAAGCGATCCCCTCGATATCGATACGATCGATAGCCTGAGCTTTTTGTTGCAGCGCGAGATCGAGGTGGTCTGCGCCAGCCCGGAGAAAATCCGGCAGGCCTTGATCAAATACTACGGCACTGCCGACGAGGCTTCCGATGTCCTCCTGCAACAGATCGGACACGACGTGGATCTCGGTCTGGAGATCATGGAAGGCGGTGATATTAGTGGGACCGACGAAGCGGATGCGCCGATCATTCGCATGGTCTCGATGCTCCTGATCGAAGCGCATCGGCTGGGCGCCAGTGACGTTCACCTCGAGCCGCTCGATAAGAAGTTTCGCGTCCGGTTTCGAATCGACGGTGTCCTTCAGGAAATGCAGGCGCCCCCGAAGCGATTGCAATCAGCGATCGTAAGCCGGTTAAAGATCATGACCGGCTCGATGAGCATCGCGGAAAAGCGTTTGCCTCAGGATGGACGCATCCAGGTGAGAATCGCGCGGAAACCGATCGACCTCCGCGTCTCAACGATTCCCACGAACCACGGCGAAAGCGTCGTCATGCGCGTCCTGGACAAATCGAGCCTCATGCTCGGCCTCCCCGAGCTTGGATTTTTTAGTGACGACCAGGGGAGATTCGAGCGATTGCTTCGTTTGCCGGATGGCATCCTGCTTGTGACTGGCCCGACCGGTTCCGGCAAGACGAGCACTCTTTATTCGTGCCTCAATTTCATCAACAAACCCGACCGCAAAATCATCACGGTCGAGGAGCCGATCGAATATCAGATGAACGGCATCAATCAGGTGCAGGTCAACACCGACGTCGGGATGACCTTTCCGATCGCGCTGCGTTCCATTTTGCGTCAGGCGCCCAACATCATCATGATCGGCGAGATTCGTGACTTGGAGACGGCCACGATCGCAACGAACGCGAGCCTGACCGGGCACCTCGTTTTCAGTACGCTCCACACCAACGATGCGCCGTCGGCCGTGGCGCGCCTTGTGGATATCGGAGTACAGCCATTTTTGGTTGCGTCCTCGGTCCGGGCGATCATGGCTCAACGACTCGTTAGGCGTCTTTGCACGAACTGCAAACAGCCCGGAGAACTGAGGGAGACCGAGCTTCGCGCTTTGAATCTGGAACCGTCACAACTGAGCGAATCGCAGGTGATGAAGCCGGTCGGTTGCGAGCAATGCCGCAACACCGGTTACAAGGGGCGCACGGGAATCTTCGAAATTTTCACCATCGACGACGACGTACGCCACATGATCAACAATCGCTGTTCTACGTTGCTCCTGCGCCAGCGCGCGCGCGAACTCGGCATGCGCACTTTGCGCGAGGATGGCGTGCGCAAGGTGCTCGCCGGTCTCACCTCAGCAGAGGAAGTGATCTCGATCACGCTCGGCGATGTCAGTTAATTGGCAAAGAAACCATTGTAGGGCGGCTGTGTCAGCCGCCACGATCGGCGTTTCACAGAAACGCCCTACAATTTAAGATGAACGCGAAACAGATCGCCGACCTCTTCGTCGAGCAAAATGTGCTCCAGCCGTCGCAAGCAGACGACGTCTTGCAGGAGGCGAACTTGAACGGCAAGAATATCGAACAGGCTCTGGTCGACAGCGGGTTTATCGATGAGCGCAGATTTTACCAAGTTATCGCCAACGCGCTCGGCACCGATTTCGTCGATCTTTCCGAAAACGAAATCGCGCCGGAAATCTTGCGGCTGATTCCGGCGGGCCTCGCACGGCTTCATCAAGCCCTACCGATCGCTGCCCACGGCAACACACTCACGGTCGCGTTGCTCGATCCGCTCGATTTGCGTGCTGCGGAAGATCTTCGGTTCGCGCTTGGAAAGGACGTGCAGGTGGTCGTCGCATCAACCGAGCAAGTCGAGGATCGGATCAAGCGCTACTACGGCACCGATAGCTCGAGCATGGAGGACATCCTCAAGCAACTCGGCGAAACTGGTGAACTG
>DASVJK010000126.1:0-30673 GCA_036385955.1 Chthoniobacterales bacterium | reverse complement strand
GGTGCCCGATTTGATGTACTTGGTCCAATCCGTCACGGCGACCACGTTGCCAGTCGCCTTGTTGTTCTCGATCGCATACATGTCAACTGCGTTGTCGATGAGGCGCAGATCGTTAATAATACGGCTTGCTTGCGACCTCTTACGAGCGCGGAGGAATCCAGGGACGGCGATCGATGCGAGCAAAGCGATGATTGCTACGACGATCATGATTTCGACGAGGGTGAAGCCCTGACGGCCTTTGGAGAATTTTGTTTTCATAGTTTTGCCGCTAACAAAGCAGGCGCGAGACCCGAATCGCGTGACAACGCCCAGTTTCCTTGTGTGGTGGAAACCAGTACAGACAGTTTACGTGGAAAATTGCGCCTCGGGTGCGGGGTTACCCGCGATCGCGTGGCGTTCGTGGACCCAACTGCTCGCTTTGGCGTGCAGCTGGCCCGCGTTCTCAAGACCGAGCTTTTCCTTTATGCGCGCGCGGTAGGTTTCAATGGTCGCGACACCTACTCGCAGCCGCACCCCGATCTCACGTGTGGTCCGGCCTTCGCCAATCAGCTCGAAGACGGCCAGCTCGCGATCGGTCAGGCGCTCGATCGGTGCCGCTGAATTGTTCCCCGGATTCACGAGGATCTGGCTAACGACCCGTTTCATGAAGCGTGGATCGAGGTAAATCTCCCCGGCGAGAACCTGGCGGATCGCCGTCATCACTTTCGCTGACGCCTCTTCCTTCGTGATGTAGCCATTCGCGCCCGCGCGCAAGGCGCGCTCCGCGTAGAGCGACTCAGCATGCATCGAGAGCATCAAGACGGGCACCTTGATGCCCTGCGCACGAAGGTCCTTCAACAGTTCCAAGCCGCTCGAACTTTTTAGTGTGATATCGATAATCGCCAGCGCTGGCTGCTCACGGTTGATAACGGCGAAGCCGTCGATAGCATTAGCTGCCTCCGCGCAAACAGCCATGTCCGGTTGCTTGTTGATCAGCTGAGCCAACTGCTCGCGGAACATCGGGTGGTCCTCGACGAGCACGACCTGGGCTCGCGTCTCACGCTGCATGTGTCCTCCATTCTTCTCGCTGCAACGGGATTCCACAGGACACGACCGTGCCTCCAGCATGTGGCTCGTCGATGCTCAATTCGCCGCCAACGAGATGAGCGCGGTAATGCATCAGGCCCAATCCCATTCCGGCGCGTTCGGTTGCAGTTTGCGAGATCCCTGTCCCGTCGTCCGCGATTCGCAGAGTCGTCGCTTTTCCGTCCTCGATGAGTGAAACGAGAACGTTCTCGGCCTTTCCGTGTTTGGTCGCATTGTTGATCGCTTCCTGCGCGATGCGATAAAGATGCATCGCCACCGCGTTATCCCGGATCAAGGGCGCGCCGGCAGACTCATAGACGCAACGGATGCCAAGCAATCGCGTGGCAGACGCAGTCAGTTCTTCCAACGCAGAAGCGAGACCGGCTTCATCCATTTGCACCGGGACAAGGCCGCGCGCCAGATTCCGAGTCTGGACGACGGCGTCCCGCAGAAATCCGGCGAGTTCATCCGCCACCTTCGCCTCCGCGGCAAGGTCACGCCCTTCCAGATCGCTCTTCAATGACGCCGCACTGCAACTCAGCGCGGCCAGATATTGGCAAATTCCGTCGTGCAGATCCTGACCGATCCGCTCCTGCTCGCGCTCACTGATACCGATGATCTCGCGTTCCAACCGTTGAGAATATTCGAGCAACGCGATACGCGATGCGCTCGCGTCCCGCTGCTGTTTCACCGCCGAGGTTCCGATCGCCGTGATAATGAAAAATCCACAGCGCACAAACACTTCCCATCCCTCCAACCAACTTCGCAGATAAGGATGACCTGCCTGAACGTCCGCCCACCACCAGGTGATTCCCGCCATGAGGGCCATCAACAACCCCAACTTCCTGTCACAACACCAGGCAACGAGAAAAATGGGGACGCAATATAGGATCGAGAGGCTGACTTCGTAGCCCGTGCTGTAATCATAAAATGCAATCGGGAAGAGCAAGGTGGTAGCTTCCACGAAAATCCACGCGTGCGGTTGGCGTTGAAATGCAGTGACAAATCTCATCGGAACGTCGACAAAGAAGTAACCTTCCCCAGCAATTCCCCGGCCAGCCACGGGCCCGAGTGACGGTCGTTCAAAGCTCTCGCACTTGGCATCGCGGGCGCTACCTTCTCCGTCGTGCAGCGCCTTCTCCTAAACAGATGAGCCTCTTCGGCCCGATTTCACGGCCGCTTTTGAATGATGCGACGACGCCAATTATCCGGCGTGCGCTGCAGCGCGCCAGAATTGTCGGCAACTTCGCTTTCGTTCAGGTGATGGTGCAACTGGTCGGTTTCGCCAGCGGCATTCTGCTCGTCCGATGGCTCGACCAAAACGATTACGCGTATTTCACGATCGCAAACACGATGCAGGGCACGATCAACGTGCTCGCTGATATGGGCATCAGCATCGGCCTCATTTCCATCGGGGGCCGCGTCTGGCAGGACCGGTATCGATTCGGACAGCTCATCACCACGGCACGGCATTTTCGACGCAGACTCGGCATCCTGGCGATCCTTGTCGTCACACCAATTCTCTACTGGATGCTCAAGCGAAACGGGGCGTCGACCCCGTATGCAGCCGTCCTGATCGGAGGCATCCTGCTCGGGCTGGTGGTTCAATTCTCGCTCGGGGTATTGGGCGTGGTGCCGCGGCTGCGCTCCGACGTTTCGCGGATTCAGAAGATCGATCTCACAGGTGCAATCGCGCGGTTGATCGTGTTGGTGGGCTGCGCATTCCTGTTCCTAAATGCCGGCGTCGCCGTGCTGGTCAGTTCAATGGCGTTCCTGCTCCAGTATTGGATGCTCCGCAAATATGCGGCCGGAGTAATCGATTTGAACGCGCCTGAGAACGCGGAGGATCGCACCGCGATGATCGGTTTCATCAAGAACCAAGCCGCGAACGCGGTCTTCTTTTGTCTGCAAGGTCAGATTACGGTTTTTCTCATCAGCTTTTTTGGAAGCCGCTCCACGTCGGTGGCCGAGGTCGGCGCTTTGGGACGTCTGGCGATGATTTTTGCGGTCATGGGCCAGTTACTCATGAACATCTTTGTCCCTGCATTCGCGCGATGTCAGGGCGCAGCGAAGTTGCGTTTGCAGTACTTCGCGATTGTCGGCGGAGTTGCTGGCTGCTGCGCCGTCGTAATCGCCGCAGCCGCCTTTTTTCCCAATCAGTTTCTGTTCGTTCTAGGGGCCAAATACTCGCATCTGCAGCGCGAACTTTTCCTCATGGTCGCGGGCACGGTTATGAATGTGCTCACCGGTACAGTCTGGGTCCTGAACGCATCGAAGGCGTGGATCGCCGGATCCTGGCTTTACATTCCTCTTACGCTTGCGACACAAATAGTGCTTATTCCCTACACGGACTTCTCGAACGTGAGCCAAGTGTTAATATTCAATCTGATCTCCACCGTGCCGAATCTCTTGCTGAACATGGTCCTGAGTTATCGCGGATTTCGAACTTTCCAGCCCGCGACCTGATGGACGAGGCCGAACGAACACTGGTTTTGGAGCGTTGGAACGCGACGGCACGGGATTACCCGCAGCGAAACATCGCCGAGCTTTTTCAGGCCGAAGCGCAGCACCGGCCTGAGGCGGTGGCGGTGGTGTTTGGCGCCGAGCGGATCAGCTACGCGGAGTTGAATCGGCGCGCCAATCGTCTCGCTCGTTATCTACAGAAGCGGGGCGTGGTTCCCGATATGCCGATCGGTCTCTGCCTTGAGCGTTCCGTCGAAATGATTGTCGCGCTCCTCGGCATTCTGAAGGCAGGTGGAGCTTACGTCGCCCTCGATTCCACCTATCGCCAGGAGCGTCTCGCGATGATGTTAGAAAATGCGGATGTCCCGCTGTTGCTGACCGAAAAGCGGCTGAGGGACGGCCTGCCCGATTACAAGGGCACGTTCGTCTATCTGGAAGATGAACGCTCCGAAATCGATCGCCAATCGGATGAGAATTTCAGCAGTGGCGCTGGCATCGATCACCTGGCCTACATCAGTTACACATCCGGCTCAACCGGAGTGCCGAAGGGCGTCGCGATTCCGCATCGAGGAGTGGTCCGCCTCGTGAAGGCCGGCGGGTTTGCCCAGATGGGCGAAGACGAAATTTTTTTGCAGATGGCGCCGGTGGGCTTCGACGCATCGACATTTGAAATCTGGGGAGCGTTGCTTAACGGCGGACGTCTGGTGGTTATGCCCCCGCAGACGCCCTCACTGGAGGAGTTGGGCCTCGCGCTCCGCCAGAATTCCGTGACGACCCTCTGGCTCACCGCGGGACTGTTTCACTTGATGGTCGATGAGCGCCTGGACGATTTGCGCGGCTTGCGACAACTGCTCGCCGGAGGAGACGTGCTCTCGCCGGCGCACGTCCGCCGCGCGGTCGAGGCTTTGCCGGATTGCAAAATCATTAACGGATACGGACCCACGGAAAACACGACATTCACCTGTTGCCACGCGATTGATCGGACGGACACAGGACACGGGGCGGTGCCGCTCGGGCGGCCCATCGGGAACACAACGGTCTACATTCTGGACGAAGCGATGGCGCCTGTTCCTGTGGGGGTTGCCGGCGAACTTTACATCGGCGGCGACGGTTTGGCCCGCGAGTATTGGCGGCAACCGGAGCTCACAGCCGCCAACTTTGTGCGTAATCCCTTCGGCAAAACACCGGGAGCGCGGCTCTACAAAAGCGGTGACCTGGGTCGCTGGCGTGCCGACGGAGTGGTCGAATTTGTCGGACGCGAGGATGATCAGGTCAAGGTTAGCGGCTACCGCGTCGAACTGGGAGAGATTGAGATGGCCCTTCGGCAGCACGATGCGGTACGCGACGCCGCGGTCGCAGTGCGGGAACGGCGTCAGGGCAGCAAGGAATTTG
Source organism: Chthoniobacterales bacterium (assembly GCA_036385955.1). GTDB lineage: Bacteria > Verrucomicrobiota > Verrucomicrobiia > Chthoniobacterales > UBA10450 > AV80. Next base: position 25,753 of record DASVJK010000126.1, on the reverse strand, counting down.
TCGCCTACGTGATACCGGCAGTAAATCCCGGTCCATCTGCGGACGAGCTGCGTGGATTTCTGCGACGGACCCTGCCGGACGCGGCCGTTCCGGTCGATTACGTGCTCGTCGAGATGTTCCCGCTCACCAGCAATGGCAAAGTAGATCGGCGCGCTTTGTCCAACCCTGCGAAAGGGCACGTACCAACCGTTGCTCCGCCGCAAACCAATCTCGAGCACGCGATCTCCGCCGTCTGGCGCGAAGTGATCGGCCATCCGGACGAGATCGGTGTGAACGAAAACTTCTTTGATCTCGGCGGAAGTTCGCTCCGGGTCATCGAGGTCCATGCCCGGCTGGAGCGCGCCGTGCACCGCTCATTTCCGCTGACGGCGCTCTTCCAATATCCCACCATCCAAACGTTGTCGGCCTTTCTCCACTCCAAGGGCAACATTGGCACGGACTTTGCGGGTATAAACGAACGCGCACTCCGCCAGCGCGTCGCTCGCGCACAGCGGCAGGAGATGCGCACCCGGAAATGAACAGTCCCGAACCATCACTCGACGGCATCGCCATCATTGGTTTGGAGGGTCGTTTTCCCGAGGCGCGTAACGCCGCGGAATTCTGGCGAAATCTGGTTGAGGGCAAGGACTGCATCACGCGTTTCACCGACGAGCAACTCGCGGCCTCCGGATATGATCCGAAAGCCTTGCGAGCGCTGCCCGGTTACGTCGCCGCACGCGGGCTGGTGGAAAAGCCGGAGTGGTTCGACCGCGCGTTCTTCGGCGTGCCGACGAAAGAAGCGGAAGTCATGGATCCGCAGCACCGGATTTTTCTCGAAATCGCCTGGGCCGCGCTCGAAGATGCGGGCTGCGACCCATCCACTTACCCCGGCCTCATCGGACTCTTCGCCGGCACGAGCAACAGCACTTATTACCCTTATTTTGTCCGGCAACGCCGCGACTTGATGGAAACAGTTGGAGTCGTTAGCGCCGTTATCGCCAACGAGAAGGATTTCCTCACCAACCGCGCCGCTTACAAACTCGGTCTGCGCGGACCGGCGCTGAACATTCAAACCGCTTGCTCTACTTCGCTGGTCACCGTCTGCGTCGCCTGCCAGAGCTTGCTCGATCACGGTTGCGACATCGCGCTGGCCGGCGGCGTCTCATTAACGTTTCCACAAGATCGCGGATACTTTTACCAGGAAGGCAGCATGACCTCGCCGGATGGCTGGTGCCGTCCATTCGATGCGGCGGCAAGCGGCACCGTTTTTTCCAGCGGCGCCGGCATCGTCGTCCTCAAGCGGCTCGCGGATGCGATCGCCGATTGCGATCAACTCTACGCCGTCATCAAAGGCCAGGCGCTCAACAACGACGGCTCCGCTAAAGTCAGCTTCGCCGCGCCGAGCGTGAGCGGGCATACAGAAGTCATCGCGCTCGCGCAAGCCAGCGCCGGCGTTACGGCCGACACGATTTCGTACATCGAGGCCCATGGAACTGCGACGCCGCTCGGCGATCCGATCGAGATAGCCGGGCTCACACAAGCATTCCGCGCAACGACTGACGCCCGACAGTTCTGCGCCCTCGGCTCGGTAAAGGGAAACATCGGACATCTCGACGCCGCTTCCGGTGTGGCAAGTCTCATCAAGACCGCGCTCGCACTTCGTCATCGCCAGATCCCTCCGAGCCTCCATTGCCGGACGCCAAATCCCGCGCTGCATCTTGAAGAAAGTCCATTTTATCTAAGTACTGAACTGCGGCCGTGGCCGCGAGGGAAGACACCGCGCCGGGCGGGCGTCAGTTCCTTCGGTGTGGGCGGGACCAATGCCCACGTCGTTCTGGAAGAGGCGCCCGAAATGCCGCCGACGGACGCAAGCCGCGCTGCTGAACTTCTTGTCCTTTCAGCCAAGACTGCCGGCGCGCTGGAGAAGAAAGCCGCGGACCTCGCCGAGCATCTTGAAATCCATTCCGATCAGCCGCTGGCCGATGTCGCTTTCACATTGCAAATCGGACGCCAGGTTTTTCAGCACCGGCGCGTGGTCGTTGCGCGGACGAGCGCAGAAGCGATTACTGTGTTGCGCAGCCCCGCGAAAATCCACCGCGTCGAAGAGCGCCGCGACACGCCCGTGGCCTTTCTCTTTCCCGGACAGGGCGCGCAGTACGCGCGCATGGGTGCACAGCTGCAAGAATCCGAACCGCTTTTCCGCGATGCGCTTGCCGAATGCTCGGAGCTTCTCCGCCCGGAATTGGGGCTCGATCTGCGCGACCTTCTTTTCTCGACGGACGAAAACGCAAAAGCGCGGTTGCGCGAAACGCGCTTCACGCAGCCGGCGATCTTCGCTGTCAGCTATTCGTTGGCGCGGCTCTGGATGTCGTGGGGGTTGAAGCCCTCAGCGCTCATTGGGCACAGCGTCGGCGAGTTTGTGGCAGCGACGCTTGCCGGAGTTTTTTCGCTCGCGGACGCGGCGCAGCTTGTCGCCGCGCGTGCGCGCCTCGTGCAAGAATTGCCCGGCGGCGCGATGCTCGCGGCGCGGCTGAGCGCTGAACAGGCAGCCGAGTTTTTGAACGAGCAGGTCGCGCTCGCCGCAGCCAATTCCCCACGCCTATCCGTGCTCTCCGGTCCCTTCGATGCCATCGCGAAGGTCGAAGCGATTTTTACCGAGCGAGATATTGCGGCTCGCCGGCTCGACACATCACACGCCTTCCATTCACCGATGGTCGAACCGGCCGTCAAGCGGTTTGCCAAAATGGTCCGCGCGATCAAACTGCGCGCACCTGCGCTGCCGATTGTTTCGTGCGTCACCGGCGATTTCCTCACTGCCAAGCAAGCGACCGATCCGCAATATTGGGCGAACCATCTGCGCGCAACCGTGCGGTTCGTCGATGCGGTCGGCCACGTCCTCGAGAAAGATGGTTACGCGTTGCTCGAGGTCGGCCCCGGCCAGACTCTCGCGCAACTCGCGCGCCAACATTCAGCGAAGACACCGCGCCACGAGATCGTCCATTCGCTCGCCGAAGAGACAGATGAGAATGAGGCGCTGACGACGGCACTGGGCAGGCTCTGGGTCGCGGGTGTTCCGATCAGTTGGCAAGCTGTGTCGTTAGGCCGCGTTCGCCGCCGCGTTTCCCTGCCCAGTTATCCCTTCGAGCGTCAACGCTACTTCGCCGACTTGCCCGCCGGGCAGCCTTTGCCGCTCACGACGGCAGCAGTGGATGGTGAACCCCCCGTTGAAGAAGTTGCCGCATCCGCCGTCACGGCGCGCACCGGAGCGCCCGTCGGTTCGCAATCGGAAAGTATTGAACTGCCGGCCGCTGACGACGATTCGATACTCAGCGAACTTCGCCAACTTCTCGGCGACTTGTCCGGTGCGGACATGGCGACGGCGCCCGTAAATGCGAGCATCCTCGAACTGGGGTTCGATTCGCTCATCCTTTCCCAAGCGGCCCTAATGCTCTCGCGCAAGTTCGGTGTGCAGATCACATTTCGCCAACTGCTCAAGGACCTCGGCACGCTTGAAGCGCTCGCTGCTCATCTCGCAGGCGGTCGCAAGGCTCGGGTAAAGACTGCCGCCGCGCCGACGGCGGTCGCACAGAATAAGGCGAGCTCGAATGGTTCTAACACCATCGTTGCTCACGGTCCGTTCAGGCCAGTCCAACGCGAGCTCGGCGCAAACTTGACCGAGCGCCAGCAGCGTTGGCTCGACGACTTCATCAGTCGATACAATGCGCGCACCGCCGCCTCCAAGCGCTACACCCAACAGCACCGCCGTCACCTGGCCGACCCTCGAGCGGTGGCCGGGTTCAAGCAGGCGTGGAAAGAAATAGTTTATCCGATCGTGGTCGAGCGTTCCGCCGGCGCGAAGCTCTGGGACATCGACGGCAACGAATGGACCGACATCACGTTGAGCTTCGGCGCGGCGATGCTCGGCCATCAGCCGCCGTTTGTCGTCGAGGCGATCACAGCGCAGCTCGCGCGCGGTATGGAGATCGGCCCGACATCCCCACTCGCCGGCGAAGTCGCCGCCTTACTTTGCGAGCTGACCGGCATGGAGCGCGCCACATTCTGTAACACCGGTTCCGAAGCGATGTCCGGCGCGCTGCGTATTGCACGCACTGTCACGGGCAGATCGCGCATCGTTTATTTTCGCGAAAGTTACCATGGGATCGCTGACGAAGTGTTGGGTCGCGCGACCGGGAGCGGAGTGGTCCCGATCGCCCCTGGCATTCCGCCGGAGGCGTTGGCAAATGCACTCATTCTCGATTATGGCGATCCGCGTTCGCTTGAAATTATTGCCGGGCAGGCACACGAAATTGCTGCGGTTCTCGTCGAACCTGTGCAAAGCCGCCGGCCCGGATTTCAACCACGTGAGTTTCTGCACGAATTGCGCGCGCTGACTGCGCGGCAAGGTATCGCGCTCATTTTTGACGAAGTCATCACCGGCTTCCGCTGCGCTCTCGGCGGTGCACAGGAACACTTCGGCGTCAGGGCCGACATCGCCACGTATGGCAAAGTCATCGGCGGCGGGCTGCCGATCGGCGCAATTGCCGGACGGGCGGGCTTTATGGACGCATTCGACGGCGGCCATTGGAGCTTCGGTGACGGTTCGTTCCCGGAAGCCGCGGTCACGTTTTTCGCCGGCACATTCGTCCGCCATCCACTGGCGCTGGCGGCCGCGCGCGCCGTCCTCGCACATCTTAAACAGTGCGGCAATACGCTCCAACAAACGCTTGCAGATCAGACGACGCAGATGCTCACTCGCGTCAACGAGGGACTCACCGGCTCGCCTTTCCTGGCGCAGCACTTCGCCTCCAACTGGCTGCTGCACACCGCGCCGGAGTGCAAATATTCGGCACTGCTCTTCGCGCTTTTGCGCCATCGCGGTATTCATCTTTGGGAAGGCCGTCCATGCTTTCTTTCGACCGCACACACCGCGGCGGATGTCGATAAGGTTGTCACGGCGTTTGGCGAGAGTGTCGCCGAGTTGGAAGACGCAGGATTTTTCTCGCGGAGGAAAATGTCCGCCGTCATCCCTGGCACTACGGCGGTCTCAAACGAGATGCCACTGACGGAATCGCAGCAGGAGGTCTGGCTCGTTTGCCAGCAAAATCCGACCGCGAGCTCGGCGTGCAACGAAACGTGGACGCTGCAACTCGATGGTTCGCTCGATCTCGCCGCGTTGCGCCAAGCGATCCAAACCATCGTTGATCGCCACGACGCTTTGCGCAGCATTTTCAGCGCAACGGATGAAACCGTGACGGTCGCCCCCACCCTGCTATTGGAGGTGCCGTTCACCGATCTTTCAACGCTGCCCGATCAGGAGCGCGAGGCACGCTTCTCCGCGATGCGCGCAGCGGAAGGTTCCCGAGTTTTTGATCTCACGAGCGGTCCAATGCTGGCGGCGCAAATCGTCAAACTCGGTGCTGAGAAGTATGCGCTGATCTTTAACGCGCATCATCTCGCCTGCGACGGATGGTCTTGCGACATCTTCCTGCACGAACTCGCCACGATCTACTCTGCACTTCGCGAAGGCCGCGCGGATGCGCTGCCGGCAGCGATGCAGATGCGCGATTACCAGCAATGGGAAGCTGAGATGCTGCGTTTGCCAGAGTTCGCCGGAGAAGCGGAATTCTGGCTCGAAGAATATCGCACGGTTCCGCCTCAGCTCGAATTGCCGGGTGATCGCGCTTATCCCGCGCAACGCAGTTATCGCGGCGCAAGTGAGATCGCTGTTTTCCCGGCCGACATGCTGCCGGCACTGGCCCGAGTTGGTGCACAACACGGCGCAACACTATTCTCCGTGCTGCTCGCTGCTTACGAGACGTTGCTCTTCCGGCTTAGTGGCCAGAACGACTTCGCGGTGGGCGTGCCTTCTGCCGGACAAAATAATGCGCCAAATGGCGATCATCTTGTCGGCCACTGCGTAAACATGCTGCCGATGCGCGCACAGCTTGACGGCGCGCAAACTTTCGCGTGCCTGCTGAAAGAAACACAGGACACCGTGCTCGAAGCTTTTGAGAATAGGCGCGCCACCTTTGGCTGGCTGCTGCAAAATATCATGCTGCCTCGCATGCCGGGCCGAGTGCCCTTGATCCCAGTTACGTTCAATCTCGATCCACCGCTGAGCGACATCCACTTCGCCGGCCTTGTCCATCGGCTGGAAGCGAATCCACGCAGCGCGTTTCAATTCGACCTCGGTCTTAACTGCGATACAGCGGCCGCGGGTCTCCGGATCATCTGCAATTACAACACCGATCTCTTTGAGGCGACGACGATTCGACGATGGCTCGGACATTTCCGGACTCTGCTCGAGGCTGTCATTGCCGACCCGGCGCAGTCGCTCGAGCGACTCCCATTGTTCGGCGACGACGAGCGGACGAAACTGCTCGTCGATTGGAACGACACGCGCACGAATTACCCGCGTGAAGCATCGATCCACAAACTCTTCGAGGAACAAGCGCGGCGCACGCCGATGGCTGTCGCGGTAGTTTTTGAAGGTACGCAGCTGAGTTACGAGGAATTGAATCGGCGCGCGAACCAGGTTGCACGGCGGTTACAAAAACTCGATGTCGGTCGCGATGTGCCGGTCGGCGTGTGCCTGGATCGCTCATCTGAAATGGTGATCGCGGTGCTTGGTGTTCTCAAAGCCGGCGGTGCTTACGTCCCGCTCGATCCCGCGTACCCGGCAGAGCGACTCGCGTTAATGATTAGGGACGCCGGCATGCAAGTGATTCTCACGCACTCGCGCGTGAAGACCTGCTGTCCAGATTTCGCGGGGCAACTGCTTTGCCTCGACGCGGACGATTTCACCAATGAAGAAGACACGAATCTCGTGAGCAAAGTGCGCGCGGATGATCTGGCGTACATAATGTACACCTCTGGTTCTACGGGGGCGCCGAAAGGCGTCGCTGTGCCGCATCGCGCTGTTATCCGGCTAGTGAAGGAAACGAATTACGCCTGCTTCTCTTCCGCCGAAACATTCCTCCAACTCGCGCCGATTTCCTTCGATGCATCGACGTTCGAGATTTGGGGCGCTCTCTTGAACGGCGGGAAACTTGTCGTGATGCCACCCGTGCAGGCGTCTCTGGAAGAAATTGGGAGCGCGATTCGTGAACATGGTGTCACCACGCTTTGGCTCACATCCGGATTGTTTAACGCCATGGTCGATGAGCGTCTCCCCGACCTGCGTCCGGTGCGGCAGCTGCTCGCCGGGGGCGATGTGCTTTCGGTTCCGCATGTGCGCAAAGCTTTGCGCGAGCTGACCGAGACCCGTCTCATTAACGGCTACGGTCCGACCGAAAGCGCGACCTTCGCATGTTGCCACACCATTAAGCCCGATGCGGCGCTCGACGGTTCGGTTCCCATCGGCAGGCCGATCGCGAATACGGTGGCTTACATTTTGGACTCCCAACACCAGCCCGTGCCAATCGGTGTGCGGGGCGAGTTGTATGTCGGCGGCGATGGACTGGCCCGCGGGTACTGGCGTAGACCGGAACTCACCGCGGAAAATTTTTTCACCGATCCATTCCGCGGTGACTCAGAGGCGCGAATTTACAAGACCGGCGATCTGGCGCGCTGGCGCGATGACGGCACGATAGAATTTCTTGGGCGCGTCGACTCTCAGGTGAAATTGCGTGGCTTCCGGATCGAGTTGGGCGAAATCGAGAACGCGCTCAGGCAGCAGGCTGATGTGCTCGACGCTGCGGTCGCCGTGCGTGAAGACACGCCGGGCGACAAAAGGCTCGTCGCTTATGTCGTGCGCAAGCCGGCTGCGGCCGTCGAGCTGTGGCCGTCGTCACCCAGCAGCGGTGGCGATCCGTTTTACGACGACGTGCTTTATACAGCGATGACTTATGACAAATCGCGTCACGATTTGTATGAGCGCGCGTTCCGCAAAATCGTCCGCGATAAAGTGGTGGTCGACATCGGCACCGGCCGCGATGCATTGCTCGCACGCATGGCAGTGGAGGCGGGGGCGCGAAAAGTCTACGCGATCGAACTCCTGGAACGCCCGGCCCAGCAGGCGAAAGCGCTGATCGAAAGTCTTGGCCTAACGAATAAGATCGTCGTGATTCACGGGCGCTCGCAGGAGATCGAGCTGCCGGAAAAAGTGGACGTCTGCGTTTCCGAAAACGTTGGGCATATCGGTGGCGCGGAAGGTTGCGACGTCCTCCTGAACGATGCGCGGCGTTTCATGAAACCCGATGGAGTTTTTATTCCGCATCGTTGCGAGACACGTGTCGCCGCGATCCAGATGCCCGACGAATTTTTGCGCGATCCGACCTTCGATGAACTGGGCGCCTACCATGCTGAGCAATCCTGGCGGAGCGCGGGATACAAATACGATTTGCGTCTCTGCGTAACTGGCATCTCGCGTGAGATGTTGCGTTCGACCGTCGACGCCTTCGAGGATCTCGACTTCACGCAAACACCCGCGAGCAGTTACGAACGCGACGTCCGGATGAAAATCACGCACACCTCCAGGATCGACGGATTCCTGCTCTGGCTGAATCTAGAAGCGGCGCCCGGCGAGACCCTCGAGACGCTCGGGCGCAACGACACGTGGCTGCCCGTATATCTGCCGGCATTTTATCCCGGCATCAACGTCAGCGAGGGCGACGAGATCATTGCCACCGTGCGCGGCACGCTCGCGGAGAACGGACTCAACCGCGACTACCGGATGGACGGCCTTGTCCGGCGAATGGACGGAGGAGAAGTACAGTTCTCCTTCGACTCGGGGCACTATAAACGCGCTTACAAGGGCACACCGTTTTATGAGCGGCTCTTCCGCGATGACACAATTCGCGTCACCCGGGACAGCGGCTCCTCCTCGCAAACGGCTCATCTCGCCGAACTGAAGAAACGGTTACCCGAGTACATGATGCCAGCGGCGATTGTGACGCTGCCCGCGTTGCCGCGAACATCGAATGGCAAACTCGACCGAAGCGCGCTACCGGCGCCAAACCCGTCCGCGGCAAAACCTGCGGACAGCTTTGTTGCGCCGAGAACGGCGGTGGAAGAAAAAGTTGCCGCCATCTGGGCGGGAGTCCTTGGCGTGGAGCGGGTCGGGACGATGGATAATTTCTTCGATCTCGGCGGCCATTCACTTTTGGGTCTGCGCCTGGTCAATCAATTGCGCGAAGCGCTGGGCGAGCACGTGTCGCTTGCCATTGTCTTCGAAGCACCGACGCCGGGCGCGATGTCGGAGCTGTTGGAAAAAAATTATGCCGGCGCGATTGCGCGTTGGACCGGACGAGCAGCGGGCGCGTCACGATCGACGCCGAACGGCTCAGGACGGGAGCCCATGGAAATCACCGCAACAAATGGGCATCGCTCTGTTCGGCCAGGGGCTGAGCCAAGCCCGGCAAAAACAGCGGCCACCTCCACGGCATCGCGTCCTCTGGCTCCCATCGTGGCGGTCAACCGCGAGTCTCGCCGTGTGCGCCGCACGTGACGTGAACGCCAGATCACGGATGGCGTTGTCACGCCTCGAGAGTGATTTGTTTGTTGCGTTGTCCCCTGGGAACGGCGTAAGCCCTGATGTCCACGTGAGCCGCAACGGTCAATCCAGCGCCCCAGCTTTCGCGCCGATCGCATCGGAAATCGATGCGGAAACCGACGTGGCCGCCACCGGCGCGCCAGGGGACGGCGAGAGCGTTTTCGTTTTTCCGGCTACTCCGGCACAGAGGCGCTTCTGGTTGCTGGATCAACTGCAACCAGGCGGCAATCCGGCGCTCAACCTCTCACTCGCCTTGCGTTGGCACGGGCCGCTCGATCAGCTCGTGCTCAGGCGAGCGCTGAATGAAGTTGTGGCGCGCCACGAGGCACTCCGCACCACCTTTGATTACGAACGGGGCCACCTTCGTCAGCTGATTGCTCCATCGCTCGTGCTCGATCTGCCGTGTCTGGACGCGCGCGATTTCCCCAATGCTGCTGATCTTCCCTCCCATCTGAGGCGCGAAGAGGCCCAGCAGCCCCTTGATCTTCGCGTGGGACCGCTGGTACGCGCGCGACTCCTGCGCCTGGCGCCCCGCGAACACCTGCTCCTGCTCACCGTTCATCACATCATCTCGGATGGCTGGAGCAACGGTATTCTCATGCGCGATTTGTGCGCGTTCTACACAGCATTTGTGGAGAACAAGCCCTCGTCGCTGCCTGAACTCACGCTCCAGTTCGCCGACTACGCGGATTGGCAGCAGGCGCGACTGGCGGCGGACGACTTCGCTTCGCAACGCGACTATTGGCGCCAGAAGCTCGCCGGCGATCTGCCCGGGCTTGATCTTCCCTATGATAGGCCGCGACGCACCGCCCCGAATGTTTCCGGGGATATCCGCTCGCGTTTACTTCCGCCCGAACTCGTCCGCGCCGCGACAGCACTCGCGGCCGGTGAGAGCGCAAGTCCGTTCATGATTTTCTTCGCGGTCTTTCAGGTGCTGCTACACCGCTACACCGGCCAGGTGGATTTTCTCGTTACCTCGCCAAGCGCCAATCGCGAGCGCGGAGATTTTGAGTCGCTCGTCGGGCTGTTTGTAAACCCCTTGCTCCTGCGCGCCGACCTGCACGACGACCCGACTTTCCGGCAACTTCTCGGTCGAGTGCGTCACGTGGCGCTCGAGGCATTTTCGAACCAGGACGTCCCCTTCGAATCTTTGCTGGACGAATTCCGAGCCGCGCGGCTGCAGGTAAATTTTCATTACGATGCCGGCCTGCAACAGCCGGCGACCTTGCCCGACGGGGTGGCGCTTGAATCTCTTCCTTCTGTGAGCGCCGGGACAGTTTACGACTTGAGCGCATCGGTCCTCGAGGACACAGGGGGACTGCGTTTAGAGCTGGAATACAATACCACCCTCTTCGACGCGGAAACCATCGACCGCATGCTGGCTCACTATCAGACGTTGCTGGAAAGTGTCGTGACCGATCCAGGGAAACCGATTTCTGCGTTGCCGCTGCTGACACTCGAAGAAAGGCGACAGCTTGGACTCGAGAGCGATCCGGCCAACCCGGCCGTGCCGGCCCGGTTGGATATACGTGCGCCGCTGGTGGAGCGTGTCATGGCGAAACCAGACGCCGTCGCCGCGCGTCACGGTCGTCGCGAACTCAGTTGCGCCGAACTTCTGGCGCGGATGGAAAGCGCCCGAAATGCAGACAAAAGCGGTCGCGCCCCGTCTGACTTGGACCAGGCAGCCATGTGGGTGGCCCACTGGCGCGCTCGCGTCGACACCGCGCCGCCCATCGTCGTCGCAAGATCTCCCGAAGCCGACGCTGCTATTGCCGCCGCCTCTCTCGCCTTGCGCGAATGCGCCGGCCTCTACGAACGCGAACGCATGGCTTCCTGCTCTGTGCCGGGCGCGGGGGCGACGGAAGAAATCGGCGCGGCACTTCTCGCGAACGCGTTGCTCGTTTACCCCACCCCCGGGCTCCTCTCAGAACCCCCGGCGGTACTCGCGGCGTGGTTGGAGACCGAAGACATTTCGATTGCATGCCTGCCCGCGGCGGCTTGGAATCGCCTCGCAGCCGCCATCGATTCTCGCAAGGCCCGCAAGCCGGCGAAACTCCGCCTCGTGATTGCCACTGAGGGTGATCCGGGTGAAGGCAGCTTCGGCCGGGTTTCCGCCCAGGCAGAAAACGGCGCGGTGCGTGTCTGCAGGCGGACTGTCCTGGAAGCGGCCGGCGGCACGATCGCGCTGGATGGCCAGCCATTGCCGCCAACCGCTCGACGACTTCGTGTGCTCGATGCGCGCTCCGGCCAACCAATGCCGGCCGGCGTGATTGGCGAACTCTTCGTTGCTGACGGCACGGGAGAACCAGCGCCCACACGTCAGCTCGCGCGATGGTTGCCTGATGGCTCGTTCGATCGTCTAGGCCTCGCTGACGAGCAAAGGTACGCGCGCGGATTTCGTCTCGACCCACGGCGCACTGAGATGGCGCTTTGCACGCTGCCGGGTGTTCGACACGCGCTTGTTCGACCAGCCACCACGGAACCAGGCTCCCGCTTCATCGCCTATGTCCTACCGGATCTCGTTGGCGGACCGCTGCCGAGTGACAACGCGTTGCGCCAATTCTTGCAAGAGCAAGGTCTGCCGCATCAGGCGGTGCCTGCTCTCTTCCTCCCGATCAAGGAGATCCCGTTGTCTGCAACTGACGGTCATCTCGATCGCGCCGCGTTTCCTGCGCTCCCGCAAGGTGAACTCATCGCCTCCAACGAGCCTGTGCAACCCTATATCGGCCTCCAACTTCAATTGATCGCCATTTGGGAAGACGTGCTCGGTGTACGCGGGATTGGAATCCGTGATGATTTTTTCGAGCTCGGCGGCAATTCGCTGCTGGCGATGCGGATGCTGCAACGAGCGGAACTCGCGTGCGGCAAAGTCATTCTGCCGACCGCGCTCTTCCGCAACCCGAACGTCGAGCATCTGGCGGGCGAGATCGCGCGCGAGGTGATTGACGAATCGCCGACCCTTTTGCGCGTTAACGATGCCGGCACACGCACACCGTTTTTCTACCTGCATGGCGATCTCTCCGGTGGTGGATTCTACAGCCTGAAACTCTCGCGCGCTTTAGGACCGGACCAGCCATTTTATGTTCTCCCGCCCCAGGATATCCGCCTGCTTCCCGCAGCTCCGAGCATCGAGGAAATGGCTGCCGCGCACCTGGCTGCGCTGCGTGCCGTCCGCCCGAAGGGGCCCTATGTCATCGGGGGTTTTTGTATAGGCGGTTTGGTGGCCTACGAGCTGGCACAGCAGATTGAAGCCCGCGGCGAGTCGGTCGAAATGCTGCTGGTCATCGATGCGGCGCCGGAGGACAAAGTGTTGCGCGCGCTGCGCTGGCTGGCTGGAGCGTTCGGCGTGCTGCTTCGCTGGGACGATCATGCGAAGGTCGATCATTTCGGGCGCTGGGCCCTTTGGCGCGGACGGCTGACCCGCTGGTATGGACTCAATGTGCAGGCCCAGGCACGCGTTGTCTTCCGCCGCGTTTCCAATCGATTCGTCCACGCTTACGATATGTTGCGCCCCCGTTTCCGGCGCACGGCCAACCAGTCAGTCAACCCTGCGGAATCAAGTGTCCCTGGCCGGCGCGAACGCGATGTGCCGTCGGCGTTTCTCTGGGCGTCAGCGCGTTACCGTCCGCAGCCCTATCAAGGACCCGTCGCGTTGCTGCTCTCCGACGACGTAGTGCGCCGCGGCCGGAATGTTTCGGGAGAATGGCAGGGGCTCGCGCCAGAAGTCACGGTACATCCTCTGATAGGCAGCCATCTGGAATGCATTACGGCGCACGTCGATACGCTGGCACAAACAATCGAGAGCTGCCTGGAGAGCGTTGCCGCGAGCTCTCATCCGCGCGGCGAGTCCGCACCGGCCCTTTCAGTCAGCGGCGAATTCCGAAGCTGAAACCGGCGCCGTCAACCGAGGTCGCAGTGATCGCAGGACCATCGAGGGCCATGATTTTTTCGTAGAGCTTTCTTACTCCATGTCTTCGGCTCTATTGCAATCATCCGACACCTCTGTGAGCGGTGTCCAAATCTGGACGGCGCATCTCGAGGCACTCTCGCCCGTGGAACTTGGAGAGCTAAGCGCCTTGCTCGATGCCGCTGAACACGCGCGCGCCGCGCGGTTTCATTTCGAGCGTGATCGGCGGCATTACGTCGCATCCCGCGGTCTTCTCCGCCGCCTGCTCGGCACTGCTTTGGAGACGCCCGCATCCGCGCTTGTCTTCGAGTATGGCGCGCATGGAAAACCGGCGATCTCCGCTGCGTTCTTGCAGGGGCGCACGCTGTGCTTCAACCTTTCGCACTCCGCCGGTTGGGCAATGTTCGCGCTCGCGTGGAATCGCGAAGTTGGAATCGATCTTGAATCCGCCTCCCGCCTTAAGCGCGACGTCAACGGCTTGACCAGGCTCGCCGCGCGCGTGCTTTCCGCGCGCGAACTGGTAATCTGGCAGGCGCTACCGAATGCTGCGGCACGCGACGCCGCATTTCTTCGCGCCTGGACGCGCAAAGAGGCTTACGCCAAGGCGACGGGCCAGGGCCTCTTCGACGAACTGATTTGCATCGAAGTAGTCCTCGACGCAGCCGCTCCGAAATCGTCGCTCACCTTTCGCTTATCGCCACGCGAAGGCGAGTTGACGCGCGACTGGGCCCTGCACGATTTGCCGGCGCCCGACGGCTACGCCGCCGCACTCGCAGTGGAGCAGAGACCGGAAAAGAACTCGTGAATCCTGGGAAATGTTCTGCCTTGGCGAAATCCCGGTCTTGGGCAACCGCGCACCAATTTGCAGCTGCGCGCCGACTCTGTCATCGTTGCGCATGCACAAAGATAAACCGCCGGGCCCCTTCGATTTCGCCGAGCGCTCGATCCGTTATTTGGTCGGGTTCTGGGTCACGACTGGCCTTGTTCTTAGCATCCTCGTCCATACGACGATGTTAGTCTGGCGGGCTGACGGCAAAGGACCTGCCTCCAAGCCAAATCCCGAAGCGCTGGAAGCCGCGACGGCCGCTCGTCGTGCCGCTGCTTCCAAGTCCGCGCCGCCGGAAGCTCCCGCTGCGGTTCGATACTGATGCCGGTCGGCTAGAACGGTTAGTTGATCAGATAGGCTTCCAAAAGCGCTATGCCCGTGCTGGTCTCTCCCACGCCGCGCACGATCGCGGTATAGGTGCCGGGGCCCAACATTGCGAGGACCGCGGACTCGCGATCATCGGCTGGAGCCAACCCGGTCGCCGAGATGTCGGCGCTGTTCGGCGCGTCTCTCCAGTTGTCGTTGGTGGCGAGAATCGCGCCGTTGAAGTCGTGCAGCTCCAGCGCCGGATTGCCCAACTCGCCGGTCACGCCGGACGCAGCGAGCTCTGGTCCGAGAGCACGCAACAATAATCGCCTCGAAACGCTCTGCACAATCAGTCCGCCGATCAACACGTCGTCATCGGTGCCAACATACGCGCGAGCGGAAAGATTCAGGAGTTGCGAATTGCCGCGCGGATCAAGGTCATACACTTCAATCAAGCCGATCCCGGTGCTTCCATTCGTGTCGCGCAGGACTGCTGTGTAATTCCCGGCCGGCAAGGTCGCGATGAGCGCGGCTTCCATGTCGCTTCCAGGCGCCAGGCCGCTGTTTTGAATTTCGGCTGCCTGTGAAGTGCGCCAGTTGTCGTTAAAAAAAATAGTGGCGCCGGTTGCGTCGTGCAGTTCAAGCAGCGGGTCAGCGATCGTGCCCGGCACGGGAACGCCGCCAACCTGAACGGATGGCCCGAGCCCACGGATGCCGACGCGTTTGGTTTGACCCTGAATGATAAAGCCGCCGATGCAAACCCGGTCCCCAGTTCCCACCGTCACGCGCGTCGAGATGTTAGCCAGTCCGGGATCAGTGCTACCAATGACGCTGTTAATCCAGGTGACCCTCGATGAAATGCGCGCGGCGTAGAACCCGGACGGCACCGGAGCGTCGCCGGTGACCAACGTGCCATTCGACCGGTAAGACCCGCGTTCGTCGAACAATGCCGCAGTGTAGGGGCCACCGCCGTCAGGACCGGAAGCGAACCGGTCAACGTCGGAATTGAGGCCGGCAAGTTTCCAGACGCCGCCGTCATTAAGGAAGACCGCGCCGCCGGAATCACCATTGGAAATATGAGCCTCCTGCGGCAAACCGGCTTGATCAAAAAGCACGTATAGACTGCCTCCGGCGATGCTTGCTACTTCATTCTCGCCCCACCGCCGAACCGAATCGCTCGCTCCATATTCCCACCCACGCAATTGTCCGTTGACGATCCTGTCCGGGCCGCGTTGCGTTCCGCGGCCGATTACCACCAGATGCTGCCCGACTTCGTCGCTCCGGCTGTAGAGGGGCGCGTAGAGTAGCAATGTCTCGGCCACTTGGAAAATTCGCAGGTCGCTGCTCGGGTCGGCGAAAGAGCGCACGATCGTGTAGTTCACGCCGTGGTAAAGGAATGTTGCCGGCCCTTCGCCGAGATGTTTGGCGGTCACGAAGTAGTGCGGCGCGATCGCGGTTCCGAGGAAGGCGCCGAAGTCTCCTTCGTATTGCCAGCCGCTGCCGGCGAGCGTACCGGTGGGCTCGGTGGTATTAGCCGTCGGATCGCCCGTGCGGAATAGAATCACGCCGCCCGCGGCTGCCGCGAATGACAACATGGCGATCACGATCAGCGAAACCCTCGCTCCGCCAAAGAAGAGGAAATGTCTGCGAACGATCATCGGCAAATCAGGTTCGATTAAGAGACAAGGAGTATATCACAAGGCGCCACACTTTGCTTCCGCCGTTTCGGCTTTGTCGCTTCTGAGCTATCGTTGGCCGGATGAAAATTTCCGTCTTTCGCGTTCTGCTCATACTCCAGATGTTGCAGGTTTGTGCCCTCGCAACGAACAGCGTGATGAATCTATCGCACTACGACCTGCTGCGTCCGGACTTTGCACGGATGAAAACTGAAGGCATCATGGGCGTGATTCACGAAGCCACGTATCCTCGTTTCGATCGTGACTCCTATTACGGCACGCGGCAAAATGCGGCAACTCGAGCCGGCTTGCTGTGGGGCGCCTATCATTTCGGCGATGCGACCGATCCCATTCGTCAGGCTGAGCATTTTCTGAGTGCCGTGGAGTCGCAATGGCGGGGACCGACGCTGCATCCTAATGGCATTTTGCTCATCCTCGATTTCGAAAAGAATGGGCATTATCCAGGCGGCACGATGCGAGTCGATCAGGCCGTAACCTTCGTCGAGCGGATCCGCCAGCGCACGGGCAAATATCCCGGTCTCTACTGCAGCGAATATCGTCTTCGACAGGTCCTGTTTAGCCCGAAGGTCACGGCGGCCCAGAGACGAACTCTAACCAATTGTTGGTTGTGGATCGCGAATTATCATTTCGAGCCACGAAACACGGCGCCGTGGAGCCGTTGGACTCTGTGGCAGTACACCGGAGACGGCGTTTGTGATCTGCCCCGCGCCTCCTACCCGAAAAGCGTCGCCAACATCAGGAATGCCGAGCGCAATATATTTCGGGGAAACCCGAGTGCGCTGGAAGCCTTCTGGCAGGAACACGCCTGGAACCCGGCTGAGTGAGCGGCACATGACCTCGCCGCAAAGAGCCCAAGGCTTCTTATCAGCGAAGGCTCTCGATCAGCGCGCGGCTGGTTTCGATCGCGCCTTCGTCAGGATTAGGTCCGGCCTGAAGTAATTCGATCGATTTTTCCGCCGCGGCGATAGCTTCTTTTTTGTTGCCCATCCTCGCCAGAATCTGTGCCCTCTTATAGTGCATGAAATAGGCCTTCGGGTTCTTTTCGAGTGCCTGTTCGACCCACTTCAACGCCTGCGGCAGGTCTTTATTCTGATCCAGATAGAAACTCGCTGCGCTATAGTAAAACCCTGGCTCTTGCGGCTTGCCGCTCTTCACCGCCGCGTCGATGCCCTTGCTTACTTTTTCGATGTCGTTCGTCGTCAGTTTGACCGGCACACGTGTCTTATCCCATTCGAGGTAAAGCGTCGCTGAGTTCGCCCTCAAATCTTCGAACCCAATGGTGAACGTCTCGACTGGCATAGCCAGGGCCATTGGCTTCGCCGTTACGCGAGCGGCATCAGCCTCCTGCTTGTAATCAGCCACGCTTTGGGCGTTAAGATCCTTCGAAAAAATGATCGTCCACTCGTTCGCGTTTGGAATCGTGTAGACCAGATACTCGCCGGCGGGAACCTGCTTGTCGCCCAGTTTGACCTCGGCGCTGAACTTGATCCTGGTCGGTTTGTTGGCACCGGTGCGCCACGTTTTGCCGAATGGCACCAGACCTCCAAAAATTTCTCGATTGTTCTTGTTCGGTCGCGAGTAGTCGACTTCCACGTCCGTTAACCCGACTCGTTGCTTCACGATCGCGTGCTGACTGGCCGCGGGAAATTCCACTTTCTCATCAGCCGCGAAAAGATTTCCAGGAACTCCAGCCGCCATGGACGCCAGAGCGCAGATCGCGGCCGAAACGTAGAAGGGCAACGAGAGTCGATGTGTTTTTTCAGAGTGTCGAAAGATCAATGGGATGTTAGGCATAATTACGTCTTCTTCTTTTTCGCTTCAGCGGCTTCGGCGAGCTTGGCATCGACCTCAGTGGCTTCGAGCGGATGGATGTTGTGGTAGTAAATGTTGGACTTGGCCAGCTCGTCCTTGCGCATGAGCAAGGCGTCGAACCGTTCGCGGCGGCTTAGCTCGAAAACCTTGTCCATCTTGATGGCTTCAAAGGGACAGACCTCCACACAGATCTGGCAACTCATGCAGACAGAAATGTCGATGTCGAAGATGCGGGGATAAAACTGCTGCTTGCCCATGTAGTCGGGCTTCTTGTCTTCGCTCTTAACTATATAGATGCATTGCGGCGGGCATTCCTTCTCGCAGATCTTACACGCCACACAGCGCAAGCCCGCCTCCGCGTCATCGGTGTCGAAAATCAGGAATGGAAAATTGCGGTAGTTCTCGGGCAACGTCTCGCGTTCCTCCGGATACTGCACCGTGATCAGGCGATCCTTCTCGAAATAACTCCCGATGAAGTTTCGCAGTGTCACTGCCATGCCATTCAGGACGCCTGAGCCTATCATCGATCCACCTCCCCCAACACGATATCGACGCTCCCGAGTATGACCATCACGTCGGCCACAGTGTGTCCGAGACAGAGATCTTCCAGAATGGTCAGGTTGATGAAACTGGGAGGGCGGACACGGTACCGGTACGGATTCGCGCTGCCGTCGCTGATCAAATAAAAGCCGAGTTCCCCTTTCGGGCCTTCGATCCGCCCGTAGGCTTCGCCGATTGGCGGACGAAAGCTGCGGAGCTTTACCTTGGGATTCATGATGGGACCAGCCGGTAATTGTTCCATGGCCTGCTTCAAGATTTCGATGCTTTCGCGCATTTCCAGGACGCGCATCATCAACCGATCGTAACAATCGCCGTGCTCGCCCATCGGCACCCGAAACTTGAAACGTGGATAGAACCCATAGCCATCCACTTTCCGAAGGTCGTAGTTGACCCCGCTGGCCCGAAGCATCGGCCCGGTGATCCCGGCATTGATCGCCAGTTCAGCGGACAGTCTGCCGATACTCTGCGTGCGGGCGATGAGGATCTCATTCGAGACAATCAACCTTTCAAATTCATCGAGAAATCGCGGGAAAGCGTCGACGACCTTTCGCGCCCGCTCCATCCAGCCCGGCGGCAGGTCACAGCGGCAGCCGCCAAAACGCATGTAGTCGCACATCATGCGTGATCCGGAGAGCGATTCGAATAGGTCGAGAATTTTCTCCCGTTCGCGAAACGCATACATAAGCGGAGTGCCCCAGGCGCCCATATCGCTGAGCAAAAATCCTAGAAGCGAAGCGTGATTCTGCAGTCGTGTGAGCTCAGCGAGGATGACGCGCAAATATTCCGCGCGCTCGGGAACCTCGATACCGGCCAGCTTTTCAACACTAAGCGCATAGGCCCAGTTGTTGGTCATCGAACAAAAGTAATCGAGCCTGTCGGTGTAAGGCATCGAACCGAGATAGCTGTTGTTCTCGCCGATTTTTTCGTGATTGCGATGCAGATATCCGAAGACCGGCTTGAGCTTGCGAACGATCTCGCCCTCGAGCGCGACGTTCATGCGAAAGACCCCATGGGTCGATGGGTGCTGCGGTCCCATCGAGACTTCAAGTAACTCGCCGTCGAGCTTTGAAGTCATCGCCGGGGGCGGCGGCAGCGTCTCGATCAATGTCGTGCTCATGGTTGCGCTGTGAGATTTTCCGCGCCGTCCAATTGCGGTCGCCCCGCGTAGTGCTGTTTCGCTTTTTCCAGCACATCATCGTGCGGTGTCGGTTCGTATTCGTAGTCGTCCGGTTCGCGATAATCTTTGCGCATCGGGAAATCCACAAATTCGTCCCACATCAGAATACGCCGCAGATCCGGATGGCCATCGAAGCGAATGCCATAAAGATCAAAGATTTCCCGCTCCTGAAATTCGGCGCTCCGATAGATGGGAGTGAGCGATGGCAAACGCGCTCCCTCTGCGCGGTCGGTCGTCCGCATTCGAATCACGACCGGACCGTGTTTGTGCGTCGTCGAGTAAAGGTGATAGACCGCTTCGAGATAGCCGGGAAAAAATTCCTCCTGCGTTTCATCGACTTCCTTTTCCTCGCCGTCGATGACCTTCTTCACTTTCGTCTTCTTCGTTACCGTGCGATCGAGCCAATCGACTCCAGTTGCGTTCGAGCAATAATCGAGTCGGAGCGCGGGATCGTCGCGCAGAAATCGTACGACAGCAGCAGCATGCTCGGTGTCGAGCAACAGCGACGATTGCTGCGACGGCCCCGGATTAGGGACGATGTCGATCGTGGCTCCGGGCACCGCCGCTTCGGAGCGCGCCTTGATTTCCTCTAGAGATTCCATTTTACAGGTGGATCGCGCGCTCCGTCACGCGATGCCACTTAATTTGCGGCTGCGCCGCCATTTTTAACATCGAGCGCGGAGCGCTCGATCCACTTCGCCTGCTGGCAATCATCGCTCGATCTTTGGCGGGCGGAACAAACGTGAGTTTGCGGGCGGCTCTAAATCGTGCGCACCAAAGGCCGGCACGGGAAACTCACTTGGTTGATTCGCATCGAGGAACGGAGCCTTGTTTTCACCGGTCAGTTTCTGTCCGTCGATTTTGCGCTGCAGTTCCATAAAGGCGTGCAAGAGCGCCTCGGGCCGAGGCGGACAGCCGGGAATATAAACATCGACGGGAATATAACGGTCGATGCCCTTCAAAACGTTGTAGCCTCGCTTGAACGGCCCGCCGGAAATCGCGCAGGCACCCATCGAGATCACGTATTTTGGATCGGGCATCTGATTGTAGAGCCGCACAATCTGCGGCGCCATTTTCTTGGTCACTGTGCCGGCCACGATCATCAGGTCGGCCTGGCGCGGCGAAGGCCGGAAGACTTCGCCGCCGAAGCGCGCGAGATCGTAGCGCGAGGCGGCCGCTGCGATCATCTCGATCGCACAACAGGCCAGCCCGAACTGCAGCGGCCAAATCGAATTGCGCCGGCCCCAGTTATAAAGCTCCTGGGTCGAGGTCACCCAAATTCCCTGTTTCTGCAGTTCGCTGCAAAGACCTTCGTCGACTTGGCCGCTCATCTTGCTTTCGCCCAATCTAAACAACCCTTGCTCCATGCCCAAACCAGTCCTTCGATGAGCAACAGCAGGAAAACCAGGATCGCGATGAACGCCCCGATTGGCAAACCGGTGAACGCCACGGCAAACGGCACCAGAAAAATCGCCTCTACGTCGAAGATCAGAAAAATAATGCAGTAGAGATAATACTGCGATTGAAACTGCACCTGCGCTTCACCGAGCGATTCCACCCCGCACTCGTACGTCGCATTTTTTGCCGGCCCGGGCTTGGGCGGCTGGAAAAACCGTCTCCAAAGCCAGGCGAGCGCCAGCGGCATCAACGGAAAGACGAACGCGACGCCGCAGAAGATGACGAGGAAAAAATAAGGATCGGGCGTCATGAGATGCGGATCAAATCACATTCGCCGCTAAATTGCTCGGAAAGGTTCGCTGCACTCATCAATCTCTTCTTGCCACAGATCGACACAGATTTGCACGGAAAATAGAAGCACGGAAGAGCCGATATTCCGATCAGTGTTTCATCCGTGTTAATCCGTGGAGCAATGTTCTGCCTTGATTAAAGAGTTGAGCCTCGCTTTCCTTCATCGCAGATGACCAGCGAGTTTGTTGACCAGATCTTCGTTGTCGCAAAGCATCGGCTCCTTTTGCTGCTCGGGGGATCACCTGATTGGGTGATCCAGATCGCTTCGAGTCTCCTCAACATCGCCGCGGTGCTCGGCGTGTTTTTGACGCTCTTTGCCCTCATTTCGGTCATGGAGCGAAAAATCCTCGCGCGCATTCAGAATCGCTACGGCCCCAATCGCGTCGGGCCGTTCGGACTGCTTCAGCCGGTGGCCGACGGCATCAAGATGTTGATCAAGGAAGACATCGTCCCCATCCGCGCGGACAAGGTCGTCCATTTTCTCGCGCCGATCACGATGGTAGCGTCCACGATCCTTGCGCTCGGCGTGATCCCCTACGGGCGCAACATGACACCGTTCGCGATCGACGGCGGCATCCTGTTTTTCTTCGCCGTCGGTTCCGCCACGGAACTGGGCGTCTTCATGGCCGGATGGGGGAGCAACAACAAATTTTCGATGCTGGGCGCGATGCGCGCGATCGCGCAAATGGTCAGCTACGAGCTGCCGCTCATCATTACCGTGCTGCCGGTGATCATGATCGTGGGCTCGCTCTCGCCTGACGCGATCGTCGCCGCGCAGGATGGCTACACCCTGGCTGGCATCGTGCCCCGCTGGTTCGTCTTCACTCCATGGGGCGCGGCCGCATTCATTTTATTTTTTGTCTCAGGTCTGGTGGAATCCAACCGCACTCCATTCGATGTGCCGGAGGGCGAATCGGAAATTGTCGCAGGGCATATGACGGAATATTCCGGGTTCAAGTACGCGATCTTTTTCATGGCGGAATACTTTGGAATGTTCGCCGTCAGTGGCCTGGCCGTGACGCTGTTTCTCGGCGGCTGGCATGCACCCATAAGCGCTCTCCAGTTTATTCCCTCCTACGTCTGGTTCTTCGCGAAGCTCGCGGTGTTGCTCTTCGTCTTCATTTGGATTCGCGGAACGCTGCCGCGCATGCGCGTGGATCACGTCATGGGATTCGCCTGGAAATTCATGCTGCCGATGGCCTTCGCCTGCATCCTCGCCGCCGCGGTTTGGCATTATCAGGCGCACGGCCTGGCCGGATGGCTTTGGTCGCTGGGGGTTGTCGCGATTGTTTACTTCGGACTGTCGCGATTGGTTGATGCGAAAAAAAGATTTGCCCCGCGTACTTATCGCTTCGCCGAATGAGCACCGCCGCTTTCATCGTCATCGCCATTCTGACCCTCGCCGGCGCCCTCGCGGCCGCGTCGCTGTCGAAGCTCATCCACGCGGCATTTTGTCTCGTCGTAGCGTTTGTTGGCATCGCGGCGTTCTATTTTCTCCTCGGCGCGGAGTTCGTCGGGTTGGTGCAGGTGTTTATTTATGTCGGCGCGGTCGCCGTGCTGATCGTGTTCACGATTCTGCTCACCCGTCGCGCGGACGAAAATACCGGCGGATTCAACTGGGGCGGAGTTGTTATTGCCATCGCGGTGTTCAGCGGTTTGATCTGGGCGATTCTCCAAACGCCAGCGCTCTCCATCGCCGCACCGCAAATCGAAGCGCTCACCGTGAAACGGATCGGCGAAGTGCTGATGACCGATTATGTCTGGCCGCTGCAATGCGTCGGGCTGTTGCTGACCGCGGCGCTAATTGGCGGATTGATTCTAGTGATGGAGGAGAAGCGCTGATGCCGACGCTGACGCTCTTCCTCCTAATATCCGCGGCCCTGTTCTGTATCGGATTGCTGGCCGCACTGAGCCGGCGTCACGCAATCTTCATCCTCATCGGCATCGAGATGATGCTCGCCGCAGCGAACCTGAATTTCATCGCGTTCTGGCGTTTCGGCCCGCAGCCACAATCACCCACCGGCGTAATGGTCGCGATCTTCTCCATCGCGATCGCCGCAGCGGAAGCAGCCGTTGGACTCGCACTCGTGATCGCAGTCTACCGCCATTACCGAACGACTAGCGTCGATAAATTCGACCAGCTCAAAGGATGATGAAGCCGCCTCTTTCTGCATTCGATATTCGGCGTTCGACGTTCGGCGCTCGCCACGGCGGAGCCCGTCCAAGGCGAAGGCGGGTTCGGCGTTCGCTTCTTCTTCAACGATGACTCCCTGGATCATCCCCAACCTTTGGCTGATCCCGGCGGTGCCGCTCGCGGCTTCGCTCATGATTTTGTGGTTCGCCAATTCGCGGCGCCGGACCGGAGCAGCTCTCGCGATCATCGGCCAGGTCGTCGCGCTCGTTCTCGCAGTGATTGCATTCCTGCCAACACTCCAAGCGCCCGGCTGGCGCGCCTCTCACAATTTCACATGGTTCACCTTCGGGGAACACGCGTTACGCATCGGCTGGGTCCTCGATCCGCTCACTGCGGCGATGCTGATGATGGTCACGTTCGTCGGTCTGTGGATTTTTGTCTTCAGCACCGGCTACATGGCCGACGACAAAAATTTCACCCGCTTCTTCGCGTATCTCTCGTTTTTCTCCGCGGCGATGCTCGGGGTGGTTATCGCGAACAGCCTGCTTCTTCTCTTCGTCTGCTGGGAACTGGTCGGGCTCGCGTCGTACTTGCTCATCGGATTCTGGATTCACAAACCGAGTGCAGCGGCTGCGGCAAAAAAAGCGTTCATCACCACCCGCATCGGCGACATTGGATTATTCCTTGGAATTCTCTGGCTCTACAGCAGCAGTGGCACACTGCTCTTTTACGATGACGGGAATGGCTGCCTCGAAAAGGCTGGGCTTCTCGCGCTCGGCGCCAGCGCCACGTTCGTCGCGCTGTTGATTTTCTGCGGCGCGGCCGGCAAGTCGGGACAGTTCCCGCTGCACGTCTGGTTGCCGGATGCGATGGAAGGCCCGACGCCAGTCAGTGCGCTCATCCACGCCGCCACAATGGTGGCAGCAGGCGTGTTTCTTGTGGCACGCGTGTATCCGCTCTTCTCGATAGGCGCGATCAACGGCGTAACGCCTTCGCTTACGGTCGTCGTCTGGATCGGGGTCATCACCGCGCTGATGGCGGCGCTCATCGCGCTCGCGCAGGCCGACATCAAACGCATCCTTGCTTACTCAACCGTGTCGCAGCTCGGGTTGATGATGGTTTCGCTCGGCGTGGGCGGTGTCGCGGCCGGCATCATGCATCTGCTCGCCCACGGCTTTTTCAAGGCGCTCTTGTTCCTCGGCTCCGGCTCGGTCATTCACGGTTGTCACCACGAGCAGGACATTCGCAAGATGGGCGGACTGCGACGGCTCATGCCGGTCACTTTTCTCACGTACGCCATCGGCATGATGACGCTCAGTGGCGTGCCGCTCTTCTTTTCCGGCGCGTGGACAAAAGAGGAAATCCTGCACGCCACCGAGCATTGGCCGCGGTCCACCGTGCCGCATTACCTGATGATGGCGGGCGTCGTCCTGACCGCGCTCTACATGACGCGGCAGATGATCTTCGTATTTTTCGGCAACCGTCGCGAGGCCTCGGCGCATGCGCACGAAAGTCCATCGGTCATGACCGTTCCTCTGATCCTGCTCGCCGTTGGCTCGATCGTTCTCAGTGTCGTGCTCACGCCCGCATGGCCCTGGCTCAACGACTATCTCATTGGAGAGCCTGGCGAGCCAGCGCACCTTGAGATCGGGCGGTTGATCCAGCCGATGCTTTTCGTTTCGTTCGCCCTGGTAGCCGGCGGAATCGGGCTTGGGGTTTTGTTTTATCGCAATGCCGGGGACAAGGATCCCCTCGCCCAGACGCAACCCGTTTTGTTTCGTTTTCTCGAAAACAAGATGTGGTTGGATGAGCTTTACGCAAAGACCGTCCTCGCCTGGAGCGCAATGTTTTCGCGCGCGTCTGACTGGATGGATCGGCACGTCTGGGACGGTCTGGTGCGCGGGGTCGGCGGAGTCGGTCAGTTGTTTGGAATCCTAAGCGCGAATGTCGACGAACGCGGCATCAACGCCGGAGTCGACGAAAGCGCGACCGGCACACGCAGTCTCGGGCGTTTCGTTTCCGCATGGCACTCGGGACAAATCCAAACCTACATGGGTGTCATCGCCATTGGCATGCTGGCGCTACTGATTCTTTACGCATGGCTGGCATGAT
>DASVJK010000125.1:0-7288 GCA_036385955.1 Chthoniobacterales bacterium | reverse complement strand
TCAGTGAGATCGAGCGGGAAGCCGTAGGTATCGTAGAGTTTGAACGCATCGTGTCCGAGAATCACGGGGACTGAGTTGATAACTTGACGCCATGCCCCGGCGCGGAGTTGCTCTATCGAGAAATCAGCAACAGTTTTCTCGTCGCGTATGAACTCGAACTCTGCGACGACCAGCTCGTCGCCGGCACGAACAACGTCGGTTTTCCCTCTCCGGTTACATTTGAAACCTTGGTTGGCGGCAGCGTATGCAATCGCTGTGGAAAAGACGTCATTCTCGAAAATCGTGATTCCCGTATCCAGCGTCTTGTTAAACGCCTCCTCCTCGTGCTTGAGCACATCTTTCACGTGCGCTTGTCTCGCGCAGATTTCAGGGAAAATGTCACCCATCGCTTTGGCCAGAACGTCAATCAGCTTGTAGAAAAATGGCCCATGGAATCCGAGCGTGCGGCCGTAGCGCACGGCGCGGCGCAGAATGCGGCGCAGGACGTAGTTGCGGTCGGTGTTGCCGGGCTGGATGCCGTCGGCAATGGCGAAACAGAGCGTCCGGATGTGGTCGGCGATGACGCGGAAGGCGATATCCACTTTTTCCTGCTCGCTCTCGCCCGTGCTGCCTGCGCGCGGGAGCGTAGAGCCGTAGCTTTTGCCGCTCAGCTTTTCGATCTCGTCGAAGATCGAACGGAAAACGTCAGTCTCGTAGTTTGAGATCGGACGCGAGAAGTCGGTGAAGTTCATTGTACCCTGGATCATTGCGGTGATTCGCTCGAAACCCATTCCGGTATCGACGTGCCCCTGGGGGAGCGGCGAGAACGTGCCGTTTGCGTCAGCGTTGAACTGAATAAAAACGAGGTTCCAAATCTCGATGCAGCGCGGATCGCCCGCATTCACCAGCGATCCCTTCGTGTCACCCGCCGGCGTGAGATCGATGTGCAACTCGGAACACGGACCGCACGGACCGGTATCGCCCATCATCCAAAAATTGTCTTTCTTGTTTCCGTTCACGATCTGGACAGCGGGATCGAGGCCGGCCTTCTTGAAGAGCCGCGCCCAATGATCGTGCGCTTCCTGATCGAACTCACTCGGCTCACCCTCACCCGGTTTGTAAACGGTTGCGTAAAGTCGCTGCGGCGGAAGTTTCCAACGATCGACGATCAGCTCCCACGCCCATTCGATCGCTTCCTTCTTGAAGTAATCGCCGAAGCTCCAGTTGCCCAGCATCTCGAAGAAGGTGTGGTGATACGTGTCGAGTCCGACGTCATCCAGATCGTTATGCTTACCGCCAGCCCGGATGCATTTTTGTGTGTCAGCGACGCGGGGCGGATTCCACGGTGGCTTTTGTTGACCGAGAAAAATCGGGACGAACTGGTTCATCCCCGCGTTTGTGAAAAGCAGATTCGGCGAATCCGGCAAAAGGGAGGCGGACGGCACGATGGTGTGCTGTTTCTCGCGAAAGAAATCGAGAAAGGATTGCCGGATCTGCGCCGAGGTCATGGGAAATCAAACTGACGGAGCCAGCGCACATTTCCAAATGGAAATCTTGGCTATGGCTGGGTTTGGGAAGAGAATTCGACGAAATCGTTCGTCGCACCCCAAAAACTGCCGCGACCACCTCCAATAATTGAAGCCGGACCGGCGCTATTTCTTGTCCTCGTCGAGCTTGGCTTTAACGGCCGTCTCGATTTCTTCGTAGAGCGCCGGGTCGTTCTTTAACGCCTCTTTCCCAGCATCGCGCCCCTGTGCCAATTGGGTTCCTTTGTAGCTGAGCCATGAACCGCGCTTTTCGATGATTTGCTTTTCAAGCGCCAGATCCAGCAGCGCGCCGGTCGAGGAAATTCCTTCGTTGTACATGATGTCGAACTCCGCTTCCGTAAAGGGAGGCGCGACTTTGTTCTTCACTATTTTCACCCGCGTCCGGTTGCCGGTGACAACGCCGTCGGTTTGCTTGATCGCGCCGATGCGCCGGATATCCACCCGGACGCTGGCGTAAAACTTCAGCGCCTTGCCGCCCGGAGTCGTCTCCGGGTTGCCAAACATCACACCGATCTTCTCGCGAATCTGGTTGGTAAAAATGCAGCAGGTCCGCGCTTTCGAAATTAACGAGGTCAACTTTCGCAGCGCCGCGCTCATCAGCCGCGCCTGCGCGCCGACCGTGGTGTCGCCGATCTCTCCTTCCAGCTCCGCTTTCGTGACGAGAGCGGCGACAGAATCGAGCACAATCACGTCGAGCGCGTTCGAACGCACGAGCGTCTCGCAGATGCGGAGCGCTTCTTCACCGGAGCTCGGCTGCGAGACGAGTAGATCGTCGAGGTTCACGCCCAGCCGCCGGGCATATTGCGGATCGAGCGCGTGTTCGACATCGATAAACGCAGCGAGGCCGCCGCGCTTTTGCGCCTGCGCAATGACGGTTAACGTCAGGGTGGTCTTCCCTGAAGCTTCCGGCCCGAACACTTCCACCACACGGCCGCGCGGAAAACCGCCCACGCCCAGCGCGCGATCAATCAAGATATTGCCGGTGGGAATTACGTCGATATCGACAATGGAAGCATCGCCGAGACGCATGATCGCGCCGTCGCCGAAGTCTTTCGCGATCTGTTGGATCGCCAGATCGAGGTTCTTATTGCGGGCGGCGGTAACTTTATCTTCGGGAGGTTTTTCTTCGGTTTTCGTGGCCATAGGAGAGGCCTCTAAGTACGTCTGCTGTGGAAGTTCGCCAAGAAGAAAAGCTCCGGCAGGGTGTCGGAAAATAACGGCAGGCCGCAAACCTCACGGCTTGCGGCCTGCGCTGCTAACCAGAATGATTCGTTTACGCTACGGCGATCTTGCGCGGCTTCACCTGCTCCGCTTTCGGCAGAGTCAAAGTGACGACGCCTTGTTCGATCTTCGCGCTGATTTTGCCCGCGTCGATCGACGGATCGATCTCAAATGAGCGCCGGAAATTTTCCGAGCGCGATTCCCGGTGGATAAGCGTGCCCTCCACTGAGGGCATCGAGCGCCGGCCGAGAATGGTGAGCTCGTTGTTTTCGACCCACATCTCGAGGTTCTCCTTGCTCACACCGGGCATTTCCACTTCCAGCATATAGCCATCGGTGTTTTCGAGGACGGTTGCAGCTGGCGCGATGAATTGCTCGGTCGCCTGCCGGTCGCGGTTACTGCTGCGATTCTCACGAACTAAAGTGTTCATTGGGTTTTTCCTTTCTTGAGAGTTTTGCTTAGCTAGGATTGATTTGGATTTGCTTCGGCTTCGCTTCCTCCGCTTTCGGGAGCGTCACCGTCAGAATGCCATCTTTGTAAGTGGCGCTAACCTTGTTCACGTCGACGCGTGTCGGAAGTGTAATGCTGCGGCGGAACTTGCCCGTGAAACGTTCGGTGCGAGTGGCGTCGTTTTCCTGGCTGGTCTCTTCTTTCCGCTCGCCACCGATAATTAGCATTCCGTCCTGGAGCGAAATCTCAATGTCTTCCTTCCGCATGCCCGGAAGCTCGACGACGGCGACGATGTTGTCGTTGTTCTGATAAAGATCGAGCGCAGGAGTCCATCCACTGAACAACTGCGACTGGCGGCTGGAGCCTGCCCAGAGGGGCAACTCCAAAAGAGTATCGAGGTCGTTCCGGAGGCTGGCCCATCGATCAAGCGACGGCCACATCACGGAGTTTGGGGTTTGATAACGAATTAAACTCATATATTTCCTTTCTTGATTAAATTGTCTTGGTTCCAAGCTCGATACCCATAGAGCGAAAAAAATGCCAGGGATGTGTCGTGGTGAGATTTAAACATGTAAATGCCTGCAATATTGATATTTGAGTTCAAAATGATGATTTCATCAAAGTCGCGCGATTGGAACCAAATGTCGCACTAGACCAAGCCCTATCATTACCACCAGTGAGACAAGTTATCTCTGCTTGAATGCGCTATGAGTCTTCACAACAAGCAGCCAATTTGCCTGGATCTCCGAGACGAGATATCTCTGCATGTGACTACAGCGCACAACGACGAGATTTTTATGCGCGCGGCTCTGCTTGAGGCACGCAGTGGTCTCGGCCAAACGAGCCCCAATCCTGCGGTCGGGGCGGTCCTCGTGATTGACCGAAAGATTGTCGCAAAAGGCCATCACAAATGCGCGGGCTGGCCACATGCCGAAATCGAATGCCTTCGCAGTTTCAAAAAGACGGTCCCGAAAAGCGCGACCTTGTATGTGACGCTTGAACCGTGTTCGACCACGGGACGAACCGGGTCTTGCACCGACGCGATCGTCGAGGCGGGGGTCCGGCGATTGGTGATTGGCGCAACCGATCCCAATCCCAGGCACGTTGGGCATGGAATCGAACTGCTCAAGAAAGCTGGTCTCAACGTGCGCGCCGGTGTGTTGGCGAAAGAATGTTCCGCGCTCAATGAAGCGTTTAACAAGTGGATTCAGACCAGGCGTCCCTTTGTCATCGCCAAGTGCGGGATGAGTCTCGATGGGCGATTGTCGCCCCCGCCTCGTGAGACACTGTGGATCACCAGCACCGCTTCGCGCCGCCACGCACGACAATTACGTGCGCAAGTCGATGCGATTCTAATCGGCGCGGAAACATTGCGGGCCGACGATCCGCGTCTCACGGTACGGTCGGGCGGGGCGAAGCAACCGTGGCGCATCGTTCTCTCGCGCTCTGGCGCGCTGCCCCCCCGGGCCCGGCTTTTTACGGATCGATTCGCAGCGTGGACGATCGTCCAGGGCGAAAAAAATCTGGACGTTGTTCTGCGCGAACTTGGCGAAAAAGAAATCACAAGCGTGCTCATAGAAGGCGGTGGCGAAATACTGGGCCAAGCCCTGGATCAGCGCCTCGTGGACAAGGTTCAGCTTTACGTTGGGCCGGTCTTCACCGGAGGCCCAGTCGTTGCCTTTCCAGGAATTGGCGCTGTGTCGACAGAACAGGCGCCGCGGCTCGATCGCGTTCGATATGAGCGGATCGGACAGGACGTTTGCGTCATTGGGTACCCGACCTATAACGCTGCTGCTTCCGAATAATTTTTAGTAACTTTACGTCTTAAGTTGTGTTCCATCATCAACATCAACGAGGGTTTAATATGAATTGGAAAAAGTTTCTTCTCATCGGTCTGGCAGTTGGTGCCTTCGCGTTCGCCGCAGCACCGCGGGTAGAAGCGCGGATCTCAGTGGGGATCGGATTTGGGTTTCCAGTTGGGTTTGGATACTACGGCTACGGTTATCCCGCTTACTATCCATATGGCTACGACTACTGCCGGTATTACGGTCCGAGACGGGCGGTCTACGTCGCGCCCCGCTTTTATTGGCATCACGGTCGGCGCGTCTATTACCGGCATCGCCATTGGCGGTAGGACCGCACGCGATTTCGATCGAATTGAGCTGGCTCGAAGTTCCACGCCAGCTCAATTTTTTACCAGCGCCGCGATAACGAATTCCCGAAGGACGGTGAATGCAGAGCGCTCTTAAAGGAGAACACTCTCGTCCAACGAATTGTTGTCGTCGGATGCGAGGAGATCATCTAGGTCGGCAATCACTTCGTAATCCTGCACGTCAATGTTCGCCAGCACGTCTGACGGCGGACCCGCTAAAGGAGCCACAGACGTGTGCATCCGCAGGAAGACCACCGCGAGGAGAGCCCCAGCCATGCCGGCGGCTGGAATCAATCTTCGAAGATTGGGCCACCCGCGCAATGTTGCCCAATCACCAGGCTTGCGGATTTCTCGCAAAACGTTACGCACGAAGAACGACGAAATCCTCGGCTCGGCGGACTGGCCGAGAAGGTCCCATAGTTCCTGATCATCGTCGCGTTTCATGGTCAAAGGATTAAACTCCGTGGGCCGGTCAAAGTTGCGCGGGCGAAGTGAAGCCCCGCCAGGCGGTTAAGTTTCCGCTGCTTCGAGGAAACCTTCCAACTGCCGGATGCGCGTCGGATGCCGCATCTTGCGCAGGGCCTTGGCTTCGATTTGCCGGATCCGTTCGCGCGTGACTCGAAATTGACGGCCGACTTCCTCAAGCGTCCGGCTGTAGCCATCCACGAGTCCGAAGCGTTGCTCCAGCACCTGCCGCTCGCGTTCGGTCAAAGTTTCGAGCACATCTTTGATCTTCTCCTTCAAGAGCACAATCGCGGTCATATCGCTCGGATTTTCCGCGCCTTTGTCCTCGATGAAATCGCCGAAATTCGTCTCTTCGCTCTCGCCCACGGGCGATTGGAGCGAAATGGGCTGCTGCGCCATTTTCAGGACAGCGCGCACGCGATCCACCGGCAGCAAAATTTCCTCCGCCACCTCTTCCGGTGTCGGTTCGCGTCCATATTCCTGGACCAGCTGCTTCTGCACGCGCATCAGCTTGTTGATCGTTTCGATCATGTGCACCGGGATGCGGATGGTGCGCGCTTGATCGGCGATCGAGCGCGTGATCGCCTGGCGGATCCACCAGGTGGCGTAGGTCGAGAATTTGTAGCCGCGCCGGTACTCGAATTTCTCCACCGCCTTCATCAGCCCCATATTTCCCTCCTGGATCAGATCCAAAAAGGAGAGGCCGCGGTTCGTGTATTTTTTCGCGATGGAAATGACGAGCCGCAGATTCGCTTCCACCATTTCGGTTTTGGCCCGGAGCGCCTTGTGCAACCAGCTTTTGAGCGCGCGATATTGCTCGGTGTATTCCTCGAGGGAAAGCCAGAGCGAACTCTCCAGGTGGCGCGACTTGATCCCGAGCGGAGAACGGGCGCCATGCTCGCGCGGATGCTTGCTCAGCTCGCCCTGGAGCAGCGTCAGCACCTGATATTGCTCATCGGCCAGATTAACGAATTCCTCGGTCACCTTCTGTTTGAAATAAAATTTGGGATACAGCTTTTGCAGCGACGCGACCGATTTCTGGAATGACTTCAGTTTCTTGGCGTCCTTTCGCGCCGGACCGTGCAGGATCTTAGAATATTGCTGGCAAATGGACGCGCCTAGTTTCGCGACCTGCCTGCAAAGGCGCGGCAGCATTTTCATGTAGCGCTCGCGGCTTTCAATTTTCTTGTCGAGGATGACCCGGTCGAAACGCTCGCCGCCTTCGGTGAGTTTTTGCGCGAGATCAAGGTGCGCCTGCGCGATGAAACCAAAGCGGTTGATGAGGCGCTGCACCATGATCTCCGCCTCTTCGATCCGCTTGGAAATCTCCACCTCCTGCTCGCGAGTCAGCAACGGCACCTGACCCATTTGCTTGAGATACATCCGCACCGGGTCATCGAGAATATCGAGCTTCGCTTCCGGCTTCTCTTCTTCCTCTTCCTCGGTGTCTTTCTTGCCGTCCTTGTAACGGTCC
>DASVJK010000124.1:0-29982 GCA_036385955.1 Chthoniobacterales bacterium | reverse complement strand
AACGGTTGCCAGGATAAGAAAAAACGGACCATGATCAATGCGGACGATTCGCTCAAGCCCGTCTTCAACGGCAAGAGCCAGGTCAGCATGTTCGAGATGACCAAGCTCGTCTCGGGGCACATCAAGAAATAAATCTTTCCTCGGTTTTTTAGCCCGGCGTTCCCCGCCGGGCTAGCTTTGACCGTGAACGCGCCACACGACCGGCCTTAGGTCGCGTTACGTGGAGGCGGCTGCTTGCGAAGCAAGGAGATCTACCGGACGTTGGGCGCGTGAAAGTCTGCCGGTTTCCCCTCCTCCTCGCAGGGATCGGCGCTGCCCTGCTCGCGCTTCCTGGATGCGGGCAGCGTTCGGACTCGGCGGACTCATCATCGACCCAAGCCACGCCAGCGACCCAAACCACGCCATCCAAGCCTGGCTGGATTACAAGTTACGAACAAGGGCAGCAGGAAGCCAAAGCCAATAATAAGCTCGTTCTGCTCGATTTCACGGGCTCGGATTGGTGCGGTTGGTGCATCCTGCTCGACCGGGAGGTTTTTTCGAAGCCGCAGTTCAAAGAATACGCGAGCAAGAATTTGGTGCTCGTCGAGGTGGACTTCCCGAAAATGAAGCCGATGTCCAACGCGATCAGGGCGCAAAACGTGCGGCTCGCCGAGCGGTATCAAATTCAGGCTTTTCCGACGATTATCGTTCTAAACGGCGACGGACAAATAGTCGGCGAGCTCGGCTATATGCAGGGCGGCCCGGATGCTTTCATCGCGGTACTTGAAAAGCTGCGCAAAGGCTAGACAAAGCCGCTTGGCCGCTTTCAACCGCGGCCGCGGCAACATGATCAATTTGGGTTCGCCGCTTCGAACGTCCGCTGCAACGCATCCGCAAGCTCTGAGCGTGTGAATGGTTTCGGCAGCGCGCCGCGAAATCCATAAGCAAGGAACTCCGACAAGGCCGCTTCGTCCGAGTAGCCGCTGCAAATGATCGCGTTGACCTTCGGATCCATGGTGCGCAAACGCTCGATCGTCGCCAGGCCACCCATCCCCCCGCGGACGGTGGCGTCGAGAATCACCGCCTGGAATTGTTCCCCGCGGCGGAGGGCACGCTCGTAAAGTCTCACCGCTTCAAGCCCGTCCGGAACCGCCGTCACTTCGTAACCAAGCGTGCCAAGCAGTTGTGAAGTTAATTCTCGAATCGCCGCCTCGTCATCCATGACGAGGACGCGGTGGTGATTGAAATGGAAGGCGCGTTCCGTGACTCGCACCTCGGGAACGGAGAGCTTGCGGTCACTGGCGCGGAGATAAAACGCGAAAGCGGAGCCTTCCGGCGACGAGTTTTCCAGATGGAGCAGACCGCCGTGCTTTTTCACAATCGAGTAACTGATCGCCAGTCCAAGTCCTGTTCCGGTCGGCTTGGTCGTAAAATACGGATCAAAAATTTTTGTCCGCAGTTCATCCGGTATCCCGGAGCCGCGATCTGTGATGGTGATCTTGATGTAGTGGCCCGCTGGAAGAATCGCGCCTGGCTTGTCATCGAGGACGACATTGCGCGCACGGATGCGAACCGTCCCGCCGTGCGGCATCGCCTCGCGCGCGTTGAGCATCAACGCATTCACCACCTGCTCGATCTGGCCAGCGTCCACTTCCGCTTTCCACAGATCGACCGCGATGTCGAAGTCGGCGCGCAGGTTCGATCCATAAAGCGAGAACTCGGCCGAATGTTCGAGCAGCTCTCCAACCGAAACGACTTTCTTTAGCGGAGCGCCCCCCTTCGAAAAGGTGAGGAGCTGGCTGGAGAGATGCGCCGCGTGTTGGGCGGCCTGGCCCGCTTTCGAGAGAAACCCAAGGAGACTCCCCGAATCCGCCGGAGCTTCGATTTGAGCGAGGCCGATGTTTCCGGAAATCACGGTCAGGATGTTGTTCAGATCATGCGCGATGCCACCGGCGAGAGTGCCGAGCGATTCGAGTTTGCTCGTCGTCAGGCGCTCCGATTCGGTTTTCCTTCGTTCGCTGATGTCACGGAAAAAGACTGAAACGCCGCCGTTGCTCGGGTAAGCGTGCACTTCGTACCAAACCTTCCCGCTGGAATCGCTCGCCTCGAACTCCACTGGAATTTGCTCCGCCATGACTTTCTGGTAATGGGCTTCAAAGACGGACCCGACCTGCTCCGGAAACTTCTCCCAAAGTTCGTGGCCGCGTAATTCATCGCGGGTGCGACCGAGCAGCGTTTCGGCCTCGGCGTTCAAGTGCGTGATTTTCCATTCAGAATCGACCGCCAAGAATCCATCCGTCGTGTTCTCGAGAATATTCGTCATCGTGCGTGCAGATTCCAGCAACGCCGCCCGCGCCTGATTACGTTCCCCAAGCTCTCGAATCTGGCGCTCGGCGACGGAAATCCGCACGTTCAACAGCTCGAGGTCGAGCGGTTTCGTGATGTAGTCGTTCGCGCCGGCTTCCAGCGCCTGTTCCAGGTCCGCCGTATCCGCGCGCGCTGTCACCAGCAAAATAAACATTTCGTCCCCGTTTGGTTGCGCACGTAACTGCCGGCAGAGCTCGACTCCGCTTTTTCCGGGTAGCATCCAGTCGAGGATTAGAAACGGGAAGGCCTCCGCGGCGAGCGCCGCTTCGGCGTCCTCTGCACTTCCGACACCGACCACTTCGTGTCCGCGCCGTTCGATAAGCCGCTGCAGGTTCTTGCGACTTCCCAGGTGATCTTCTACGAGCAAAATTTTCATTAAAGGAGAAGCCAAGCATTGCGCGATCGCGGGTTCTCACCCCGCCAAGACGCATCACCCCGCTCGAGCGGATGTGTAATCCGCTTCTTCTGGAGCAGGATGACTGCCACAAATTCGATTTGTCGGACGAAATGCCGCGGCCCCGCTCATTGTCCGTCGCAGACCGTTTTACCCGGGTGAGAAGAACGGGGCGGCGGCCTGGTGGCTTGCGTTGCATGTCCCCTCTGCTAGATACACCGGAAAGTTTTCCGCTCTCGCATTTGCCATCCCATGTTCGCACGACAACTGCTCGCGTTCTCCTCGGTCAGTCTCCTGATTCTTCAGGCCGTTTCCGGGCAAAGCGGCCCGCCGGCGCAGCCCGTTGAAAGAAGCAATTCCGCGCCCGCGCCGACCCCCGCGGCCTCGCCAGCTCAACTGCAGATCACCTTCAATTCGGTTCACGTCGACGGACCCTATATCGCCCTGACGTTCGACGACGGCCCGCACGCGACCCTCACGCCGAAGCTGCTCGATCTCCTCGCGGCGCATCATATGAGAGCGACGTTTTTTGTGGTGGGCCAAAACGCGGCGGACCATCCAGACATCCTGCGGCGCGCGATCCGCGAAGGTCATGAGATCGCGAATCATTCCTGGTCGCATCCAAACCTGGGTAAAATGTCCGACGAAGCTGTGCGCCGTGAACTGCAAAAAACGGATGACGCGATCTTCGCTGCGATTGGGAAGCACCCGACGCTGCTGCGGCCACCGTACGGGTCCATCACGGCGCGCCAGAAGCGCTGGATCCATGACGATTTCGGTTATCGAATTATCATCTGGGACGTAGACCCGCTCGATTGGAAGAGGCCGGGACCGAGTGTCGTGTGCAATCGAATCCTGAAAGAAACGCGGGCCGGTTCGATCGTGCTCGCGCACGATATTCATCCCCCCACCCTCGAGGCCATGCCGGCGACATTTGATCAATTGGACCGGAAGGGCTTTAAATCGGTGACCGTGTCGGAGTTGCTCGCGATGGCGACGCCGTTGCCGCCGAAGCCCACTCCCACACCACGCACCAGCACCATTCCCGCACCCACCAACATTCCGGTCGCACCCACCAATCTTCGCATTTACAATTCCCCGCTCACGACCGGCACTCCGGGCGGCTAGGAGGTCGGCATGATCGCCGATAACTACCTGCAGTTTCGAACCGAACTCGAAACTGCACTCGCGGGACTGCTCAAACTGAGCTCCGACATGCGCCGCGAATTGGCCACGCTGGACACGCTCCACGGCTTGTTGACGGATATCCGGGAGCCGTTGCTTTTTGTCGTTGTCGGCGAAGTCAAAGCCGGCAAATCGTCTTTGCTCAACGCACTTTTCGGCCAGGAATTTGCGAAGGTGGATGTTCGCCCGGTGACAGATCGGGTCTACATTTTTCGCTACGGAGAAGAGGAAAAATCGGTCGAGGTTTCTCCTCAGCTCACCGAGCGCTACCTGCCGATTTCATTTTTACGCGACTTCAATGTGGTGGACACCCCGGGCACGAACACGATGGTGGCCGAGCACCAAACCATCACTGAGAGTTTTATCCCCCGCGCGGATCTTGTCCTTTTCGTTTTCTCGGTCGTGAACCCGTGGTCTCAATCCGCGTGGGATCTGCTGAATTTCGTCCAAAAGAAATGGCTTAAGAACATCGTCTTCGTGCTCCAGCAAGCCGATCTGCGTGAGGCGTCGGAAATCGAAATCATCCATCGGCATCTTCAGGACACGGCCATGCAAAAACTTGCATTCACGCCGTCGATATTTCCCGTCTCCGCTCGAAAAGCGCTGCTGGCGCGCACCACGGGTCTGGACAAGGAAAGGCTCTGGAAAGAGAGCCACTTCGGTCCGCTGGAAGATCAGATAAATCACATGGTCACGGAGTCCGGCGTGCGCATCTTGAAACTGCAATCGACCGCGAGGACGGCAGGCGTAATCCTCGGTGAAGTGGCGGAGGAGATTCGCGGCTGTTTCGACACAATCTCGCGTGACGAAAAGCAGCTCTCCCGCGTGGATGAATTTCTTCAAGCGCGTAAAGACCAAACGTTGCGGCAGGTGGCAGGATTTCTTCGCGGTGTGGAGCAGGCGTGCCGCGAGTGCGCAAGCCAAGGAACGCGCATGCTCGAAGAAAAGCTTTCCTTCTGGCGGACATGGCGACTCGTCTGGAGCCGTGAGCAATGGCAGCAAGAATTCCAAACGGAAGTGGAAGCGAAGCTGCGCCAGACCGTCCAGCCACAGGTGGAGAACGCAGTGCAGTTACTGGAGACCGATCTACGCGGCCTCTGGCCGCAATTGCAAGACACGTTCGAGGCAAAATTCGATTCAGGCGGCAAGAGCCGCATGAGCCAGGCGATGCCCGATTTCGCGCGCCAGCGCCGCGATCTTCTGCAATCGATTCAGCTCACTCTTGTGGAGCGCATCGCGGGTAAGGGAGTGGAGGAGCAACTGGCCCGCATGTTTCGAGAAACGGCGGCCTGGCTCCGGTTGCCGGCCGGAGTGGCAGCCGCCGGGGGAATCGTCACGGTCATTGTGGCAATGAGCAGCGCGGCCGTGGCGGATGTGACCGGTGTGCTCGCTGCTTCCGCCGCCATCATCGGGACGATCGTCGCTTTCACCCAGCGAAAGAAAATTCTCGCCGCCTACGAGAGGGAAATGGAAAAGAAACGTCTGGATCTGCTACACGCGATCGAGGAGCAGATGAACCACGCCATCGACCTTTTTTATAAAGAGATCTCGGTGGCGTTCGAACCACTGGCTGCCTTTTGCACGGCCGAGCGCAAGCGCTACGAACCTCTCATGCAGAAGGCGGAAAAGTTGAAGGAGACCTTCGGGGGTCTGGCAGCGCGGCTTGGTTCGGGCCAGTAATCGCCCTCGTTACTTCTTCTTCTTGTCCGTCGTTTCCTGAACGACTTTCTGCTCGGTCTGCCGCTTCGCGATCACAAAATGGTTGTTGTCACCATAATTGCGCCAGGGACCCGGCGGGATGTCGCGCACCTCGATGAATTGCCAGTCGGTCACGTCCGTAGGCGACAGCCCAAGGTAATCCCGCACCGCTGGTGAAACATCCAGGCCGGCGCCGCGGTTCAGATTCGGCTTCGGCCGCTCGTTCTGGAAGACATATTGAAAATGATCGGTGCGAAAAGGCCCGCAATCTTCCCATTGCGCGTAGCACGTGCGATTGCCTTTGCGGATCGCGAGCCAGCGGTCCTTGCAAACCGAGCGGCCGGGCTCGGTATAGGATTGCTTGAACCACGGAATCACCAGCGCGGCTTCCGGCTTGAACTGCCCGTGCGTGACATCGTTGTAGGGCAGCGCGCAATAAAATGGATTCTGTCGCGGGACGAACGAAACCGGAACGTAGTTCCGGCGCGACCCGGGATCCGGGGAATCGAAGCCGCCGTAATTAGACGTCCAGTTGGCGTCCCAGGAGCTTTTCACATTCGGCACCGGGTTGTTCCCGCCCGCTGCCTCGCCAATCCAGAAAACCGTGGTCACAATATTCGTCTTCCACGGAAACCGCGTCATGCTCTTTTGCGAGGTCGTGGGAACGAAGACCTGCGGCTCGACTTTGAGGAGCGCCTGCTCCCGCAACTTCATCGCATATTTCGCAAAATCCGCGCTGCTTTCATAGGGCGATTGACCGCGCAGACCGACGGCGCTTATCACCAGCAGGGAAAAAATGGCGAAAAATCTTCTCATCGAGCCAATTAGCGGAGTTGTTTATCCGATAAAACCCGGAAAGGCAAGCTTTCCCTCAGGGATCGGCCGGCGCCGTCCGGGTCCCCTCTTTACCTAGCACTATCCATTCCAGTCAGGTCCGGCTGATCAAGGTGTCACACCTGAAGCGCCGATCCGAGAGTTCGGGATAGTCGAGCGTGAAGTGCAAACCGCGGCTTTCCTTCCGGCTGAGGGCCGAATCGACTATCAACGCGGCAACCGTCGCCAGGTTGCGGAGCTCGAGCAGGTCGACCGAAATCTTGAAATTCCAATAAAATTCACGGATTTCCCGTTGCAGATTGCGCAGCCGCGCGCTGGCTCGTTGGAGTCGCTTGTTCGTCCGGACGATCCCGACGTAATCCCACATCAAGCGCCGGATCTCGTCCCAATTGTGATAAATCACGACGAGCTCATCCACATTCTGGACATCCCCCGACTCCCATTCCGGGAGTGAAATCGCCCGCGCGGCGTGCGATGTCGGTTGTTCGCGGACCAAGGCCTCGCAGGCGCGATGCGCCACGACCAACCCCTCGAGAAGGGAATTGCTCGCCAATCGATTCGCGCCGTGCAAACCGTTGCAGGCCACTTCGCCGATCGCATAAAGACCGGGCAGCGTCGTGGCCCCGTTCACGTCTGTTTTGATGCCGCCACATTGATAATGCGCGGCGGGGACAACCGGGATCGGTTGTTTCGCCATATCGATCCCGAAACGCAGGCAGGTTTCGTAAATGTGCGGAAAACGCTCCTGCAAAAACTCGGGCGAACGGTGCGTGATATCGAGAAAAACACACTGCGCGCCCGAGCGTTTGATCTCGGCGTCAATCGCGCGCGCGACGATGTCCCGCGGAGCCAGCGAACATTGCGGGTCATATCGACGCATGAAATCCTCGCCGCGGCTGTTGCGCAGAATTCCGCCTTCGCCACGCACCGCCTCGGACACGAGAAATGATTTCGCCTTCGGATGAAAAAGACAGGTGGGATGGAATTGAATGAACTCCATGTTGGCGATGACCGCTCCCGCGCGCCAGGCCATCGCCACCCCGTCGCCCGTCGCGATGTCCGGGTTCGTCGTATACAGATAAACTTTCCCGCAGCCACCCGTGGCCAGGACCAGCCGATCGGTGCGAATGGTTTCCACTTCGCCTGTGCGTTCATCGAGCACGTAGACGCCGAGGCAGCGATCTTCAGCGGCAAAGCCAAGTTTTCCGGCCGTGATCAGATCGACGGCCATGTGATTTTCCAGCAGCTCCACCGTGGGCGAGCGGTCGAGCTCGCGCAGCAGCGTCTTTTCGATCTCCAAACCGGTCACATCCTGCACATGCAGGACCCGCCGTTTCGAATGGCCACCCTCGCGGCCGAGATCGGGCTCGCGATGTCCGGAGACTTCGCGGTCGTCGAAATGCAATCCGAGCTCCACCAACTCTCGAACGCGCATGGGACCTTCCATCACGATCGTTCGCACGGCCGCTTCGTCGCACAGACCCGCGCCCGCTTCGAGGGTGTCCTGCACATGAAGTTCGAACGAATCTTCGTCGCTCGTCACACAAGCGATTCCGCCCTGCGCCCACGCCGTGTTTGAGTCGGCGCCCTTGCGCTTTGTAATCACGGCAACCGAACCATGCGTCGCCGCCTTCAAAGCAAAAGTCAGCCCGGCAATGCCGCTGCCGATGACGACGAAATCGTATTCCTTCATGGGAGCCGGATATTGTCGATCAGCCGAGTGTGTCCGAAAAAGGCCGCCAGAGCGATGAGCGAGTTGGGCTGCACGATTTCAAGCGGCCGCAACGTATCCGCATTTACCAACTCAAGGTAGTCGATCCGCGCGAGCGACGACGTGTCCATTACTTTGCGCGCAGCCGCGATGATCACCGATGTCGACCGCTCACCGGCGGCCACAAGCCGTGTCCCCTCAACCAGGGCGGAGCGCAACACGGGGGCCTGCGGGCGCTCGGTCGCGCTCAAATATTGGTTGCGCGAACTGTACGCAAGCCCGTCGGATTCCCGGACGGTGGGCGCGCCGATGATCTCGATCTGAAAATTCAGGTCACGCACCATTCGGCGAATGATTGCGAGTTGTTGGAAATCTTTCTCGCCGAAAACAGCCGCGTCCGGCGCAAGAACGTGAAAGAGCTTTGCCACGACCGTGCAGACCCCGCGAAAATGCCCGGGGCGCGATTTGCCGCACAACGCGGTCGAAAGTGAATTCTCCTCGATCGCGACCGAAAAATCGGCGGCATACATTTCGCCCGAACTGGGCCGGAAAAGAAAATCCACCCCGGCACTTCGGCAGAACTCCTCGTCATCCGTTTCGGGGCGCGGGTATTTTTCGTAGTCACCGCCGGGGGCGAACTGAAGCGGATTCACAAAGATGCTGACCGCAACCTCGCCCTCGTTGCCGGCAGCTTCGCGCGCGATTCGGATCAATTCGAGATGGCCTTGATGCAGAGCGCCCATCGTCGGCACGAGAACTCTGCGCTTTGCCGTGCTCGGCACACTGACCGCAGTTGGAAAAATTTCCATGTTCAGATTCCTAGAGGCTCAAGCCAAATGGCCTGGCGGGCGAAACGGAACTTGCGATGGCCAAAGTTCCTCCAGCCGGCGCGTTCCGCCAGCAAGCCAAATTCTCGAAACGAAAAGGAGCGCTCGGCGGAGAGGCGCGCATCGGTGCGCGTCATGGATTCGCGATAGATCAATGCGGTGAGAAGATAGACTCCCACAGTGGCGAGGAAGCCTCGTCGAAGGTCGGAAATCAGAACGAATCTTCTCGATAAATGCCGGCAACGCTCCAGCAGTCGCACCGCCGCGGCCTCGTCGAAATGATGGAGCGCAAGCGAGCAGAGCACGATGTCGTATTGTCCATCCTCCCCGAAGAAAAGAACATCGCCTTGTTTGAAATCGATCTCTGGATAGTCCGCGCTCAAGCCACGCGCGATTTCCAGCGTGG
Organism: Chthoniobacterales bacterium; assembly: GCA_036385955.1. Classification (GTDB taxonomy): domain Bacteria; phylum Verrucomicrobiota; class Verrucomicrobiia; order Chthoniobacterales; family UBA10450; genus AV80. The sequence continues at coordinate 20,581 of DASVJK010000124.1, read as the reverse complement.
AGCTTTGCCGATCGATCGCGTCCACCGTCGCTTTCGCGCCGACTCTTCTGGCGTAATCGATGACGAGGCGCGGGATATCGCCGGAGCCGGTCGCCAGGTCGAGCACGCGGAGTTGCGCCCCCGACTGGATCCAGCAACGCAAAAAATGCGTGGTGAGCGCATAGCTTCCAAAGTAGCGATTGAACTGGCGCAGGTTGCGCAAATCGCTCACCAGCTCGGCTGTCACCGGCTGCGGCCTGTCCATCAATTCCGGCTCGGCCGGATCAAATTGCCGCTGCATCAACCGGCGCCGTTTATTGAGCTAGAAAGCGCTGCCACGACTCCGGCAGCGTAGCGGTCTCCACGTCACTCGCGATCCGCCCTTCAAAGTCCGGCCGAAACGATGTGCTCGTGCCGTAGACCATGATGACGTCTTCGGAACCCTCGACTCGAATTGCGTGCGCGACACCTGGCGGGACGACGATACCAACGTTGTTCACGCCGCGATGATTGTCGCCGTCGACGAAGAGACGCATCGTGCGCGGAGGCAGTCCCACGCGAACATCGCGAAGAATCATTTCCGCGACGCCCTGCACGAAGAACATCACGTCCCACTGCTCGTGCTCGTAACGGCGCAATGAATAATTTTCCGGCTCGTCGACAAATCTGCGGCGCAGCCAGTCTGCCGGCGCGGTCCCGTCAGGGATGCTCGGCGGGTGAAGGTGAAAGCCTTTTGCGGTCTGCGCAAACATGCGGGCGTTGGCCCATTGCGCGGGCCAGAAGCCGATTCGCGCGAGCACGCCTTCATCCCGACGGACAAATTCGCCGAATGAACCCCGATGCCGCTGCGGGTAAATCGCGCGCGGAAAAATTTCCACACCGGGAATCCAGGCCTCCCGAATCTCCGCGCTGGTCCGATCGGCGGACGCAAGCTTCCCCGCCTCAATCCCCGCGCCAGCAAGCTGCTGCGAAAATGTTTGCGGGTCGTAATCACGCATGGCGAGCGCCGTTCGGGCCTCCGCCGCGAGGCCTTGCCAAAGTTGCTTGTCGGGAGTGGTCATGGATAAAGGCTCGTCCAGTTACTTGCCTAAAGAGAAATCGGCGCGCTCACGAGAAAGATTTGGATTATAATACGGGTCGTGCTCGAGCACGTCGGGCCAGCGTTCCCGCATCACCTCGGTCTCGAGCGGTTCCACCGCCGGGCGACGCGTGCTGGATTCGTGATGATACAACTTCGCGAAAGGGACGTAAACGACACGATAGCCCGCGCGCCGCATCTTCAAGCACAGATCCACGTCGCTAAATGTGACCGGCAACCGCTCCTCATCAAATCCTCCCACCTCATCGAATACTTCGCGCCTGGTCAGCAGACACGCGCCGGTGACCGCGCTGTAGTTACGCGTCGTTTGCAGTTGGCGGCAAACACCCGGCGCCTCGGCGGGCAAGCCCCGAAACGCATGCTCTGCGATCCCGCCGACGCCAACCACGATGCCCGCGTGTTGCACAGTATCGTCCGGATACAGGAGTTTCGGGCCGACCGCGCCCACCTCGGCGCGCTGCACATGCTCGGCCATCATCGTGAGCCAGTCGCCCTCGATCACCTCCGTGTCGTTGTTTAGAAAGAGCAGCCAGGGGCTGTCGGTTTGCTCCACGGCAAAGTTATTTATCGCGGAAAAATTGAAAGGGCCGCTGTAACGCAAGAGCTTGTGTTTGAAGTGGGAAAAGTACGCGCGCGCTTCCTCCGACCGGCTGTCGTTATCGACGACGACGATCTCGTAAGGAGCATAGCTTGTTTTACTCGTTAGGCTCTCGAGGCAACGGGCCAGCAAATCCACGCGGTCGCGAACCGGTATAATAATTGAGATTTTTTTTGCCTCCGTCAGTTGGCGTTTGATCCAATACGCATGAGTGCGCCAGTCGACCGTGACATGCCCCGTCTCCTGTTGCCGTTCGAGGCACGCCTCGAGCACGCGGCGGCCGGTCTCCAGCGACCCGGGCTTGCGTCGGATATTATCGGCCGTGGAGGTGAGGCTGCGCCGCCAATGATAAAGCACGCGCGGAATGTGATCGATTCGATTCGACTCTTCGACGATGCGGAGGAAGAGATCGTAGTCCTGGGCGCCATCAAACTCCGAACGGAAACCGCCGATCTTCCGCACGAGAGCGCGCCGGATGAGCGTGAAATGGCAGATGTAGTTACAGGAGAGAAAATAGTCCGGTGACCAATCCGGTTTAAAGATCGGCGAATCGAAGCCTTGCTCCGTAAGCTTGTCTTCATCGGAGTAAATTAAATCTGCGTCGCGATGATCCTGCAGCCACTTCACGTTGTGAAAAAGCGCATCCGGTTCGAGGAGATCATCGTGATCGAGGAAGCCCACCCACTCCCCCTCCGCAAGGGCGAGACCGCGATTTGATGCGGCGGAAATCCCACCCCGCTTTTCATCTTTTGCCAGGACAATCCGCGAATCACGTGCACCAAGCTCACGTAGAACCTTGAGCATTTCCGGGTCCGTCGAGTCGTCATCGATGAGAATCAGCTCCCACTTTTCGTAAGCTTGGGCGAGCACTGATTCCACGCACTCCGTCAGCCATGCAACCGGTGTGTTGAAAACCGGCGTGATGATGCTGATGCACGGCTGGTAGGCGAAACTGTGTGATTCTCTGCGCAAAGCCGCAATTTCGTCGCCTTTCACCAGACGCGTATCGAGCCACTTTTGATACTCGTTCGCGGGAATCGAAGCGCGATACGGCTTGTCAGGCTTGGGGAACCTCTTGCGGACTTCGCGGAGCAGCTTTTGGGGCAGCCGATAGGGCGCCAGCAGGACCTGGCCGATCTTGCGTTCCGGCGACTTGCGTAACGCATGTTTTTCCTGCTTTAACTGTTTCAGTTGACGCTTCGCTTCTTTGAGCTTGAGAAGTTTTTCTTCGAGCTTGGCGATATGACGGTCGGCGGCCTCGAGTTCCGACACCCGGGTGCGCAAACTCCGCTGCAATCCACGCACGTACCGATTGAGCCGCGCAAAGGCTGACTCGACCGCTGGCACAAGTGTCTCCGCGGATTCTTCCGTTTTGCGCACCAGCCGAAGAGCGGTGGGCTCCAAGTCCTCAAGATCACACTCGTAATCCGGCAGCAAACCGAACCGGCGGAAGCCCTCCACCAGATGCGGCCGCCGGTTTGCAATTTCCGCGCCCAAGCCGGAGACCAACAGGACCTCCCTGGCGCGCACCGCAATATCTTCAACCGCGCGCTCGTCGTGACTCTTGTCTGGCGGATAAAACCAAATCGCCAGATCAGCTGGCGGGCTGCTGCCGTTTTGCGGAACCGCTAACGTCAACTCGGCCAGGGAAGCGCAGACCGTTGCTTTCACGCCAGCGTTTTCGAACTGCCGCTCCAATTCCGCCCGCTCAGGACTGATCACAAGGAACGGGCCACGACCGAACTTGTGCACGACGAATCGCGCAAAATCCGAACGAACAGAATGGGTACGTGACTGCAACACAGGGACATTATATTGATTGAAGCAGGGCGCAGGCAAATTTACGCTTCGGCGCGAATTCACCAGCCATGTCTCGCTGATCCTGCATGCTCGATTTCAGCATTTACCTTTTGTATCGCGCGGGCACGGCGATCGCGAGCGCACTTCCGTTGCGCATTCTATTTGCCATCGGAAATTTCATGGGATTGGGGGCCTGGCTGCTGCTCCCCCACTATCGCCGGCTCGCGCGGCGTAATCTCGACATCGCTTTTGCGAAGGAAAAGGCACCGCGGGAATTGCGACGGATTGTCCGCCGCCATTTCCAAAACCTCGGCGCCAATTTGATCTGCAGTGTCAAGATGGGGTCGATGCCGCCGGAAAAGTTGGCGCGATATGTCGAAACGGAAAATTTGGACGCGGTGCATCAAGAGCTACGCGGGGGCCGGCCCGTGATCCTGCTCTTGAGCCATATCGGCAACTGGGAATTGTTTGCGCAGCTCGTGCCGCACTACGCAGATTACGCAAGAATCGGAACGATTTATCAAAAACTTGGGAATCGTTACATTGACCGGGACGTAAGTCGAAAACGGGCCCACGCCGGCGCCGAGCTATTCGATCGGAGCGAAGGGTTTCACAAGCCAATCGAATTGCTTCGTTCCGGCGGGCTCATTGGGATTCTGGGCGATCAACACGCGGGCGATCAGGGTCTTTGGACGCCGTTCTTCGGGAGGCTCGCCTCGACTTCGCCGCTATCGGGTTTGCTGGCAAAAAGAACCGGCGCGGCGGTGATCGCTGCGGCGGTTCACACAGAAGGACCGGCGCGCTGGCGGATGGTTTTCACCCCGCGCATTGATTCGCCCGGTGACTCGGTGAACTCCGTCACCTTGAAGGGGAACGAGACGATCGAGCAGCAGATTCGGAAAGCGCCCGAAGATTGTTTTTGGGTGCACAATCGCTGGAAAACTCCGAAGCCAAGTTTTCTTCTGACGCATTACAAACGCGGTTTCTACGTCTCACCTGAAATGCGTGATTTGAAGCCGTTCCGGATTCTGATTCGTGGTTCAAACTGGCTCGGCGACAGCATCATTAGCATGCCCGCAGTGCGCGCGATCAAGGCCGGCCGTCCCGACGTACACATCACAATCGCGGCCCCGGAAAAGATCTCCGCTGCCTGGAAACTCATCCCCGAAGTCGATGAAATCATCTGCCTGACGAGTCGTTCGCTCTTCGGCGCGGTGAAATTGATTAGGCGTCAACAGCCTTTCGATGTCGCGATTCTTTTTCCGAATTCACTGCGGGCGGCTTTGGAAATCTGGCTGGCCGGTGTGCCGCGCCGAGTGGGTTATCGCGGCCATTATCGCCGATGGCTTCTGAACCAAATCATTACAGAGCAATCGAAGCGCCGTCCCGTTGAACATCAAGTCCACCGTTATCTTCACATCGCGCGGGAATTGGGAGCTCCGCCTGGGACGGCGGAGGGTGCGACGATTTTGCCTCGTGCGAATGCAGAAGGCGCTCCCATCAAAATCGGCCTCTGCCCGGGCGCGGAATACGGCCCGGCGAAGCGCTGGCCTCCGGAGCGATTTGCAGAAGTTGCCGCAGCGATCTCCGCACAACGACCAGTGAAGTGGATCCTGTTTGGCACATCGAACGATTTGGAGAGCGGCGCCGTGATCGAGACAAGGGTAGGCGCCAACTGCATTAATCGAATCGGCCAAACTACGTTGAGCGAATTGATTTTTGAGTTGAGCGAGTGCGCCCTGTTGCTCACGAACGACACCGGCACGATGCATCTCGCGACACTGGTTGGCGTTCCGGTAACAGCGGTCTTCGGTTCCACTGAGCCGCGCCTTACCGGCCCGCTTGGCCGCGGTCATCATGTTATCCGCCATCAAGTCGAGTGCAGCCCCTGTTTCCTGCGAGAGTGCCCGATTGATTTTCGCTGCATGAAAGCGGTGAGCGTCGAAGAAGCCGCAGCGTCGGTTTCGTCGCTCTTAGAGATATCACATTCCTCCGCTTCGACAATTCCGTTGCTTTAGAGATCGCTTGCGAAATGATGGTTTCGGATGTTGAACGAAAATGTGCCGCGCATTAAGACCGAGGTACAGGTCATGTTCTTCGACACGGACTGCGCCGCCGTGGTCCATAACATCGCTTACCTGCGCTTTATCGAAGTAGCTCGAACTCTTCTCGCGGAAAAGCTCGGGCTGGGCCTTGCCCAGATGGCCCAAACCCAGAAATATCCGGTCGTCGTTCGGACCGAGATCGATTACCGCCGCGCAGCAAAGCTTGGAGATCGGCTGGTCGTGGAAGGGTGGCTCGACCGTCTCGAGCGGGCTCGGTTTTGGTGCGCGTTTCAGATCATGCGCCCCACCGATCAAACACTCATTGCTGAGTGCCGCCAGATGCTCGCGATCATCCAGATGCCGGAGGCGAAGTTGCTCCGAGTGCCGGAGGATTGGGATCGATACCGAAATACCGATGCACAGAATGGCTAAGCGAACCACCGCTCCGAAGCCAGCGGCCTAACGAATTGTCGCCATGGTTGCCGGCGCTCGCACATTCACGCTCGAAGACACCTTCCTCGACCCACAGGTGCTCGATCCGCCGCCCACCCGTCACGCCCTTTTCATTTTTTTGCTGGCCCTGGCGGCCGTCCTTCATCTCGCCACCGCCGGCTGGGGCGATCTCTATGACGGCGTCGAAGGGCAGTTCGCCGGCGGCGCCCGTGAAATGCTGTCAACGCAACAATGGCTTCTGCCGACAAACGACGGCGTCCCGCGTTTGCAAACGCCGCCGCTGGTCTACTGGCTGATAGTCCTCTCCTACAAAATTTTTGGTGTGAGTGCGATGGCCGCACGCCTGCCGATCGCGATCGCAATGATCGCGTCGATCGCCCTGACTTTTTTGATCGGCGAACGCCTCGCCGGTTATTGGCGAGGCTTCGCCGCGGGTCTGATCCATCTTTGTTCCTGTGGCGCGTTCCTGCTCGGCCGAGCCGTCACGCCGGAGCCGGTTTTCAGCGCCTTTATCGCCGGTGCGATTTTTTGTGCGGTCTGCGGTTATCAACGGAGCCAGTTCCGGCGCGCGTGGTTCGCCGGGTTTTGGTTCTGCGCCAGCCTCGCCTGCCTGAGCAAAGGCCTGGAAAGTTTTTTCTATCTCGCGGGCATTTGCGTTCTACTCGCGATTTTCGTCCGGGAAGCTCGCCTGCGTTTTCGCTTCCTCTTGCATTGGACTTACCTGCTTCTTTTCATTGCGGTCGTCGCCCCTTGGTACATCTGGGCGCAAAAACATTTTCCGGGATTTCTTCCTCGGTCGTTTGGCTGGCCTGGCGACCCCGGCTTGTCGCGATGCAGTTTCTTGTCCTGCACTTCGCATGGTGGTTTCCGGCCTCCATCCTGGTGCTGCCCGGATTGTTTTTCGCGACGCGCAGAATTATCCGGCCGCATGAGATCTCTTTCGCCGAGGCGCTCCCGCTTTGCTGGATGGCGGTTGGCTTTCTGCCGCTTCTTTTGCTCGGCCACCAAACAGCTTACTCCTCGATGAGTGTGTGGAGCGCTTTTGCGCTCTTGGCGGCTTTGGTTTGGGAACGGACTCCGCGCACGCTGCGAGTAGTCGGGCTTGGCTTCCTTATTCTTGCCGGCGCCGCCATTGGCACCATCGCTTTTTTCGCGCCCAAAATTCTTAACGGCATCGCGCCCGCGGTCACCCCTGTCGCCAGCTGGCTCGCGTTCCGTCAGATGCTCGAGATCGCGGGCATGGCGCTGGGCATCTTCGCCGCGCCCGCGCTGTATTTTGCCGCCAGGCAACGCTCGAAAATCGCGCTTCTCCTGGTTCTGGTCTCGATGGTCCCAATCGGTCTTTGCCTGGCCGAAGGCGCATCGCGGATGGCTCCCTCTTTTTCACTCGCCGGCGCCGCCCGTTTCTTGAATCCCCGTCTCGGAGAACGTGGTCAGGTCCTTTACGAAGGGCCCCTGCACAACGGGAGCACGCTGACGTTCTACTTGAACCAGAAGTTTTTTCTCGTGAACCAGGAACCCGATTTTTTCGACCAACGCGCCGCAGCGCAGGAAAAATACCTCGACGAGAATTTCGTCCTGGAAGCGTGGAATCGATCCGATCCCATTTACCTCATCATCGATGAGAACCGCGTCCCTCATTGGCAAGAATTGGTCACGGCGCGCGTCCACATTTACCATCAGGTGACAACGTGCGGCCATTACGTCGTCTTGAGTAATCAACTGTAGCCGCGCCTCTATGAGACGCGTCTCGGGGACGTGACGAGCGGTAATCGGGATCGCTATTTCTTCAGCGGCGCACGCGCGTCATCAGTCAGAAGCCGGCCCCATAAACTGCTGTAGGGATGAACGGTAGTGACCGGCTTGTCCTCGCGCACCAGCGGCCGATGTTCGTTGGCCCATTGGAAAATCGAACCTTCGAGATTCCGGACGGAGGTGAATCCCGCCGCACGCAATTTCGTCGCCAGCGCGCCCGACCGATAGCCGACAGCGCAATAGGTTACGATCGGAGCTTCCTTTGGCATTCCCGCGGTGGCTTTTTCAGTCGAGGTATTCGGTTCCACCCGCTGTGCCCCAGGAAGATGGCTAACATTCCATTCCTCCTCTGTTCGCACGTCGAGCAGGACCGGCGGCTGTCGCTGTTTGTCCGCGAGCCAATCGGCCAGTTGCGCCGTGGTGATCCATTCCACCTTCGGAAAACGGTGGCGGAGCGACTGTTTCAAAAGAAACCAGTCAATGCTGCGCATGCCGAGCAACGCGAGGGCAGCGACGATTAATCCTGTCATAAGCAAACCGAGGCGTGCATTCGGCACGCGCGAGCCGCAGGGTGGAATGGGACTTACGATCTCCATTTTACGAACGATTTTGCGACACAATTTTCCGATCTAGCTTTGCACGAATGTTGATCGCATTCTAACTGCGCGTGAAAGTACGCGGTCAACATTACCGGACGATCTGGCCTAACGAATCTGACAGCCGTGTCATCCAGCTGATTGATCAGCGCTTTCTTCCACACCGTTTCGTGATCGAAGAAGTGCGTACCGTCGACGAGATGGCCAGTGCGATCAAAGAGATGCACGTGCGCGGAGCCGGACTCATCGGAGCGGCGGCGGGATATGGGATGTACCTGGCGACGCTGGCAGCGTCGCGCACTTTGTTCGAGGATGAGCTGGCCGCTGCCGCAGCACAATTGAAAGCGACGAGGCCAACAGCGGTGAACCTCGCCTGGGCCATCGGGCGACAGGTGAAAAGCATTGGCAACGCAGAAGGCGTGGAAGAGAAACGACGAGCGGCGTTTCACACGGCGCGACGGATAGCCGATGAAGACGCGGAATACTGCCGGATGATCGGGCAGCACGGGTTGGAGTTGATCCGGCGCATCAGTGAGGACAAGGGCGGTGCGCCGGTTAATGTGCTCACCCATTGCAACGCGGGCTGGCTCGCTTTCGTGGACCACGGTTCGGCCACGGCGCCCATCTACGCGGCGCACGATGGTGGGATTCCCGTTCATGTCTGGGTGGATGAGACGAGGCCACGGAGCCAGGGATCGAAACTCACGGCCTGGGAGCTGGGCGAGCACGGCGTGCCGCACACCGTGATCGCCGACAACGCGGGCGGACATTTGATGCAGCACGGGAAGGTGGACGCCGTGATTGTGGGAACGGATCGGACCACCTACACGGGGGACGTGGCGAATAAGATCGGCACCTATCTCAAGGCGCTCGCGGCCAAGGATAACGCGGTGCCGTTCTACGTTGCCCTGCCCTCGTCTTCCTTCGATTGGAACATTCGCGACGGGCTTAGAGACATTCCGATCGAAGAACGCGGTGCAGAAGAAGTGAACTACGCGGACGGATGGCACGACGGACAACAGATCGCAGTACGCGTGACGCCGGAGACCAGCCACGCGGCAAATTTTGGATTTGATGTGACGCCGCGGCAGCTGGTGACCGGACTCATCACCGAACGCGGAATTTGCCAGGCGAGCGAGGAAAGTATTCTCCAGCTTTTCCCCGAGCACGCGGCTCGACAGAATCTCGCCCTACCAAAAGAGGGTGAGCAAAGGCGGTAGGGCGACGCTCCGCGGAGCCGCGTGAGAATGGGTTCTTGAGGCGGATATTCAGTTGATAAAGAGAAGTCGCGTCGTAACGTTGGCGCTCGATTTCGGAAACCGAAGCAGGAGCATTTTATGTCGCAACATCGCAGTCTAAAAGGAGCCAGCACAATCACCGCGAAACGGAATGTCCTGAAGCGTTTCGAACGCGTCGAGCTTCTCAAGAAGCGTGGGCAGTTCAAGGAAGGCACGAAAGTCATCGGCCTTCCGAAAACGAAGCCGGACGCGTGATTGGAGAAAGTTGAGAGTTCTTGGTTGAGAGTTGAGAGACTCTCGACACTCATCTCTCAACTCTCAACCTCTCCACCGTGCGCCTAAACCGTTTCCTCGCCGCAGCCGGTGTCGGTTCGCGGCGGCATTGCGACCAATTGATTGCCGACGGGCGCGTTACGATCAACGGTCGCGTCTGCACCGACTTCAGCGCGCAACCGGTCGAGAACGATCATGTTAAAGTCGGTGGTAAGCTGGTGCGCAGCGAACGCCAACTCTATGTCATCCTGCACAAACCGGCCGGCTTCGTTTCAACGCGCGCCGATCCCAATGCGCGCGACACGATTTTCGATCTCTTGCCGCCGAAGTTCCCTCGCCTCTTCAATATCGGCCGGCTCGACGCGCAGACCGAAGGACTTCTCATCCTTACAAACGACGGCGACCTCGCGCAACGGCTGACGCATCCTCGATACAAAGTTGAAAAGGAATACGAAGTGACGCTCGATCGTCCCTGGGATCCAACGCTCGCACCGAAGTTGCTGGCCGGGATGACACTCGACGGACAACGCGCGCGAATGGAGAAAGTGCAGGCGATCCGGACGACGCGCGTGCAGGTGGTCTTGCGTCAGGGAATTAACCGGCAGATCCGTCGCATGTTTTACGAGTTGGGATACGAGGTTAAAAAGCTCGTTCGGATTCGCGTCGGTCATCTCCGCTTGGGCGACTTGCCGCGAGGACATTGGCGGCCACTCAGCAAGAGCGAGCTGAAATCGCTTCAGCCGGAAGCGGCTAGCGGCCGAACGCAGTAATTTCACTCCGCTTCCGCGCGCAAGATTTCCAATGGTGGCCGGCTCGCCACGCCGCGGCTTGCGATAAGACCGATCGCGACCGTGAGCAGGCTGACCGAAGCAGCGGTCACCAACAGCGGCCACACTGACGGTGCGTAACTCAGTTTGAAAACAAACTTTGCCAGCGCCCAGCTCGAACCAACCGCAAGGATGATCCCCGTCGCGCTGGCAAAAACGCCGAGCAGAAAATACTCCGCGCAAAGAATCTTCCAGATTTGCGCGCGCGACGCACCGAGCGTGCGGAGCAGAATGCTTTCCTGCAACCGTTGATAACGTCCGCTCCAGATCGTGCTCGCCAGAACAACGATTCCGGCGCCGACGGTGAAAAGCGACATTACGCGAATGACGAGAGCGACCTTGCTCAGAATCGAATCGACGGTTTGGATCACCGAGGTCAGATCGATGGCGGAGACGTTGGGATACTTCGCGACCACGGCATTCTGTAAACGGGCGGAATCAGCCGGGGTCTGCACTCGGCTCACGAGGACATGGAACGTGGGCGCGTTCTCGAGAACGCCTGCGGGGAAAAGCACAAAAAAGTTCGTCTGAAATCGTTTCCAATCGACCGTGCGCAGGCTGGCGATCGTGGTTTTGATCGGCACGCCTTGCACATCGAAGATCAGCTCGTCGCCAATCTTCGCCTCGAAGTCCTTCGCGATTTCGCCATCGAGCGAAATGGGAACGGTGTCGCCGAGATGATAATCGACATGCCCAATCCAACGGCCTTCCGTGATTTTTTCCGTGTCCGACAATTGCTCCCGGTAGGTGCACCGGTACTCCCGCTGGAGTTCCCACTCCGGAATTTTTCGCTGCGGGTCCGCGAGCATGTCCACCGTTTTCCGTCCTTTGATTTCCATGAGCCGCATCGTCACGATGGGTGCTTCCTGGATGATCGGCATTCCAGCCGATCGCACGATTTCCGCGACACCAGTTTTCTGATCGGCCTGAATGTCGAAGAGGAAAATGTTCGCCTGATTCTTTGTGCCGACGGATTGGAACTGTGCCAGCAGGACTTCGCGGCTGAGATAAAGATTCAGAAGGAGGAAAGTACCAAGGCCTAACGAAAGAGTAAGCAGAAGCGTGCGATTGTTTGGACGGTACAGATTCGCCAGGCCCTGCCGCAACACGAAGCTCCAGCCGTGCGGAAAAAACTTTCGGATACCGACGATCAATAACTTCGCTACGCCCGCAAAGATTCCGACCGCAACTCCAAGCGCGGCCGCGAAGACCAATCCTCGGGTCAATGTCTCCGTTTGGAAAATGGCGAAACCGGTGACCCCGGCCACGATCAAAGCATAAACGAGCCAGAGAATCGGATCGCGCTTTGTCGAGCGCGTTTCGATGTCGACATCGGCCCGAAAAACGCGCAAAGGCGACAGCCGCCGAAACCGGAGCAGCGGCGGCAGCGCAAACAGGATGCAAATCGCAAAGCCAAGCAAGACGCCGCGGACGATTGGCTCCCAGGCAATCGTGGTCGGAATTGAGAGCGGCAAAAATGTTTTCAGAATGCGCGGGAAGATACGTTGCATGGCAACACCGAGAGCTGCGCCGGTGGTCGCGCCCACCAGAGCCATGGCGGCGGTTTGAAGCAGGTAAATGAGCACCGTTCCGCGCGACGACATTCCGAGGCATCGCAAAATCGCGCCCGTCCTGGTTTTCTGTTGAAGATGCGCCTGGATCGCACTGGCCACACCGACCGCGCCGAGCAGGAGCGAGACGAAGCCCACCAGATTCAAAAAGCGGTAGAGATTTTCCAGCGCCGTCCCAAGATCCTTTTTGCGCTTGGCCACGGTGTCATATTCGAGCCCAAGCCGCTGGATTTGCGGCGCAAGAATCCCGATCCGCTGGCCTACATCGGTGCCATCGGGAAACTTCACGTAGTCGCGATAGTGCGCGATGCTTCCCGGCTTCAGGAGATTCGTTGCGGCGAGATCTTGCAGCGGAATGTAAACGCGCGGCGCAAACGACCCCGCGGCTGAGGCTTCGCCCGGCATCTTGGTCAGCGCGCCCGCGATGGTGAATTCCAAGTCACCGATCTTGATGGGATCGCCCGCCTGGGTATGGAATTGGAAGAGGAGGCTCTCCTCGACGAGAGCGCGGGCGCCAGCGCGGAAATCGCGCGCGGCGGAGTCGGGAACCGTTTCCATCGCGCCGTAAAATGGGAAGTCGCCACCCAGCGCGCGGACATGCACGAGCCGGGTGGAGTCGCTGAGAGGAAAAACGGCCATACTCGAGAAGCGAACTTCACGCGCCTGCGGTTCGCCTAACGAGTGCAGAAGCGCTTCCTCTTCCGCGCGAAACGGACGGGTCGATTCGACGACGAGATCCGCGCCGATCAAGCTGCGCGCCTGATCGTCGATCGCCTGGGAAAGACTGTGGCGAAACGATCCGATCCCCACGAGGGCCGCTATCCCAAGCGTGATCGAGATGGAAAAGAGGAGCAGTCGGCGGCGGCTCGATCGGCTGTCTCGCCATGCCATCTTCCAGACAAAATAAGAAATCATGGGGTGGATCGAGCGCTCCGCCGCTCGATGTCTAGTGTTGCGGTTGCGCCGCCATTATTTGTCATCGCGCGACGGAGCGCGCGATCCACCTTCGCGAAATCGTTTCCCATTTGATGGACGTGCATTAGACCGCTTCCCCGTTGCGAAGGCGGATCGTTTGCTCGGTCAGACCGGCGACGTCGGGATCGTGCGTGACGAGAACGAGCGCAGTCCCGGCGCCGCGATTCAATTCGAGCATGATCTCTATGACCGCGCTGCTCGTCTCGGCATCGAGATTGCCGGTTGGCTCGTCGGCGAAGAGGATTTTGGGACGATTGATAAAAGCGCGAGCCAGGGCCACGCGCTGTTGTTCCCCGCCGGAAAGTTGGGCCGGATAATGAGCGACGCGTTCCGCCAATCCGACACGCTGGAGCAAATCCAACCCTAGCTTGCGGGCGCTTCGATCGCCTCGCAATTCCATCGGAACGGTCACGTTCTCAAGCGCGGTCAGCGTCGGGATGAGTTGGAAATTTTGAAAAACAAAACCGACATGCTCGTTGCGAATGCGGGCTCGCTCATCTTCTCCCGCCTCGCCTAATGTGATTCCATTCAGAAGCACGGAACCGGAGGTTGGCCGATCCAACCCGGCGCACAGACCGAGCAGCGTCGTCTTTCCGCTGCCCGATGGCCCGAGGATGGAACAGGTCGCGCCCTGCGGCAGAACGAAGGAAATGTCCTTGAGCACCGTTAGCTTGCCGGCGCTGGTGGCGTAGGTCTTTGTGAGATGTTGAACGTTGAGGATCGGGAAGGCAGTCATTGACGGTAGGAGCGGGTTCGACTTGCTTACGCGAACATGATTCGCCGCGCATGAGGAAAACGATGCCAGCAATTTGCGGAATTGCGCTCTGCCTCTGCCTTTTTTCGCCAACAATTTTCGGCGAGACAACGGCACCGACCCCGACGAAAACGGTCGTTTTCCTCGGGGACAGCCTGACCGCCGGATTGGGCCTGCCACCAAGCGAGGCTTTTCCGGCGTTGATCGCGGAGAAGATTCGCGCAGCCGGTTTGCCATTCGAAATCCAGAACGCCGGCTTAAGTGGGGATACCAGCGCCGGCGCCCTGCGACGCGTTGACTGGCTGCTCCAGCGGCCGATCGACGTGCTCGTGATCGAACTGGGAGGCAACGACGGCCTGCGCGGGCTTCCGATAAAATCGCTCAAGTCGAACCTGCAGGCGATCATCGACAAGGTGAAGACGAAGAATCCGGCGGTGAAAATCGTGATCGCCGGAATGCAGATTCCGCCAAACTTGGGCGCGGAGTACGCGGCGAATTTCACGCGCGTCTTTGCCGAACTCGCGCGAGAGAATAACGCGGTCTTGATCCCGTTCCTGCTCGAAGGAGTGGGAGGTGACCGCGATCTCAATCAACACGACATGATTCATCCTACCGCAGCCGGACATCGCATCGTAGCTGAGCTCGTCTGGCGGACGCTTGAACCGATTCTGCGCAAGGGATGAAAAAGTTTCATGTCGAAGGTTCCAGCGCGCTGATCACGGGCGCGTCTGCCGGGATCGGGCGTGAATTCGCCCGTCAGCTTGCGGGCCGCGCGGGCTCGCTGGTCCTGGTGGCACGGCGGCGGGAGCGACTCGAAGAACTCCGCGACGAGCTCACGAAAGGGAATCCAACTCTGAACGTCCATATTCGGGCAACCGATTTGTCCGATGATCGGGCGGTCATGGAGTTGTGCGATTGGCTCGAGCGCGAAAATCTCTCGATCGATCTTCTCATCAACAACGCCGGGCTCGGTGATGCTGGGCCGTTCGCCACGAGTGAGCTCCAACGCGTAAAGGAAATGTTGGCCGTCAACGTCACTGCGTTGACGCTGCTGACGCGATTGCTCCTTCCCGGAATGATCGCGCGAAAGCGCGGCGTAATTCTCAACGTCAGCTCATCAGCGGGTTTTTTGCCAATCGCCGGCTTTGCGGTTTATGCGGCGACGAAGGCCTACGTCACCAGTTTTTCCGAAGCGATTCGGGCCGAACTGCAAGGCACCGGTGTGACGGTGACTTCGCTTTGCCCAGGGCCGGTGCACACCGAGTTCACTCAAGTCGCGCAGCGTCCCGGCGCCAAACGCGACCGGAGTCCTGAATTCGTCCACGTCTCCGCCGAAGAAGTCGCACGTGCCGGACTCGCCGCGGTGGAGTCGAACAAGCCACTCGTTATTCCAGGCTTTGTGATGAAACTCGGTATGTTTCTCGTTCGCATCATACCGCTGCCGCTCCTGCGCTTGTTCTCGCGCTCCTCAGCGAAATAAGTTACCGATTGGGTCCGCCATGTGACAGGCGCTCCTGCCAGTAGCCGGGCTCCCGACTTCCATGCGCTATGGCAACGATAAGAACCAAATCGCGCTCAACCGTGTACAGAACTCCGTAAGGAAAAGTACGGGTGAGACAGCGTCGCACGTCCTGCTCGATGAACCGAAAACGTTCAGGGGTCTCGAGAATTTGCTCGATTGCAGTCTCGATTTCCCTGGCGAAGGCAGCTCCCAGCCCGACCTGCCGGGCCTCGTAGAATGCCGCCGCCTCGCGGTATTCAAGACGCGCGTCCGGGTGGAACGCACATTTCATCGCCCGACGGCGCGTCGGACCTCAGCAAGCACTTCCTCACCGGGAACTGGCTGCACGCGGCCGGAACGAACGTCATCCCTGCGCCGAATTGCCTCGGCAGCCCAAGCGCGCTCTATCTCGTCTCTCTCGCCAACAGCGAGGCTCTCGACCATTCTCTCCGCGAGCAGGGCCCGTGAGGCTGGCGGAAGCTGCATCGCCTCGTCGGCGACTTGATCTAGTGTGAGTGACATGACCGCACGGTAGCGTCCTCAGGGAAAAATCTCAAGCCGGCCAATAGCTATCGGAACACGGCGCGGCGCCAAACGCGACCGGACCCCGGAGTTCGTCCACGTCTCCGCCGAAGAAGTCGCGCGCGCCGGACTCGCCGCGATTGAACGAGATCGCCCACTTGTCATTCCGGGTCTCATCATGAAACTCGGATTGTTTCTCGTCCGCATCACGCCGCTGTCGGTCTTGCGGCTGGCGTCCCGTCTTTCGGCAAAATAACTGTAGGGCGTTTCTGTGAAACGCCGACCGAGATGCGGCGGCTGACACAGCCGCCCTACAACTCTCCGAGGAGCAGCGGCGCTTGTTTATATTTCACCCAGCAGCGGTACGGCTGTGTGCTGGGCGTTGTGACTGTTTTGCCGACGAGCGAATCGATCCGCTACCATGGCGAGCGATTTCATATCGACGAAGCCGATCGCAAATTTGATACTCGCTCGATGAACTGGTTCCCCAAACACAGCCTAAAAAGTCTTAGAAAGCATGCGATCGAAGCCGTAGACATCATCGCGAAGAGCGAGAACGATTGGGGTGCGACTAATAAGGAGAAGCAATTCGCGACGATCAAAGATCTACGCAAGAACATTGAGGAGAAAACCGCTTCGATAGGAAAAGATCGAGTCGTTCTGATTCTTAACCACGACGTTCCGCAGGTGCGGAGTCTGTTCGATCTTACGAAGCCGCGACCTGGAGAAAGAGCGGACTTGCTTCCGAAGAGGTGCGTCGAGGCGATGCTATCGAACATTGACTCCGAAATCGGAAAGATAGAAAATCAGCGCGATCGAAACGCAACTTTACGGTGGAGAATCATTGGGATTCCTGGTCTCTTTAGCTTCGCCTTCGTCGTGATCTTAATAGTTTTGAAGTCCTGTCATTCATGAAAGTTTGTTTGCACTGAGAACCAACTAACCTCCGGCTATGAAAGCGAATCGGTTGGTGTTCACGCTTCTGTTGTTGTTGACTGCCGCCGTCTTTCAACTCCCCGCTCAACAGAGCGAGGCCGACCACGAGTTGGAGGTCGCCCTCCGCGCCAAGGCGGAAGAGGGCGATGCCGCTTGCCAGTATTTATTAGGTATTGCATTCCTCCGTGGCTTTGACGAGGCAAAGGACGAAGTGGAAGCGGTCAGGTGGTTCCGCAAAGCCGCTGCGCAGAATCTCGTCGCGGCGCTAAGTACGCTTGGCGACTGCTACTATAAGGGCGAAGGCGTAGCGAAGGATTATGTGGAAGCGGTGAAGTGGACCCGCAAAGCGGCCGAGCAGAATGACGCCAGAGCCCAATACAATCTGGGTGTCTGCTATGACAAAGGCCAAGGCGTGGCGAAGGATTATGTGGAAGCGGTGAAGTGGTTCCGCAAAGCCGCCGAGCAGAATTTCGCCATGGCTCAGACCAAACTCGGCATCTGTTACGTCCTTGGCCGAGGCGTGGCGAAGGATTATGTGGAGAGTTACAAATGGTGGCTGCTGGCGGCGGCGCAAGGCGATGAGGATGCTAAGAAAGAATTGACGCCGCTGGAAAATAAGATGACCTCAGCGCAAATTGCCGAAGGACAAAAGCTGGCGCGCAACTTCAAGCCACGGAAGGTGCTATCCGCCGGGGGCGATAGTTCAAGCACAGGTATTCTCCAATCGCGCCCGGAGTCGTCCGGCACCGGGTTCTTTATTACGGAGGATGGGTATCTCATCACAAATAAACATGTGCTCGGAGACGGGGTGCAGGTGCGTTTGGTCACGGCGGCTGGTCTCATCTCAGCCAGAGTGGTGACGGTGGATGCGGCCAATGACCTTGCGTTGCTCAAGGCAGAGGGCAAGTTCGCGCCGCTGCCAGTGGCGACGAGTCGGGCCGTGAAGTTGGGAGGAACGGTTGCCACGGTCGGTTTCCCCAACATCGGCTTGCAAGGGTTCGCGCCCAAGTTTGCGAGGGGAGAAATCGGCTCGCTGTCCGGCCCACAGGATGATCCGCGCTATTTTCAGATCAGCGTGCCCGTTCAGCCCGGCAACTCCGGCGGTGCGTTGGTGGATGAGCGCGGCAATGTGGTCGGCGTCGTATCCGCCAAGCTAAGCGCAAAGGCAGCGCTATCCTCAAGTGGTGCATTGCCGGAGAACGTGAATTACGCGGTAAAAAGCAGTTTCTTGCTTGGCTTCCTGGAATCCGTGCCGGATGTCGCCGCGAAACTCAAGGAGCCGAACACCAGGGAAATGAAATCCGCAGATGTGGCGGAACAAGCCAAAGAAGCTGCCGTGCTCGTGCTTGTGTATTGAAGATGCGTATCCTCCACCTTGGAAACCTTGTTCCCTAAACTCTAGCCGTGACCCCGCTCCAGATGGCACAAGCCCAAACCTTGTCGGACTTACGTCCAATCCTTCCGATCTTCGCTTTTTCTCGCAAAGGCGAATTGCAGAGATTTTGCCGGAATTTTGAACTTACAGGACGAACCTTGGTAGCCTTTATTCTTAATTCGCATTTGTTTGGTTATGCGCATTTTCGCGCATCACGCCACTGGGTCCCCGAACATCTTGCCCTGTCTGAGGAGATAGTGGAAAAAATTCGAAAGAGCAGCGAGGAAAATCGAGTGCCTATTATCCTTAAGCACCTAAACGCCTTTAACGATCGGAAACTGTTTGTTGGTCACCTGTTCTACAGCCCGTCCGAATGGCACCTGTTTTTCTTTGACCAGCGTGCCCGCGCGTCAGAACGCAACCAATTCAAACTGGGACCACACATTCACTTCATGAGCTACTTGACGCGACCTGACATGTCCGTCGAGCGGGTAGCAGCCGAACTCGATAACGATCGACCTCAGTTTACGGCGCCGATTCATATTAGGTATCGCGATTAGGCAGATCGACCTCGTTCTCCGAACTGCGATCCTTCTACCTACTCTACCTTAAGGGGCACCTGTCGTAACTCGGATCCTTCGATCAGAAGCGATACCTGAAATCGCTCCCTTATTGGTTCAATAAACTTTCTGGCTCGTTCCTCGACAATTCGCACGAAATCCTGCTGAACAACGTGGTCCCACTTGTTCAGCGGTTCATCGGGATCATTGCAATTAACTGTTTGAAGCAGGTCAGATGACTCGATTTCCACCCACCGCACGAATGGCACAGGCATTTTGGGATCGGCACGAGACCTCTTTCCACAGAGCCACAGGCAATAATCTTTTTCCCGTCTGATTCCGAACGCATCAACAAAGAACCCGTCTCGACACGCGACTATATGGAACCCGGATTTTGGAGGTCCGTATCCGTCATTAATCTCGATGGATTTAGCGGCGTAGTTTTCATCCGGAAACCGTTTGAGGAGCTCGCTTACGAAAACGTGGCAGCCGCGATGGGTGAATAACAGATGATCGGGCTGCTCCAGACATTCCTCGATGCTGTTTTTCGCGGTCATGCCTGCCGGACAAATTGATCGTCAAAACCGAGATCGCGAGGTAACAAATGCACCTAGGAGGCCGCATCGTCCTGATTAAATGCTTCGCGCCAGCTCGCATTTAATAAGTCGGTGATCTCCTGTAGCTCTTGCTGCTGCTCTGAAGTGACATCCTTGGTCGCCTGCCAGACATCCTTTGATAAATTCGAATTCAAGCGGGTGCTCAATGCCGATATCGCGTTCTCGCAGGCCAAGCGCTCCGGCTCTGTCAGCGAATCGTCGATTAGGTAAATCTGTCCGGCGTCAAACTGAGAAGCCAAAACGGCCTCGATTTGAAAACCGTAACTCGCAGCGTACTCCTCAACAAACTTCTTGATCCGAAAGGCGGCCGCCTCCCAACGGCGAGGGATGGAAATTGTGGCGCTATTCATTGGGCCTAGGACATTCTATCATAATTATGCCGACGACAGCAGAAACTTCGCCGGCTGCGGCATTCGGCACGAAACGGAGTTGACCCCTTGTCTTGGAAACTCCGTTTTCCTTGACCGAGGCGAAACCGAGTTTCGCAAACAAGTGCGTTCCCAAACAGAGTTTGGGAACGAGGACATCGCTGCGCTATTTGTACTTCACCGAGCAACCGTACGGACGGGTGGTCGGATTGCTGACGGTCTTGCCGGCCATCGCTTCGCCGAGAGCGACCTTCACGTAGTTGGTCGAACTCGGGATGTCGGCGGGATTCGGCGTGGCTTTGCTGTCGATGGCACCTTCATAAATTATCTTGCCTTCGGGATTGATGACAAACATGTGGGGCGTGTTTTTGGCGCCATAGATCTGGCCAGCCTTGCCGTCAGGATCGAGGAGGAGCGCGGTCGAGTGCGCTTTCCATTCCGAGATCTTCGCGTTACCCTGCTCGGAAGTGAGATTGCCTTGCATTCCCGGAGCGTTAGAGTCGATCGTGAGCCAGACGACGCCTTTGCCGGTAAATTCTTCCTGCAGTTTTTGCATATTGCCGCTGCCGTAATGCTTTTTCACGAAGGGGCATTCGGGATTAAACCATTCCAGCACGACGTACTTGCCTTTGTATTGGGAAACCGACTGGGTCTTGCCCTTTGAATCTGAGACCGAAAAATCGGGCGCCGTGCTTCCGACGGCCGGTGAATCGGCCGCGAAAAGGGCGCTGGAAGCAAG
>DASVJK010000123.1:0-10905 GCA_036385955.1 Chthoniobacterales bacterium | reverse complement strand
CGATGAGCAGGGCCAGATCGTGCAATGGGTCGGTACCTGCACTGACATCGACGACGCCAAACGCAGCAAGGAGACGCTCCAGGCTGCCAACGACGAACTTGGACTCCGTGTCGTGGAGCGCACCTCCGAACTGCACGCTGCGAAGGAAGCCGCCGAGGCGGCGAACCGCGCGAAGAGCGAATTCCTCGCGAATATGAGTCACGAGATCCGCACGCCGATGAATGGAGTCATAGGCATGACAGGGTTGTTGCTGGACACTTCTTTGACAGAGCAGCAGAACCAAATTGCCGAGACGATCCGGACCAGCGGTGAAGCGCTCCTCAAACTCGTGAACGACATCCTGGATTTCTCCAAAATTGAAGCTGGGAAGCTGGAATTAGAAACTGTCGATATTGACCTCGCGCACGTAGTGCGAGGAACGTTGGAGCTTCTAAAGGGAACGGCGGAATCCAAAGGCTTGGAATTGCGCGCGTCGATCGACCCAGATGCGCCTACAGAGTTGCGCGGCGATGGTGGCCGGCTCCGGCAAGTGCTGCTTAATTTGATTGGCAATGCGATTAAGTTCACGCCCTGCGGCGAAGTAAAGCTGCACATCTCGGTTCATCGACAGACTGAGGAGATGGCATCCCTCCACTTTCGCATTACCGACACGGGTATCGGCATCACCCCCGAAACGCAGGCCAGGCTTTTTCAAGCATTCACACAGGCAGACGGCTCGACGACGCGTCGCTACGGCGGCACGGGGCTTGGGTTGGCGATCTGCAAACAGCTGGTTGAGAAAATGCACGGAGACATCGGGGTGGAGAGTTGGGCCGGAGCAGGTTCCACCTTCTGGTTCACGGTGGAATTGCCAAAACAATCGAAAGGTGTCGCTCGGATTGCTCCGCAAGAAACAAAAGACATGAGACCTCGCGAACCGAAGACCGAGCCGGGTAGCGACGGCGAATCTGTGCGACCACGGCGCGTTTTGGTTGCCGAGGACAACGCCGTGAACCGGCTCGTCGCCACGGCTCAACTGAAGAAGCTTGGGTACGCGGCTGACAGTGTCACTAACGGCCTCGAAGTGCTGGAAGCACTCAGCCGAATTCCTTACGACATCATCTTGATGGATTGCCAGATGCCAGAGCTCGACGGCTATGAGACGACAAGGCAAGTGCGTCAAAGGGGAGGCCATCAACCCTATATCATCGCCCTGACCGCAAGTGCGATGCAGGGCGACAGGGAACTGTGCCTGGCCGCCGGGATGGACGATTACATAGCCAAGCCCGTGCGGACCGCGGCACTCAAAGCGGCCTTGGAGCAACATAGTGAAATCGAGTGGAACGGAGTAGCTGGTTCTCCCGCGAAACCCGAACCGGCCGGCGCCCATCATGAGCCCGTCTCTGATCTGTCTGACACGTCTCCGTCCGAGGAGGCGTTGGTGGACATCGATCGGTTGCGCGATGTCGCTGATGACGAGCCGGATCGAATACAGCAGTTGATCGATCTCTATTTGACTCAAGCCGTTCCCATGTTGGACAGCCTCAATGAAGCGATCCAAACCAATTCGAGCGGCGACGTCGCCCGCATCGCTCACAAATTAGTCGGCTCCAGCGTCTCCTGCGGCGTGGAGGCGTTCACGCAGCCTCTGCGCGAATTGGAAAGACTCGGCCACGAAGGCGACCTATCTGGAGCAGACGCTTTATTTGACGATGTTCGCCACAAATTTCCGCGCGTGCAGAGCGTTCTCACTCAATTGATGACAAACCCTCCAAAGCTCCAGTTCATGATCTCATGAAGAGAGTTTATAATCCCATCAAAAAGAAAACGATTCTGATCGTGGATGACGATCAGGTTGTCGTTCACATGTATCTGGAAAAATTCCAGAGCCAGGGGTACAAAGTGGAGGTGGCCGGCAACGATCACAGTGCCATGCAAATTCTCAAGAAAGACCCGGTTGATCTCATGATTCTCGACTTGTGCCTGCCTGGAATGGACGGCGTCGAAGTTCTCAAGAACATCCGTTCGGAGTTCGACATGCAGGCGTTACCGGTCGTTGTTATCTCGAACGCTTATCTCGGCAATTTGGGGCGGGCCGCTCTGGAAGCAGGCGCGACCAAATGTGTGACGAAAATCGATAGCACGCCCGGCCAGATGTTGGAGATCGTGCGTGAGCTACTAGGCGTTGGTCATTCCAACGCTGTGGGCGCGACTTCGGACGTGGTCGGCAGCAACGCCAGTGGAACGCTTGCGCCCCAGTTTGACGCGGAGTCTAAAGAGAAGCTGGCCGCGACGCTTCTGATCAACGCGCCGGAAACACTCGCGAAGTTGCGGACCGGTCATCAAGTCTTCGCCAGGACGGAACAGGAAGATTTGTGCCGGATAGAGATCTCCAAAATGCACCGGCAGGTTCGTTGGCTGGCTGCCTCCGCTGGCCCCCTTGGTTTCTGGAAAATCGCGCGGATGGCCAATGCTTTGGAAGCGTTGCTCATCCAACTGCATGCCAAGCCGAAGAAGATCACGCCGTCGGTCATTCGGACGGTCGCGCAGGCCATAGACACATTGGCCTCCTTATTCGACCACGCCACAGACCCTCAGACCGAAGGATTGGCGCCGCCGAGGATTCTGGTAGTGGACGACGAAATCATTTCGCGCGAGACGATCTGTTCCGCGCTCGGAAAGGCCGACTTTTGCGCCCTAAGCCTGGATGATTCGCTCGCCGCCCAGCGCCTGCTGGAGCAAAATCATTTCGACCTCATCTTTCTCGATGTCGAGATGCCGGGACAAAGTGGCCTCGATCTCTGTGTGAACATCCGTGAGATGGCAACGAACCGTGCGACCCCGGTTGTGTTTGTCACCTCACATTCTGATTTCGGGAGTCGGGCGCAATCGACTTTAAGCGGGGGAAACGATTTCATCGCGAAACCGTTCCTGTTGGTTGAATTGGCGGTTAAAGCGTTGACCTGGCTGTTCAAGGAAAGTTCTCAGCCGCTTTCGACGGCAACTGCGCAAGACAGCGCTCCGGCCGAAACGGGCAGTCACGAATCGCAGCCATCCCCGGGTCTCGCCGCGCTGAGCGACACGACGAAGAAGCCTTGCAGCTCCGTGCCAGCGGATCCAAGTTTGGCGGCACAATCATTTAGGATTCCCCAGAATGCCTAAGAGTGTGGATCACCGTGCCAGGACCTAACGATATCTCGACGAATCTGGATCCGGCGCTGCAAAGCCGTCTCGACGCTGTCCTGTTGCCGCGGACCAGAATCCTCGTGGCCGAGGATGATCCCGTCTCCTCCACAATCCTGCGGACAGTTCTCGAGAAATTAGGATACGAAACCGTGATTACTCGAGATGGCAACGAGGCATGGGACGAATTCAACAAGGAACCGATGCGTCTGATTGTGAGTGACTGGATGATGCCAGGTATGGATGGCCTGGCGCTGTGCGAGAAAGTGCGGGCACGGTCGCAGACTCTGTATACTTACTTCATTCTTCTCACCGCGAACCGCACGAGCCCCGAAAATTATGCTCTGGCGACAGCGGCTGGAGTTGATGACTTCCTCACCAAGCCGATTGACCGCGAAGCGATTCAAATGCGTCTCGGCGTCGCGGAAAGAATTCTGAAGTACACCACTGAGATCCGGCGACTGAAGGAGCTGATTCCTATCTGCGTTTATTGCCGGAAGGTGCGCGATGAGCACGACTACTGGGAGCGCGTGGAGACTTACATCCAAAAAGAAACAGGAAGCCGGTTTAGTCACGGCGCCTGTCCGGAGTGTTGCGAGAAAGAACTCGAGCGGTTCCGAGAGCAAAACAGCTGACCAGCTGGGCGCAGTCAGCAAGTTCTACAAGGTGCGGGAGCGCGAAGAGCTATCCTAACGAGTCGCCAGCATCTCTTCGAGTTTACGTTTTAGCTCTGGGGGAAGACAAGGTTTCTCCAGAAATTGTGCCGTCCGCAGATCGATGCCGTGGCGCGACATGACCGCGGCCGGATGCCCAGAAGAGAACAGAACCGCGATCCCGGGAAGCGCGACCGTCAATTCTTCGGCCAGCTTCTGCCCGCACAAGCCAGACATTACTACATCAAGAATGGCGAGACGAATCTCTGGATGTTCGCGCGCAATCTGAACAGCCTTTTCCCCGTCGCTGGCGAGGAGGACTCGATAGCCGAAGGTGGTAAGATAATAATCCAGCATGGTGCGAATCAGCGCATCGTCGTCCACGACCAGAATTGTCGCCGGTTCTGAGGCTGGCGGAGCAGACTCGTCGCTGCGTTGTTCTTCTGGCTCTTTCATGGAGTAGGCTTAGCCACGAATTAGACGCATCTATAGAGGCACGTGGAGCTTCAATTCGCAGATCTTAGACGAGGCCAGTTCCAATTCTCTGACGCGATTTGCGAGCGAGGTCTGCAGGTCGAGTACCCGCACGCCCACTTTAAGGTGGGCGTGCAATTCGTTTTTGTCGAATGGTTTCACGAGGTAGTCATCCGCACCGCATTCCAAGCCTTCGACCAGGTTTTCCGTCCCGCCGCGCGCGGAGAGCAAGATGGTGCAGATCATTTTTTCGCTGGCCCGCACGCGCTGGCAGACTTGCAACCCGTCCATGCTGGGCATCATCCAATCGAGTCGAAATCAATTCGCGCGAGACGGGATCGTCCTCGGCGATAATAATCGGCGTTCTTGTTTCGGAGGGAGGAGCGGCCGGAGCTGCATCAACCGGCGTGGCGAGAGAAGACTCGTCCCACGCCGGCACGAATTTTGTCCAAACCGGCTCGGGTGGTAACGACGCCTTGTCCTCGGCATCAGGAGTGGGATGCCATGGCTTCGTAGATTCGATCAGTTTCATTTTCCAATTCCTTAAAGCGCTCCCCCGCTTCTTCGAAGTTCTGCAATTGACCGGTGACCTGCAGGGTCATGGTGATGTCCCTCGCGCGATGCGCCCCGAAAATTCCGAGAGAGCTAAGAAGAGTGTGCGCCGATTTCTCGAGCGCGAGGCCGTCGCGCTGCGTGATCGCGTGGCGCATCTGGTCCAGATACGTAGGAGTATTCTGCTTGAACAGGGTCGTCACCCGGTCGAGCAACGCCGTATCGCCATCGAGATTGTCGAGCAAGATCGCGCGACTGAAAGTGGGGCAGGCGATGCTTGCCGGTGCAACCGCGGCGCCGCCGTCTTTGACGACCGATTCGATGGTCTTGAGCAAGAGGGCCTTGGTTAATGGCTTCGAGAGATATGCGTCCATGCCGGCGGTGAGACAACGTTCCGAATCGCCGCTCATGGCGTATGCCGTCATCGCGATGATCGGCGTGTGATGGCCGGAACCTTCCTCGGCCGCACGAATTTCTCGCGTCGCCCCGATGCCGTCGAGCTCGGGCATTTGCACATCCATCAGGATTAGATCGGGTCGTTCGAGCTGATAGAACCGGACCGCTTCCCGGCCGTTCTCCGCCAGCGTAAGCGTGTGCCCCTGCTTTTGGAGCATGCCCAGCGCGACCGCCTGATTAACAGGATTGTCCTCCGCGATTATAATGCGCAACGCTCGTGAGACAGGCTTCCTGGCGGAGAGAATCTCCGGCGCCGCCTGGATGGTCGTGGACGTGCCCGCTTTTTGCTCGATCGCGTTTTGAATCGCGGCCAGCAATGCGGATTGCTGCACCGGTTTCGTCAGGAGTGTCGATATCCCCGCGGTTTGTGCGAGAGCATCGTCTCCCGGCCGGACGCCCGAGGAAAGCATGATGATCGGCGTGTTTGCGGTGCGCGGTGCATTTCGCAGCTGTTTCGCCAGCGCGAAGCCATCCGTTTCCGGCATCATCGCATCCACCAGCACGAGATCGAACGACCAATCGGCATCGGCGGCTTGCTCGACCTCTATCATCGCTTCCTGGGCAGAGGTGGTGAGCAACGGAATCATCTCCCAGTTCGAGAGCATTTCGTGGAAAATGCGCCGATTCGTTGCGTTATCGTCCACGACGAGAACGCGCAGGCCGCGCACTGTTTCCCTGGCTTCGATCGATGATGCGGGAGTCTTCGAGAGGGCAAAACGCGCCGTGAAGTGGAAGGCGCTTCCTTCGCCCAGAGTGCTCTCCACCCAGATTTTTCCCCGCATCTGCTCGACGAGCTTCGTGCAAATTCCCAAACCGAGGCCGGTTCCCCCGTAGTGCCGTGTGGTCGAGCCATCCGCCTGGATGAACGCTTCGAAGATGACTTGCTGTTTATCCTTCGGTATCCCCGTCCCGGTATCCCGGACAGAAAAGTGCAGACAGACTTCCGTGGCATCGCGGCTTTCGCAATTGATCTCCACCACGATCTTCCCGCGCACGGTAAACTTGATCGCGTTGTCCACGAGATTGGTAATGATTTGCCGAAGCCGGGCCGCGTCGCCCACGAGTGTGTCGGAGATTTGAGGATCGATCCGCGCGGTGAGTTCGAGGCCTTTGGCCTGTGAGCGGAGCTCGAGTGTTTCGAGTGTTTTGCCCACGCAATCGCGCAAGCTGAAGTCGATCGATTCCAGCTTCAGATGGCCCGCCTCGATTTTTGAAAAGTCGAGGATGTCATTGATCAGGTCCAGGAGGGAATGCGCGGAGCTTTGCACCATGCCGAGATATTCTCGCTGCCCCCGGTTGAGTTCCGTTTCGAGCGTGAGTTCCGTCATGCCGATGATGCCATTCATCGGGGTGCGAATTTCGTGGCTCATGTTCGCGAGAAATTCGCTCTTGGCGCGGCTGGTTGATTCGGCGGCCTCTTTCGCCTGAAGAAGCTCAGCCTCTATCTGGCGCTGCTCGGTGATGTCCTGCGACGTGCCGACCACCCGGACGCCGCCGCCCGTCTCGTCCAGGACAACATCAGCGCAATTCTGCAAGATACGCTCTTCGCCATCCGGCCTGACAATTCGAATGTCGAGCCGGGAAGATTTCTTGTTCGCAATCACCGCGTTGACCCACTCGACCGCGTCCTCTCGAAAGTCCGGATGAACGCACGACAGATAAAGGTCGTAGGTCGCCGCGCGTTCGCCCGGCGTAAATCCGAAGAGGCGATATTCCTCGTCCGACCAGATCACTTCATTCGTGATCACATCCCATTCCCAACTGCCCACACGCGCCACTCGTTGAGCTTCCGCCAAGCGTGTTTCGCTGCGCTTGAGTTTTTTCTCGGCCCGCTTGCGTTCGATGGCCAGGGCGATCTGATCCCCCACGGAGGAGAGGAACTCAAGGTCACGCTGGCTGTAAGCGCCTTCCTCTTCGTAGTGCTGAACGGCCAATACGCCAATAATTCGCGCCGGCGTCCGCAAGGGCACACCCAGCCAGGAAGCAGAATCGGACCCACTCCCCTTGACCTCGTCTTTCTCGAACAATCGCGTTTTCAACTCTTCGGTCAGCAGGAGGGGTTGGCCCGTCCGCAGGACGTAACTGGTTCTGGTGTGGCTTTTGCCGACGGGTAGGGGCGGGGGGACGGGATCAAACTTGTCGACCCACAACTCGAAATGCACCAGGTCGGTCGTTGGATCGTGAAGGGCGATGAAGCAGTTCTCCGCGTAAAGAAGCTTGCCGATTGAACGACGTGCGAGGTTGAGCAACTCGTCGAGGTTGGTTGTCGTGATGACGCCATGGACTATGTCGGAGATGACCTGGCGTTCCGCCTCCGCCCGCTTGTGGCGCGCTCCCATCTGATTAAACTCGCGCGCCACCAGACCCAGTTCGTCGGAGGATTCCGGCAGCGGCTCATCGATTTTTCCTTCGGCGAAATTCCTCACGCTCTCGTGCAGCGCGCGCAGAGGTCGGGTGATGGTGCGGGCTAGCCGGAAAGCGAGACCTGCCGTGGCGAGCAGGGCCAGAACGCTGATCAAGATCACGGATTGTCCGAAGGTGCGGGCGGGAGCGAGCGCATCCGCCTGATCGATTTCGACGATCAAACCAAGCTTGTGCCTGGCGATCCAGTGATAAACGCTGATGACTGGAACGCCGCGATAGTCCGGAGCCAGAACGACGCCGCTCTGCCGCGCAACACAGCGCCGGACCGCTTCCGTGTCGATTTCCCGGTGCAGGATCGCGGGCTCGCTAATAAACCGCGGCTGCGTGACGAAAAATTTTCCAGCGCTAACAAGATAGGAATCCTCGGTCTGATGCAGCCCCGGCCGGCGTTGGGCGATATCGTTCATCGCGGTGAGATTCAACCGCGCGGCCAGCACCGCCAACACTTGACCGTTGGCCGAGCGCAACGGAACGGCGGCGGTTATCGCCGGCGCCTTGAGAGCCACTGAGTGATATGGCGCTTGCATGTACAAATCGGTCTTGCCTTTGTCGAAGTAAGGGTAGCCAATTTTCGACTTTCCCTCTTCCGTTGGGCTGGTCGAGGTCACCACTTTTCCGCTTTCCGGTTCGATGACAAATAACTCGATGTAACCGGCGCGGTAGTCGCTCAGGTGCGGTTCGAGTTCTTTCAGGAGAAGTGCGTGCGCGGCGCGCGCCTCTTCGGATGCGGGAACAGCCGCCATGAGAATGGTGGCCTTCTCCACCAGATCGGCATCCGTGGCGATCTGAGCGAGACCGGCCAAACGCTCCTCGATCCAGGTATCGAATGCCGCCTCTTTTTCGATCGCCACAGCGCGCATTTCCGAAATAGCGGCGGCCTTGAGGCTTTCACTCCCGCTGCGATACGAAAGCACTCCCACTACAGCCAGGAGCACCGCGACGAAGACCACGAAAATCAGGACAATCCGTGAAGTGAGGCGCAGCTTCATTGTGCGCCCCCGGGCCACGCCTGAAATCCGGCGGCGATCCCGATCATCCGCGAGCGCAACGCCGCCAATCCAATTTCGCCCGAGCGAGTTCTTGACGGCTGGTTTCGTCGAGAAGATTCCAGTCGATTGGCGGGTGGCGGATAAGCATTTCGCATGGCGGTGGGCAAGGCAACGTCGCTTACCCTAGTAGCGGGTCTGATACCGCCGCGAGTGCGGCCATTACCTGCATGGAAGCGCGAATACTACGTAGGCGGGAGGCTGGTCACGCTTCCACGATGCCATTGCGGATCGCGTAGCGGACTAAGTCCGCGAAAGAGTCCACACGGAGCTTTCGCATTACCGTGGCTCGATGAGTTTCAATGGTTCGGATGCTGATCCCGAGGGCAAGAGCATTCTCCTTATTACTTTTTCCTTCCGCCAGGAGCCGGACGATTTCCCTTTCGCGCGTGGATAATTTTTCACTCGCGGCAGTTTCCTGCTTGCTGCCCACTCCCGTTAGAAATCGCGAGAAAAGCACCTCGGATACTTCGTCGGTGAAAAACGGTTTGTGCTGTTGAAGCGACCGCAAGGCGGAGATCAAGTGGCGGCCAGCATCCGCTTTGCGAATGTAACTTTTCGCACCGGCGGCAAAGACTTCAGCAATGACCGATTCGGACTCATGCGCGCTGAAAACGAGCATCTCGGTTTGCGGGAGAGCCCGTTTGATCTGCCGGATCACCTGCACGCCATCGAGCTCCGGCATCGTCATGTCTACGATCACGACGTCAGGTTTCAATTTTTTGGCAAGTGCGACAGCTTCGCGGCCGTTCGCGGCGACACCGCACACTTCCCAGTTAGGTTCGTGCTCGACCATCGCGCGAACTCCTTCCCGCACTACTTCGTGATCGTCAGCGATTAGGATTCGTAATTTCTTCATAGGTTTGGCCTGCGGGTTTGTCGTCTCTGAGAGAAAAATCATGGGATGGCTGTTAACCTTTCACTTCGGGTTTCGGTTTCGAGAAAATCGAGATCGCTTGAGCGGCTGGCCGAGACTTCCAGGATGCGGTCGATCAATTGAAGCAGACAGCGTCCACTTTGCAGGATGCTTTGCACACTCGCTTCCTGTTCCCTGGTCATGGAAGCGCGCTTCAGCAGTTGCGCGAACCCGAGGATATGATTCATCGGCGTGCGCAACTGGTGGCTGGCGCGCGAAAGGAATTCGCCTTTTGCATCCAGCGCCTGTTCGAGTTGGATGGTGCGTTCTCGCACGCGCCGTTCCAGATCGATGTTGGCGATTCGCAAATTTTCGTGCAGGGCGAGAATGCGCTCGCCGACGCGCACCCGCGCGGCCAGCTGATCTTTTTCAAACGGTTTTGTGATGAAGTCGTCCGCGCCGGCTTTCATCGCCTCGAGGTAATTTGTCTTACCGGAAAGCGACGTGAGCAGGATGAGGTAGGTATAGTTCGCACGCTTCTCCGCACGAATCCTTCGGCAGAACTCGAGGCCGTCGAGATCGGGCATCATGCAATCCGAGATGATCAAGTGATATTCTCCCTGCTCCCACGCCGAGAGCGCGGCGCGGCCATCCTCGGTTTCGAGAACGTGGTAACCAAGGCTCGTCAAAGCAGCGCCAAGCGTCACGCGGGAGACACCGTCATCGTCGGCTATGAGAACATTCATTGGGGAAGTTTGGGAGTGGCCGGTATGGTCGATGCCTTGATGGAAATGCGCCTCTTCATGCTGGGAGCGCGGCGGAAGTGTTCAACACATGGTCCAGTATGAGGAGCAATGTTTCCCTGGTGTAAGGTTTCGTTAAGCAGCCATTCATGTGCAGCGCAGCCACGTCCGCAGTGCGGGAGTCTTCGTCCCGCCCGGTGGAGAGAATTACTTTTATGTCCGGTTCCATTTTGCGAACCGTGCGGACAAGCGTCACTCCATCCATGAATGGCATCACCATATCGGTCAGCAGGACTTGGATTTCGCTGGAGTGCCGGGCCAGAAGAGCGAGAGCCGCCGGACCATCTTCCGCGACCATGACCTTGTAACCATGTTTGACCAGGACCGCTTGGGCGACCTCCCGGATCCCAATCTCGTCATCGACTACGAGGATCGTTTGCCCTTTGCCGGTGGGGATGTCGACTAGCGAAGGCGTTTCAGGGGCGACGTCGTCGCCTTGCACGGCAGGGATGAAGACTTCGAAACTCGTGTCACCCGCT
>DASVJK010000122.1:0-4972 GCA_036385955.1 Chthoniobacterales bacterium | reverse complement strand
TCGTCTGGAACAAGCTGCATCGGATGCAGCCCGACGCCCGTTCAGGTTCGAGTTAACGGTCGAGCTTCCTTTATGCTGCTGCGGGTGACGACACTCGCCTGCGCAATTGCGCGGATGACCCCAGAGATCGCACGACATGTTGAAAAGCACGCCGGCTGTTGTCTGCGTGCCGAAAAACGGTGCTGAGGATGTCGATCTTGCGCACAAGAAACGCGCTGCTTTTAACAAGCGGCGGCAAGCGTCCAGGCGTTGGCGCGATCAAGCTGGAAGTATGAAAGGCTGCACTATCAAGAATATTCCAGTCCCGGGCGACTTCGCTAGGAAAGGGACAGTGTAACGATGGGGCAATCAACCAAGGAGAGATGAGCCGCAACGTGATTCTCCTTAGCCGCTTCCGCCGCGAACAAGATTCAACTCAATGCGAAATCGCCACATGAACCCGCATTCGATTCACTCGCCCCGCGCGCACTCTCAAACAAAGCACTCCGCGAACGTCCAATCCAAGCGCGCCAAAGCCCGGATCATCCCCTTGGATCCCCTCGAGCCGTTTCCGCACACCATGCCCTTGGGTCAATTCCTCTTCGAATACCTTTACCGCCGCGGCGTCCGCCACAGTTTCGGCATCCCCGGCGACTTCGCTCTTCCGACGTTTGCCTGGCTCGAAAAATCGAAAATCCAAAGCGTCACTATGACGCACGAACCCAGCGCGGGATTCGCCGCCGATGCCTACTCGCGCGTCAACGGCATCGGGCTGGTGTGTGTCACTTATTGCGTGGGCGGGCTCAACGTTCTCAACGCAATCGCCGGCGCCTACGCGGAAAAGTCGCCGGTTGTCGTCGTGAGCGGCGCGCCGGGACGAAAAGACCGCGAAAAGGATCCGCTTCTTCATCATAAAGTGAAGACGTTCGAGACGCAGCGCCAAGTCTACGATGAAGTGACCGTCGCCAGCGCGGTGCTGCTCGATGAACAACGCGCCGCGTCTGAAATCGTCCGCTGCGTCGAGACCTGCCTGAGGCACAAGCGACCCGTTTACATCGAAGTGCCGCACGACATCGTGGATCGCGAAATTCCCACGGGCGCGATAGCTCCGCCGCTTCCTGAAGAGTCCGACCAGCAAACGCTCAAGGCCGCGCTCGATGAAACGCTCTCGCTCATCCGTTCCGCGAAAAAACCGGTCATTCTCGCAGGCGTCGAGCTGGCGCGATATCGCTTCGCCCGGCTCGTCGTCCATATGGCCGAGCGAATGAATATTCCGATCGCGGCCGACTTATTAAGCAAAAGCGCCGTTCCGGAGAATCATCGGCTTTACCTCGGCGTATACGGGGGCGCGATGAGCAGCGACGAACACGTGCGCAAATACGTCGAGTCGGCCGATCTGGTCCTGATGCTCGGCACGTTCATCACCGACATGAGCATGGGTTTCTACACCGCGAAGCTCGACCGGAAGCGGACCGTTATGGCTACGACCGAGAGCGTCAGCGTGCAGTATCATCGCTATGAGTCGATCGAGTTCCGCGATTTCCTCAAGTCACTCGCGAAGGCGAAGATTCGTCCGAAAGGATTCAAACATCCAAATCCTCACGCTGTTCCCGAACCGCTGAGCAAAGCGGAGCGTGCTCATCCACTGACAATGGTGGATATCTTTCGGATTCTTTCGTTACACCTCGACGAGCATTGCTGCGTGGTGGCTGACATTGGCGATGCGCTATTCGGCGCGGTGGGGATTCGCAGCGCGAAGCAGGCAGAATTCATTGCCCCCGCCTATTACATGTCGATGGGCTTCGCGGTTCCCGCGAGCATCGGTATCGCTACCGGGCGGCCCGACCTCCGGCCGTATGTGGTCGTCGGCGACGGCGCATTTCAAATGACCGGCGTGGAAATCTCCACTGCGGTCCGCCTTGGTCTGAATCCAATCATTCTCGTTCTGAATAACGACGGCTACGGCACAATGCGGCAGATCCGCGACGGCTGCTTCAACGTGATCACGCAGTGGAACTATCACAAAATCTGCGAGCTCGTCGGCGGCGGCGAGGCCACGACAGTCTCCACCAAAGGCGAGCTTGAGGCGGCTCTGCAGAGCGCGCAGGCGGCGCGGAGTGTTCGGGTCATTGAAATCAAGGTCCCGCGCGGAGATGTGAGCCGGCAGCTCGCGACGACTGCCCGTGAAGTCAGGAAAATGCGCGGGGGCAAAAAAGCTCACGGATAAACGATCCCGACCGTCGGCGTTCTCGATCTTTGCCATGGAATACCGCGTTAAAGCGGACCTGCCCGTAGATGAAGAAGGACGACAGTCAAAGTGACAGTTGAAGACGGCATTGTCATCGTCTCCAGCGAGCGAAAAGCGGAAAGGGGAGAAAAGAAGAAAAAATTCCATCGGATCGAACGAAAGATCGTTCGAGCAGAAATACCACGGAGCGGCGAAAATCGTGGGCTAGTCTTGCCCGGGAACTTTGATTACGGCGTCCGAAAGGCTTCGCGGCGCGTCGTCAGATTCATGAAGTCAGTGGGCTGATTGAAGGAATTCCAGGATCGCTTTGTGTTCCTCCGGAGTGAGATTTGCCCGGACGCGCATGTGCATCATGGCGACCTCCCATTGCGCGTCGTTGTACGTTGAAGGTGAGCGGGTGTTGTGACAGCGTTGGCAGTTCTCCCCCCAAAGCTGCGCGCCGCCTTTTCCGGACGCAGTTGAAGCGGAATTTCCAGCAGTCGAACAACCAATTGCTAACCATGTAAACGCTGCCAAAAAGACGACGATCGCGGTTCCTGGAAAGCCGACACAGCGCCAAATAATTTGAGTGAGTTTTTTCATAGTTTAGAAGCCGACTGCAACTTGCAGCATAAAAGCATCTTGGTCTCGGGCGCCGGCGTTCTTATTGTCGAGTTCATAAGCTGCTTTTATCACCGTGCTCGAAGTAAGCCAGTAATCCAAGCCAAACGACCAGCGTTGCTCATCAAACCCGACGGGAGTGTGGAGTTGATTGAGCCGATCATAACGCACCACCGGCTCAAAATTCTTGATGATGTTGCCGAACCCTGTGGGCCGATAGGCTAATTGCACATAACCGCCATTGCGGTTGTTGTTAAACTCGAAGGGACCGAAGCCTTGCCCGCCATCGGGATCGTAAATGAAATGCCCGACATGCGACCAAACCCATTGCGCGCGAAAATTGATCAGGCCCTTGAGCAGTGTCGAATCACGCACGTAATTAAAATCGACCGATTGCAGGATTGCCTCCACCGCCTGGTCGCGCGGGCCGACTGTTGAGCGTTGAATTCCGTACCCCACTTCCAATTCCGGAATCGGAATAAACCCGACGTGACCACCGACGGCGACATGTCCGCCAGCGTTGGCGAGGTTGTCAAAGTCGAGCATGCCTAAAGTGCTAAAATCGCCCGGAGTAGTGATTAGACCAGGCGCGTTTGCCACAAAAGCCGCGTACTCAAGTTTGGTCGGGCCGATTGGAATGACACCGCGCAACTGTGCGCCTAGTTCCGACTCGGGCAGCAAACCGTCGTAAACGGCCAATGGTTTGTCGGGAAATTTGTTCACCCAGTTCATGTGTTGCCGCTCTACAAAGTAATCCATCGGATTCAGGAACCGGCCGACACCTATTGTCATATAGTCGTTCAGGAGATAGGAGGCTTGCGCTATCTCCAAATTAGTCGTGGTATTTCCGTCCTCGAATTCGAACTCCAATTCCCCTTCGAACAGAAGCCGATCGGTCAACTTCCAGAGAAAAATAGCGTTGAAGGAGGCATCAAAAAAAGGATCCTCACCGCTGCGCGCGGTAAAGCCGGCCGTGCCGTAACCAGCGAGGAGAAATTTCGTCGTTCCAGGAACTACGCCCTTGATCTCCGACTTGAGCGTATCCACCTCCTTGTGAAGTGCATCGAGATCCGATTGGGGGGTTGCCTCGGTCACGACTTGCTTTCCGTCCAGCGCTTTCGTTGTCGTCGAAGGCCCTTCGGCTGGAGCGGGCACGGTGCCATTCGCCATCTGCCGGACTGTTGTTTTCAGCCCTTCCAGCTCTTCCTTCATGGCTTCGTGTTCCGATTTTAGTTTGTCGTACTCGGCACGGGATACGTAGTCTTCGCTGGGTGGCTTGTTCTCTTGAGCATAAATGCCTGTGCTGCCCAGAAGCAGTAATGTCAGTAAAACGGGGAAGAGAGTTCTCATTAGTTAAAGCTCCAGCTGGTTACTTGCCAAGTGTCTGTATGTAGTTCACGACGTCCCATCGTTGTTGTTCGGTCAACTTCTGGCCAAGAGACGGCATAGGTTTTCGGCCTTCGGTCACTTTCCAAAAAAGAGCGCCCGGACTTTGGCCCTGTAGTTTGGTGAGATTGCCCGGATTTTTCTCCAAATCCTTCGCCTGCGGTCCGTCACCTTTTCCCGAAGTGCCGTGGCAGGTTACACATTCGGCAACAAAGACGGTTTTGCCTCGCGCGATTGAGGTTGCATCGGCGGGAACGGGATTTTTCTTGGCCCCCGCGCGAGCGGGGGCGGTCCAAATCTCGTCGGCCAGGAGAGGCGCGGCAAGAACAACGGCGAACAGGAACGTCAGTAAGGCTATCGTGATGTGTTTCATGGCTTGGTTTCTCCTTTGGGTTGATCTAAAGCGGCGGGTTTCGGCGCGAGCGTGCGGACGTAATTGATTACCGGCCAGCGCTCCTCGTCGCTCATAATGTTTTTAAATGTCGGCATTGGCTTGTGGCCCTCGTTCACTTTCCAGAACAACGCGCCATCGCTTTGCTCCCACAGTTTGGGGCTCGAAAGGTTGCCAGGACGCTTTTCCAAGTGCGCCGCGGTCGGGCCGTCGCCTTTGCCATGTACGCCGTGGCAGGGAAGACATTGCCGCTCGTAAATTTTCCTACCCAACGCAATCGAAGTGTCATTTACCGTAACGGGATTCTTTTTGGCCGCCGCACGGGCTGGTGCCGTCCATTTTTCGCGGCTGCTTTGCCCAAAGCTAAG
>DASVJK010000121.1:0-27261 GCA_036385955.1 Chthoniobacterales bacterium | reverse complement strand
GAGTTCAGAAAGTTTCTCATTATGGACGGCGACAGCTGAAATGATGCTGCCCTCCTCTGTCTGGGAGATGATCTCGGAGTCAGTCGTCATCTCCTCCGTCGAGTAGGGCATGGCCTTCTCGATTTGAATGCGGACCATCTCGACGAACTCGTCGCGTTCGATCGTGGGGAGGCGGAGTCGTTGCGCGAGCACCACCGCCACGGGCAGACCGAGAACGAAATCCTCGCCCGGCTTCAGTAGCGCCCCCGCCTCCTCCAGCGTCGCCAGGCCCCGCACTTCCCATGCACTGCTGTGCTGGGCAAAACGCACCAGGTTCCAGCCGGTCGCGGCCGGTATCAAATAAATTCGTTGCGATGCTGGCTCGATATCAAAACTCCTTCCACGATTTCAATTGAACAGAATTACCCAGTTTTAGGATCACCATTTGCACTGTCCGCGTGACGTCGCCGGATTTTCCGACGCTGACCACCCTGAACGTTGTATCTCCCGTCTGAGAGACGAGGTCACCAAGCTGTTGCTGCGGGATGCCCAGTGCAAGTAATGCTTGGGCGACCGGCGGATCGTCCTCTGTGCCATCGATTCCATCCGGTCCGGAACGGAGCGTCAGGAATTGATCGACCCGATCCTCGCTCACTCCTGGCAGGGCGAGGAGAACATCGCGAGGAGCCCACTTGATGTCGATTTGGCCAGTGCTGTCCAGCGTAAGGTCGGAATCCCAATCCTTCGCGGAAGTGAATTCTTCCCAGCCTTTGATCTTTTTCAAGTCTTCAAGGTGAGTGATCATCCTGTTCGCAGGCTTATAACCCGGTTCGTCTTCGGCGCCATTGAGGCGCACGAGGTTATCGGGATCGACCCAGTCGAGCAGGGTATCAATCATTCGGTCGCGGTCATTCAGTTCGACCCCTTTGATCTCCAGGTATTTTCGTAAAACTTCGAGGTGGGCCGGATTTTCGCCGGTCAGCAGCCACCTTATGTTTAGTCGCCCCCCCTCGCCCGTGATGCGCGCCTGGTATCTTTGATCTCTTCCGAATCCTCCCTCCAGCGCCGGCAAACCTGGTTTGGTGCCGGGGCACATTGCGACCTCCGCCCCCGAACAGGCCAACGCTTCCGCCTCGAGAATCCGATTCGCGTGACCGGACAGGGTCAGGCGCGAATCGATGTCCAGCGCCCACGAAATCACCATCGCGCTGAGCAAGAATAACGCCCAAAGCGACAGCATGAGCGCAGCGCCGCGGCGCTGGTTCTGGCGAAAAGCTTCCATTATTTCGGCTTTGGCGGCGGTTGCTGCCCTGGCGGAGGTTGCTGCCCTGGCGGAGGTTGCAGCGTTGGCGGCATCAGCGGCAGCGGAGTCCGCAGGAGTGCGATGACGGCCTCCCGCGGCGTCCGGCCAGGCCGGCCGATCACCAGCCTAACGAGTGGTGGCAACGTGACCGTATCGGTCCATCGTTCCACCCACGCGTTTAAACGCGGATCGAAATAGCGAATTTGCAGGCTGCGCACGTCGTCGAGCAACGGGACCCAGGTCGTGCCTTCCGTTTCTCCATCGGCCGTCTCCCGCGGCTTGCGCGTGAATCCGATCTCCATCTGGTCGCTCTTTTCGCTGACCCGCCTCAGCCGCATGGTGACGAGGAACTCGCCCGGGGCGTAGCGTGTTGCAAGCCCCGGCCCACTACCGCATATCCAGGTGATCTCATCTCGCGGCCGATCGTTGAACTTAAACGGTTCGCCACTGAGCGCCCCCACCCCGCTTGGCAGGTCGTTCAGTTGCGCCGTGACAAGACTGATCAGACCGGAATAACGCGCCTCGGCCGCGCTCTCCTCCGAAGAAACCCGCATGATGGTGAGGTTCGTGGCCACGAAACGATAGATCACGAGCGCCATCATCCCGAGGATCGCCACGGCGAGCGCGATCTCGAGCAGCGTGAACCCCCGCCAGCGGTCGCGCTTAACCATTACGATAGACATAGAATTCGATCTTCTTCGATTGGGCGTTGCGGCCGCGAGTCCACTCCACGCTCAGGGTCACGCGAATCATTCCATTCATCTCCAAACCCTTTTCATCCTTCAACTCGGCGGGCGCAGACCTTTGAATCAGCGTCACTTCGCCGTAGCCAGAGTCGATTTTTGTCTGTTTGTTCGCGTCGGGTAATCCGGGACTCGCCTGGAGCTCGGCCATCCGATTCGACAGGATCTGGCGGACCCGATCCTCTTCCGAACTGAGCACGCTCGCATTCAGGCAGTTTTGCACCGAGCGGCCGAGCACGAGCACGCCCACGCTGAAAATCGCCATACCGAGGAGGACCTCGTAGAGCGCGAAAGCCCGCGCTGGGCGTTTAACGCACCGCATAATTCACCAGTTCCGGCCGCGCCGTGAGGGCCGAGTATTTTGCTCTCCAGGCGCCATTAGCCCCGCGATACGTCACCACGGCCGGCTCGCAGTTTCCCGACGGCCAGAATACCCATTCTGAGGGCGGCTCCTCCTCGATTGCAGCCGGGAACGTGAGCGTGACAGCTTCTCCCTTTTGCCAATTGATAGTCGCCACCGGTTTCCGATCCTCCCCTTTTAGGAATCCTTCCGGACGGAGCGCGAATTGTTTATCGCGCCAGACGATGAGATAAGAGCGACGTTCCGAGATACTGCGTTCCTGCGCTTGCAGGACGAGACGATTCACATCATCGAGCGATCGACGCAGCCGGCGATCGGCCAGGACGCCAGTCAAGCTGGGCACCGCCAGCAGGAGAATCACTAGCAGGATCACGACTGCAATTGCAATCTCGATCAAAGTGAAACCATCCCGGCGTCGCATCTGAAAATGTTACGCGCTCAGCCGCAAATCACAACAAAAGGGCTCCAGTACGCGGTTGCTTAGAGCGGTATTCCGCAAGACTCCGCTAAAAAAACGCAAGCGAACGGCAGCGGGGCGTAATCTCATATGGTAACTTTGCGGCGTGAAAGGGATTACGCCGATCGCAAGGCATGACGCCGGTTCGGTTGCTGACGCATGAGAAAGATGCCGCGACGCAGTTTGGCGATTGTTGCCGCGAGCCTTTGCGTAGCCGCCGCCGTCATTGCCATCCTGGTTTGGCAAGGCGTAACGGAGCAAGGCGCTCCCGACCCGATTCGCCCTAACACGAGCCCCACAGTCGCATTTCTCGACATTGGAGTGCTCGTTTTCCGTGAAGGTCTCGAGTGTATTCTCGTGCTGGCTGCAATCACAGCGAGCATGACCGGCGCCAAACAGACGCATCGCCGTCCTGTCGCAATCGGTGCCGGCATTGCCTTTGGCGCGACCTTGATCACCTGGATCATCGCCGTGGGCATCGTCGGTTCGCTCATGGACAATGTGCCGGCGCTCGATCTGCAAGCGGCGACCGGGCTGCTTGCGGTCATCGTGCTTCTGGTCATTATGAACTGGTTTTTCCACAAAATTTATTGGGGCGGTTGGATTCGTGCGCACAACCGCCGGCGGAAATCACTCCTCACAGAAGTACGCGGGAGAGGGACCGGCCGCTCGCGTTTGTGGTGGGGTCTGGTCTTACTGGGATTCACCTCGCTCTATCGTGAAGGGTTTGAAGTGGTGCTGTTTCTGCAAAGCTACAACTTGCGGTTGGGCGGCGGGGTGATTTTGAAAGGCGCGCTACTCGGTCTCTCGCTTTCTGGGATGGTCGCGGTGCTGACGTTTGTTCTCCAACAACGTCTCCCGTATCGAAAGATGCTCATCACGACTGGCGTGCTTCTCGGAGTGGTGTTGCTGGTGATGGTGGGCGAGCAAGCGCAGGAGATGCAATTGGCCCACTGGATTTCGCGCACGGAAATCCCATGGCTGGTCAACGCTGTCCCCGCCTGGCTGGGAATGTGGTTTGCAGTTTTTCCGACTTACGAGACGCTCCTCGCGCAGGTCCTCGCCGCCATTTTGGTGGTGGGTTCCTATTACGCAGCCCGACACGTTCGCGGAACGACAAACGAAGATGTCACGCCGGAGCCAGACGCCGCCATGGTGCGGCGGCTCGAGATAGCTCCGTAACGGCGCGTTGGAAGTTCCACCTGGCTGATGAACAAAATTGCTCTGTCGGTGTTGTTATTGTCCATCCTGGCGCGGTCTCAGCCTTCGGCGGCGCCCGCCGGTTCACTTATGTTTACGAAGTCACGACCTCGCCACCGGGGGATGTAATAATGCAATGTCACGCGCCACCCGAGACCGCCAAGTTCAACCCGGACCGCTTGCGGAAGATTCTCGCCACAATGTCGGGCCCAGCCCGCACATAGGAACATCGCACCCGGAGGGCCCAGTCCAACCGGTCCCCATCTGTCCGCTTTAACGCCAGCCAAGGGCACGATCCTAGCTTTGTTTCTCGCGACGCCATGGACCGCGAGATCGTTGATTCACTCCTGACGGGCATGCTCCAGAACGCGGAGGGTATCTCTGATTTGCTTTTTATCTCGGGCAAACCGCCTCTCGTAGAGACCTATGGCCGGCTGAGTGAATTCTCCATCGATGGGCCGGGTTCGGTCTTGACGCCGCTGTTCATCGAACAGCTCGCCGGCCATATCATGAACGGAAGCGAACAGCTCAAAATGGAATTCGCGGCCACCGGCTCATGTGACTGCAGCTACGCGATCGAAAACCTCGCGCGATTTCGCGTCAATATCTTCAAGCAGAATGGCAGACACGCGGTCGTGATGCGGAAGCTGCAATCGGAGGTTCCGACGCTCGAGAAGTTGGGACTGCCGCCGATATTTCGTGAAATCGTTAAAGAGAAAAACGGGATCATTCTCGTCACCGGCGGAACAGGGACCGGCAAAACCACGACCCTGGCCGCGATGCTGAACGAACTAAATCACACTCAGGAGATCCACATCGTAACGCTGGAGGATCCGATCGAATTCTTTCACTCCCACGGAAAAGCCGCGATCAGTCAGCGCGAGCTAAGCAAGGATTTTCCAAACTTCGCGGATGGATTGCGCGCGGCCTTGCGCCAGGCCCCGAAAGCCATCCTGGTCGGTGAGATTCGCGATCCGGAAACGCTAGAGATTGCGATGACTGCGTCAGAGACCGGCCACATTGTTTTCAGCACGCTGCACACGATTAACGCCGGACAGACAATCAACCGGATCCTGGGGATGTTCCCGCGTGAGGAGGAACAGCAATTGCGCCAGCGTCTTTCCGAGACGCTCCGCTACGTCATCAGCCAGCGGCTCGTGAACAAGATCGCCGGTGGACGTTTGCTCGTCACGGAAATCATGGGGAGTAATTTGCGGACACGCGAAACGATTATCTACGGCGAATCGGAGAACAAATCTTTCAGCGAAATCATCGAGGCTAGCTCGACGCTCGGCTGGCACACCTTCGATCAATCGCTCATCGCAGCATATCAGGCCGGCATTGTGACTGAAGAAACGGCGATGCTCTCTTGCACGAACAAAGGAAAAGTGCGCCGGGAGCTGGACCTGATTCAAAAACGAAACGGTACTGCGAACGCACAGGCTCCATCTGGCCTTAAACTGAATATCCCCGAACCGATCCGAATCATCGACGAGGACGAAATTGTTTCGTACTCCCCGCCGCCACTTCCGGCTAAGCGTTAGGGCGCGCGGCCAAAGGTTGGTCGCTTCAGACTGAACATTCCGGTTGAACCGCGGGTCTTCTCTCTCACCTTGTGAGATGTCGTCTCGCTCTTTGTTCCGCGCTTTTCCCACGTTCGTAGCAGTCCTCTCGCTGCTAACAGTCGCGCGTGCCGCAGATCCGGCGGCGCCGCCCACGGGTGCAATCGACGAGAAGCTTTTTCGTGGGATGCAATGGCGTCAAGTCGGCCCCTTCCGCGGTGGCCGAGCGCTGGCCGTGGAAGGCATCCCAGGCGAACCCGGCACTTACTATTTCGGCGCAGTGGCAGGCGGCGTCTG
This sequence comes from Chthoniobacterales bacterium, assembly GCA_036385955.1. Taxonomy (GTDB): domain Bacteria; phylum Verrucomicrobiota; class Verrucomicrobiia; order Chthoniobacterales; family UBA10450; genus AV80. The sequence continues at coordinate 21,359 of DASVJK010000121.1, read as the reverse complement.
GAAGACCACGGACGGCGGCTCAAATTGGACACCGCTTTTCGATAAGGAAGCGATCTCATCCATCGGCGCAATCGCCGTCGCTCCATCGGATCATAACGTCGTTTACGTCGGAACTGGTGAAGCCGCCGTTCGCGGCAACATCTCCTACGGCGCTGGCGTTTATAAATCAGTCGACGCGGGGAAAACCTGGAAAAATATCGGACTGAAAGATACGCGCCACATCGGCGCGCTTATCGTCCATCCGAAGAATGCCGACATCGTTCTCGTCGCCGCACTCGGCCATGTGTTTGGTCCAAACCAGGAGCGCGGAATTTTTCGCACGACGGACGGCGGCAAGACATGGACAAAGGTTCTGGGTAAGGATCAGGACACGGGCGGGATCGATGTAGTTTTTGATCCACATAATCCGAGCGTCGTCTTCGCCGCGCTTTGGCAGGCGCGCCGGCAGCCGTGGTTTTTCTCCAGCGGCGGACCGGGCAGCGGGTTGTATCGATCGGAAGATGGCGGTGCGACCTGGAAACGGCTGGAAGGCAATGGGCTGCCGGAAGGAATTCTGGGGCGGATCGGCGTGTCGGTCTCCGGTGCGGACTCGAATCGCATTTACGCAATGATCGAAGCGAAAGAGGGCGGATTATTTCGCTCCGAAGACGGCGGAACGAAGTGGGCCCGCGTGAATGAAGATGGCCGCTTTCGTCAGCGCGCCTGGTATTTCAGCAAGATTTACGCGGACCCCAAAGCACTGGACACGGTTTACGTCTTAAACACCGGGCTATTTCGCTCGGTCGATGGCGGAAAATCATTCACCCTGCTTCCCGCGCGTCATGGCGATCACCACGGGCTTTGGATCGATCCGGATAATCCCCAGCGCATCGCGAACGCGAATGACGGCGGCGCGAGCATCTCGACCGATGGCGGCAAAACGTGGACAACGCAAAACAACCAGCCGACCGCGCAGTTTTACCACGTGGCAGTGGATAACGCGTTTCCGTATCACCTCTACGGCGCGCAACAGGATAACTCGAATGTCGGGATCGCGAGCCGGACCGATTCTGGCGTGATCGGCGCTCAAGACTGGTTCCAGGCTGGCGGCGGCGAGTGCGGTTTCGTCATTCCCGATCCGCGCGACTGGCGCATCATTTATTCCAATAACGAAGGATATCTTACTCGTTACGACAAGAACAAGGAGCACTCTCACGACGCGAGCGTCCTTCCGCTCGACAACTCCGGTCACGGCGCGGTCGATCTGGCCCACCGTTTCCAGTGGATTTCACCGCTGCTGCTTTCACCGCATGATCCGGACACGATTTACACCGCGGCCGAATGCGTTTTTAAATCGACCGATCAAGGCAACAGTTGGACGCAGATCAGCGGAGATCTGACCCGCAATGACAAGAGCAAGCAGCAGCCCAGCGGCGGGCCGCTCACCAACGACATCACGTCTGTCGAATACTACGATACGATCTTCGCGTTGACAGAGTCGCCGCTGAAAAAAGGAATGCTTTGGGCGGGGACTGACGACGGACTTGTCCACGTGACGATGGATGAGGGCCAGCACTGGACGAACGTTTCGCCGAAAATGCCTGAATGGAGCACCGTCGATTTGATCGAGCCGTCGCCGCATGATGCTAACATCGCTTATGTCGCAATCGACCGGCATAAGCTCGATGACATAAAGCCATACATTTTCAAGACAACCGACGCGGGGAAAACGTGGAGCGCGATCACCACCGGCATTCCCGAAGGGGCGAACGTCCATGCTGTGCGAGAGGACCCGAAGCGACGCGGACTGCTCTACGCCGGCACGGAACTAGGCATGTTTGTTTCGTTTGATGATGGCGCGCATTGGCAGCCACTCCAATTGAATCTACCGGTCTCGCCGATCCACGATCTGGTCGTGAAGGACGACGATCTCGTCGTCGCTACGCACGGGCGTTCCTTCTGGGTTTTGGACGACATTACGCCGCTGCGTCAGGTCAACACGCAATCGGCGCAGATGGACGTCATCCTCTACCAGCCGCAGACCGCGCTCCGTTTACATTATCCGAGCGAAATCGATAAGCGGCAGCCTGTCGGAGAAAACCCGCCCGCTGGTGCGATCATCAATTACTTCCTGAAAATCGCAGCGAAGGACGAAGTCGTCCTCGATATTCTGGACGCGCAGGGCAAACTCGTTCGTCATCTTTCGAGCAAGGAAAAGAAGGAGAACGATCAACCGCCGGAGTGGCCCGACCAGGTTGAAGCGCCCCGGACAATTCCAGCCGCGGAAGGAATGAACCGTTTCGCCTGGGATCTGCATTACGACGATCCGGTTCAGACTCCTGGTGCGTTCTATGCTGGCGAAGTACCGCGCGGACCGCTCGCGCTGCCGGGCAATTATCAGGTGAGGCTGACGGCTGACGGAAAGAGCCAGACCGCGCCGTTGCATCTCGCGATCGATCCGCGGATCAAAGACGCCGAAGCTACGCTCCCGAAGCAGTTCGAACTATCGTCCAAGGTCGCAACCCGGATCGGGGAACTGCATCAGGCGGTCAATGAAATTCGAGACGTGAAAACGCAAATCCAGTCGCTTCACAAACGCTTTGGTGAAGAGGAGCGATTAAAAGCGACCCTCACCGCGGCGGATGAGTTGGCCAAAGAAATGTTGGCGGTGGAGGAGCAATTGATCCAGGTGAACATGAAGGGCTCCGAGGGCAATCTCGCCTTCCCGAACATGCTCAACGAGGCGTTCTACACCTTCGGCCGCACGATCGATTACGCCGACTACGGTCCGACCCGCCCGCAGTACGATGTATTCAAAATGCTCAGCGATCGATTGGACGAACAACTCAAAAAATGGGGGCAACTCAAAGCCGACGAAGTTCCGAAGATCGCCGCGCTAATCAAGCAGATGGAATTGCCCGCAATCTCGGTCGGCGGAAAAACCGGCACGGCAAGATAAGACGATGGTCTGAGGTCATGTCTTGTCGACGCTGTACTTGCCGGGTCCGACGAAGAGAATGCCCGCCAACACGAAACACATCTCGATTGAAGGGAAGGCGGTGCGAAAACCGGTGCCTTTTTCCACCGCGATCGCGTGACCGATGGCGAGGACGAGAACGAGCAAAACACCGATCCGAAAAAACAAACCGAAGATCATTAATACTCCCCCAAGGCAGCCGAGGAGTGACCCCAAAAATCCCCAGAGTTGAAAATGGGAGTGCAAACCAAAATGACCCGCACCTGCACCGAAATGTGCCCACGCTTTGGGCCCACCGATCAACGTGGGAGCGGTGTAAAGAATGAAAAGAAGACCAATACTGATTCGAATTAGGAGCAGGCCAGCTTCACGATATTTTGCCAGAAATGCCAGCCGCATGGCGCGACAATGAATCGATCCACTCGGCAAAGCAAACCAAACTCCCGTTCGGACGAAATGCCGACGTGGCGCGCGCGCTCCTTGGCTGTCATGTTGAGCGCAGTCGAAACATCCCCCGATTCTTAGTGCCGCCCCGCAATCATTTGCGACGAGAGATTCTTCGACTCCGTTTCGCTCCGCTCAGAATGACAAGGAATCATCCACATAAGCATCGGACGGTCGCATGAAGGTGGACAAAGCTGTTCTTCTCGCGGCCGGTCGCGGGACGCGCATGTGCGAGCTGACGGACGAGCTCCCTAAGCCGATGCTGCAAGTCCGGGGTAAACCAGTCTTGCAACACATCATCGAAGGGTTGCGCGACGCGAGCCTGACCGATATTCTGATCGTCGTTGGCTGGCATGCCGAGGTTGTTAGCAATTTTTTTGGCGACGGCTCCAAACTCGGCGCGCGCCTTCAATACGCGACGCAGATCGTTCAAGATGGCACCGGCAAAGTTGTCGAGCTGGCGCGCGAGTTTGTGGGATCCGATCCGTTTGTCCTGAGCTACGGCGACATTCTGATCGCGCCAGAAAATTATCCCCGCATTTGCGCCGCCCTGGCCGGAGCCGAAGCAGTCGTGAGCGTAAAGCGAAACGAAGACGTGACCCAGGGCGGAGCAGTTTTCGTGAATGAAAATTTCGAGCTGATCGATTTGCGCGAAAAACCGAAGCCGGGAGAGCCGGCAAGTCCGTGGTACAACGCCGGCATTTACGCATTCCGGTCGAGCATCTTCGATTATATCGCCAAATTAGAGCGGTCCCCGCGCGGCGAATTCGAGCTGACCGACGCGATTCGTAATCTCGCGCTTGCTGGAAACAAAGTGCAGGCGTTCGAGTTAGCGGGCAACTGGGCCGACGTGCGCGATCCGGAAATTCTCGCGCAACTGAATCGCTGACTGCCGAACGATTCCGCACAGCATGACGCCGACACTAATTCTTTCGGCGGTCATAGACCGCCGCTACAGACGCTCAGACGCTTCTTCGACCGTCTCACCAGGAGGTTCTTCGCCGATCTCTTCCTCGATCTCGCGCCGACGTCTGGGAGACAGGAACGGCCGCAGAAATCCGTAGAGCAGGTAGATGAGAAAAACAATCGCCGCCATCCATTGATAGAACTTCACGGTCACGGCGATGAGCGCGATCAGGAACAAGAAGCGCGGAGTCGTTTGCGTCGTGCGCCAGTTGATCGCTTTGAAGCTGGGATAGCGAAACTTGCTAAACATCATGAACGACAGGAAAAGCATCAACGGCGGGAGGGCATATTTCCACCTGCCTATCGTCCTCTGGCCTTCGTCCAGCCAGAGTAGAAACAACGTGATCGAAGCAATCACGCCGGCCGCGGCCGTGATCGGAAAACCCGTAAAGTTCTTGTCGGCGCCCGCAGCTTCGCCATTCGCGGCAACACAATTGAAGCGCGCGAGACGGAGCGTGCCGCAGGCCAGATAAACAAACGCGATCATCCATCCGAGGTTCTGGAATTCGCCCAACACGATCTGATAAACGAGCAGCGCGGGCGCCATCCCGAACGAAACCACGTCGGCGAGCGAATCGAACTCGCGGCCAAATGGGCTATCGTGTCCGCCTAGGCGCGCGAGCCGGCCATCGAGCAAATCGAAAATGCACGCCGCGAGAATGAACCAGATCGCGTCGTGAAACTTCATGGCCGCCACGCTGTAGTTGGCTTCCTGCGCCCCGTCGTAAATGCAGAGGACGGCCGCGAACCCACAAAAGAGATTACCCGCCGTCATGAGATTCGGCAGGAGATAAATCTTGGGGTTCGGCTGGCTCATTTTCTCGCAAGTCGCGCAATCACACTCGAACCGCCGGTCACCCGATCCCCCACCTTCACAAGGACGACGGCATCGAGCGGCAAGTATACTTCTGTTCGCGAGCCGAAGCGAATCATCCCGAAGCGCTCGCCCTTTTTGAGTTCGTCCCCCACCTTCGCCCAACCGACAATCCTTCGTGCGATCATGCCGGTCAGTTGCCGGACGACAATGATGCCGCGCGGATTCTCGAAGGCCCAGGTCATCGCTCTGTTTTTCGTGGTGCAGTCGAGATGACGCGCGTCGAGACAAAGGCCTTCATGGCTTTTTCGATAAATGACGCGTCCGTCCATGGGAGCGCGGTTCGTGTGCACATCGAAGACGGAAAGAAATATTCCGACCCGCCGCGTTTGCGCATTCAGCACTTCAGTTTCTTCGATCTCGACGATATCGGCGACCGTGCCGTCAGCCGCGGCCAGAACGGCATCGGGATCTGCGGGAGCGACGCGCTCCGGATCACGGAAAAACGAAATCGTATAAACGAAAAGCAAGAGAATCGGCAGGAGAAGCCAGAGCGAAACAAAACAGCTCGCGACTCCGAGAAGCACCAGCACGGCAAAGATCCATCGTGCTTCATACAGAGTTTGAAATCGCATGGGTGGCCGGCATTTTCGGAGGCGTGGGTGCACTGGTCAAGTCATGCGCTGTAGCCACTTCGCTGCGCGAAGCGCCGGGAAGATTTCGCCGAACAAAACGCCGCCCACAGAGCGACGGCTACAGCCCAGCGTAGAGCGTCTCTCGAACCACAAGATAGTGGGCCGTGCCCGTTGAGCGCCCCCCATTTGTAGCGGAAAATAGGCCTCTCTGCACCCAAGATATTAGTTGTTCGCAGCGCCACTTTCGCCTATCTTTTTTTACTGTCGGTCGACAGGCATTTATGCTCCAAGCCCAAGACGAAATTTCCCTCGGAAAATCCGCTGTAGACGCAGCCACCGGAATCGCAACCAGTCAGAAATACGACGCCGCGCAGATCGACAAACTCGAAGGGCTCGAGGCCGTTCGCAAACGGCCGGGGATGTACATCGGAGATCCGGATGAGCGCGGTTTGCACCACATGGTTTTCGAGGTTCTCGACAACTCGATCGACGAACATCTCGCGGGCTACTGCACAAAAATTGAGGTGGCCGTCCATGTGGACGGCTCAGTTTCAGTCCGTGACAACGGCCGTGGCATTCCCGTCGACATGCATCCGAAATTCAAGATGCCGGCCGTCGAGCTGGTCCTGACCAATTTGCATGCGGGCGGCAAATTTGGGCAGGGCGCTTACAAATACTCGGGCGGTCTTCATGGGGTCGGTGCGAAATGCGTGAACGCGCTTTCCGATTGGTTCAAGGTCGAGGTTTCCCGCGACGGAAAAATTTACGCGATGGGCTTCGAGAGGGGCAAGACCACGCAGAAGCTGGAAGTCATCGGCGAGGTCAAGAGCAGCAAGAAGAACACCGGAACGCTTGTCACGTTCCTCCCCGATCCGACGATTTTCACGATCACGACAGAATTCAAATTCGAGCGGCTGGCCTCAAGGTTGCGCGAACTCGCGTTTCTCAATCCAGGGCTGGAGATCACGCTCACCGACGAGCGCGGCGATTCACCGAAAAAGGAAACCTTCCTCTACAAACACGGGATTGAAGAGTTCGTAAAACAACTCGGGGAAAACAAGCAGGTCATTCACCCGAAACCGGTGGTGCTTTCGCGGCAGCGCGATGAAGTGTTTGTCGACGTCGTCCTCCAGTATAACGACAGCTACAACGATCAGATTCTCCCGTTCGCCAATTCGATTCCAAACCCGGACGGTGGAACGCACCTGACGGGCTTCCGCACCGCGCTCACAAAGGCCGTCAACCAGTACGCGAAGTCGAATGGCCTCTTGAAAGACAAGGACCCCGCAATTTCCGGCGACGATGTCCGTGAAGGTTTGATTTGCGTTCTGAGCATCAAGCTGCCGAATCCGCGTTTCGAATCGCAGACGAAGGTGAAACTCGTGAACACGGAAATCGACGGAATCGTGAACTCGGTTGTTTACGACGGGTTGATGACGTTCTTCGATCAGAACCCGCCTATCGCGAAACGGATCTTTGATAAAGTGCTGACGGCGGCGCGCGCCCGCGAAGCCGCCCGCAAGGCACGGGAAACAATTCGCAAAGGCGCGCTGACTGGTGGCGGTCTCCCCGGGAAATTGGCGGATTGCTCGGAGCGCGATCCGGAGCTGACCGAGCTTTACATCGTCGAGGGCGATTCGGCCGGTGGATCGGCAAAGCAAGGCCGCGACCGGCGCTACCAGGCGATTCTTCCGATTCGCGGCAAGCTGATCAACGTGGAAAAGGCCCGCCTCGATCAAGCGCTCAAGAATACGGAAATTCAGTCGATGATTACCGCGATCGGGACCGGGATCGGAAAGCCGAAAGACGAGAACACCGCCAAGGACGAATGGTCATTCGACATCACGAAACTTCGCTACGGGCGAATCATCATCATGACCGATGCGGACGTCGACGGTTCGCATATTCGCACCCTGCTCCTCACATTTTTCTACCGGCAAATGACAGAGCTCGTGCGCGCCGGGAAAATCTATATCGCTCAACCGCCGCTCTACCAGATCAAGCGCAAGAAACGCGAGGAGTACGTGGACGACGACATCCAGTTGAACAAGATTTTGATCTCGTTAGGCGCCGAGGATGTCCGTCTCAAAAACCTGGCCGACAATAAAGAACTCAGCGCCGCACAGCTCAAAGACATTCTCGAATCGCTGGAGAAACTGGCGAAGCTGAGTGAGTCGGTGCGGCGGCACGGTGGCGACTTTGAAAGCTACCTCGCGGCGCGCGACCCAAAGAGCGGCAAGCTCCCGGCCCATCTCGTGAAAGTGCGGGAAGGAAACGAGGAGTCGGTCCGGTACTTCCACGATCAGCGCGAGGTCCGCGAATTTCATGAAGAGAACCTCGACCTAAATTTGTTCGACGCCGAGATGGGGCAGGAACTGCTGCCGCTCACCACGGTTCCGGTTAAATCCAACGGCGGTGTTCGACGGCGCGCGAAGCTGGTGGAATTACACGAGTCCGCCACCATCCAAAAAATTATCGCGGAGCTCGGACGCAAAGGTTTGAAGGTCGACCACTATGCGGCGAGCGATCACCCGATCTTTGAGTTGATTGAAGGCGAAGGCGAAAAAGCGACGGTGCATCCGTTGTTCTCGATTCCCGAGATCCACCAGAAGATTGTCGAAATCGGGCGGCGCGGCGTGCAGATCAAAAGGTTCAAAGGCTTGGGCGAAATGAACGCGAAGGAGCTCTTCAGCACGACGATGGATCCCGAAAAGCGCAAACTCCTGAAAGTCGATCTAAACGACGACAACGCCGTCGACGCGGACAAAATGTTCACCATCCTGATGGGGGACGTCGTCGAGCCGCGTCGCCAGTTTATCGAGGACAACGCGCTCAATGTTCGCAATCTGGATGTGTAAGGTGCCTGTCATCCCGAGCGAAGCGAGGGATGAGAGCGGTGATGCGCGTTAGTAACGCGACCTGCCAAAATGTATAACCCGAACGAAAAAATAGAGCTGATCAACGTCGCCGAGGAAGTGTCGAGGTCGTTTCTCGATTACTCGATGTCGGTGATCATCTCTCGCGCGCTGCCCGATGCGCGGGACGGACTGAAACCGTCGCAACGCCGCATCCTCTATGCGATGCATGATCTCTCGCTTTTCCCGAACCGGCAGCACCGGAAGTGCGCGAAGATTTGCGGTGACACGAGCGGTAACTATCACCCGCACGGCGAAGCGGTGATTTACCCAACGCTCGTCCACATGGCCCAGGCTTGGGCAATGCGCGAAACACTCGTCGATGGCCAGGGAAATTTCGGTTCGGTCGAAGGCGATCCGCCGGCGGCCATGCGTTACACCGAGGCGCGCATGACGCATCTCGGCGCCGCGCTCATGACCGACATGGACAAGGACACGGTCAACTTTGTCCCGAACTACGACGAAACCCGCACTGAACCGACCGTATTTCCCGCAGCATTCCCGAACCTCCTCGTCAACGGCGGCACCGGCATCGCGGTCGGCATGGCGACCAATATGCCGCCGCACAACCTGGGCGAAGTAATCGACGGAATTTGCGCCCAGATCGATGATCCGGACATCACGCTTGATGGCCTGATGAAGCACGTGAAGGGCCCGGATTTTCCGACCGGTTGCGCCATCCTCGGCCTCGCGGGCATCAAACAATATCTCGAGACCGGCCGCGGCGGCATGAAAGTCCGCGGCAAAGCCGGCGTCGAAGAGCTGAAGGGCAATCGCGAGCAGATCGTTATCACTGAGATTCCTTACAACGTGAACCGCGCAACGCTGGTCGAGCGCATCGCCTCATTGGTGAATGAGAAGGTGTTGACCGACATCACGGCGATCCGGGACGAATCGGACGAAAATACCCGCGTGGTCATCGAACTGAAGCGCGACGCGAATCCGAAGATTGTCATCAACAATCTTTACAAGCATACCGCGATGGAAAGCTCGTTCGCGGTCAACATGCTGGCGATCGATCACGGCCGTCCGAAATTGCTGCCGCTCAAGCAAGCGAACCAGGCCTACATCGATCATCGCCGCGAAGTTATCCTGCGCAGGACCCGCTTTGAGCTGCGCAAAGCCGAGGACCGCGCGGAAACGCTCGAAGGTTATCTCATCGCGCTGGCGAATCTGGATGAATTCATCCGGATCATTCGTGGCTCAGCCAACCGCGATGAAGCACGAGTAAAATTGCTCGCATTTGAATTCACACGAAAGCAGGTGGAAAAAATCGGCATCCTGATCCGGAACGAAGCCCGCCTGGTCGAAGGGCGTTATGCCTTCAGCGAACATCAGGCGAATCAGATTCTCGAGCTCCGCCTTTATCAGCTCACCGGTCTCGAACGCGAAAAGATCACCGGTGAATACAAGGAGTTGATCGATACGATCCAGGACCTGCGCGATATCCTCGCGAAGGAATCACGCGTCTTTCAGATCATCAAGAAAGAGCTGCGCGACATTCGCGACAAACACGCTGGGCCACGGCTGACGCAGCTGGTGCCGGATGAAGGCGAGATCAACATGGAGGATCTCATCGCGAACGAAGGCTGCATCATCAGCATCACGCACGGAGGCTTCATCAAACGCACCGCCGTGAGCGCGTTTCGCGCGCAACGGCGCGGCGGCAAGGGCGTGATCGGGATGACGACCCGCGAGGGTGCGACGGAAGAAGAAGAGGGCGATTTCATCGAGCATCTCTTCACCGCCACGACGCACGATTACTTAATGTTTTTCACGGCGTCCGGACGCGCTTACGTCGAGAAAGTCTACGAAATTCCGGAAATGGGTCGCGCATCCAAGGGTCGTTCGATCGCCAATTTGCTCGAATTACGCGCCGACGAAAAAATCGCGGCAACGATTCGAATTCAGGCAAGAAAGTCAGGAACGGGCGCGAACATCGTGGACGAAACGTGGGACGAGAATTTTCACATCGTCTTCGCGACGCGGTCCGGGATCGTGAAGAAATCGAACCTCTCGGATTACAGCAACGTTCGGAAAGGCGGCATCATCGCCATCCAAATAGAACAAGATGATTGCCTGATCGACGCGAAGCTAACGAATGGCGACAACGAGATCGTGCTTATCACCAAAGAGGGCATGAGCTTGCGTTTTCATGAAGAGCAATTGCGCGATCAAGGACGTAACACTGTCGGCGTTTGGGGGATTCGCCCGGAGAAGGACGATCTGATTGTGGCCATCGCGATCGTGAATCAAAACGCCATGCTGCTGGTCGCGGGCGAGAACGGAATCGGAAAACGGACACCGTTTGACGACTACCGGCGCCAGTCGCGCGGAGGCAAAGGCATCATCACGATGAAAACGGGCGAAAAAACTGGCAATGTCGTTGGTGCGCTCACGGTCACTGAGAATGATGAGCTGATGCTGATTACGACCAAGGGCCAGATGGTGCGAACGCGCGTAAAAGAGATTCGGGCCGTCGGGAGAAACACGATGGGGGTGAAGCTGATGGATTTGCGCGGTGTGGAAAAACTACAGGCGATCGCGCCTGTGGTGAGCCAGGAGAGCACTGAAGTCGAGCCAGACTCAGCGCCGACAACAACCGCCTAAAAGAAAAAGGGACACGCGGAGCGTGTCCCTTTCTGACTTTGCTCGCTTGAAGCGAGTCTAGTAATTGCCGGACGAACGTGTCGTCGTGCTCTCGGTGCTCGTCGACGGAACCTTCTTCATCGTTTCCGAATGTGTCGTGGTCGTGGTGGTGCTTGGGACTGGTTTTTCAACGACCGTGGTGCACGAAGTCAGGAGCACGGCGGCAACCGCAAGCAGTGGAGTAAGAATAATAAGTTTTTTCATAGTTGGAGTTGTTCCTTCAAGGACAAATCGGTGCAGGTCCCTCGGCTAGATGTATTTCGAGCGAAGATTTTCTGATCAAGAGACTGGTCCCCTTCGCCCAAACGCTGGAAAGCAAATCGCGATCTGTTTCAATCATCGATACTCGTCCTCAACTTTTTCAGTTTGGACCTCCGTCGCTTCCCTTCGAGGATTCGCCTTTTCAAGGCGCGTGGACGTGGCGAGCGCTGGCGGCGTATCTTTTCACGGCGACTGAGCTCAAGCGCCCGCTCGTCCTGCCGGTGCCGCTCAATCGCATCAAGCAGCCTCTCTCGCGCGAGTTTGCGATTGAGAGCTTGCGAGCGTGAATCCTGGACCGTGACCCGCAGCCCCGATGGCAAGTGGCGCAGCGTCACCGCAGTCGACACCTTGTTGACGTTTTGGCCGCCTGGCCCGCCCGATCGTGCGAAAACCTCCTCGAGCTCAGACTCAAGGACGCCGAGCTCTTTCATCCGCTGCTCAACCGGCCGGCCCATCGACATGCGCAGCGCGACTATCGCGGTGCGATGCTTTCGCGGCCGTGGCGTAAGACGCGCGCCATCCACAAGAGCTCGTCGAGAAAATTGTTCACGCGGCGCACGAAACTCTTGTCGAGTAACTCCCCGTCTTCATTGAAAATCTTTTGCACGTTACTGAAATTCACGTCCGTAAAAGTGGTCACCAGTCCCAGCTCGCGCATGACCGGGAGAAAATGTTCGATTACGCGCGAGCCACCGAAAGGCCCTGCCGAAACGCCGCAAAGCCCGACAGCTTTGTGAATGTACTCCTTCAGATTCATGTCGAGTGCGTGTTTCAGAAGCCCCGGATAACCGTGATTATACTCCGGCACGATCAAGATGAGCGCGTCCGCCCGCGCGACTGTCGCGGAGAACGCCGGATCCTTCATCTCCTCCCCGGCGTCATCCAGGCGCATGTGCAGCGCTCGCACATCGATCAGCTCCGTCTCGACACCGGCGCGCTTTTTCGTCTCCTCCAACACCAGATGCGCCGGATGTGCACTACGCCTTCCCTGCCTCGGTGTCCCGAGGATGACCGGAATAAAAAGTGGTCGGTCAGTCGCAGGCATGATGAGAGAGCAAAGGATTGAAGCGGCCTTTGCAAGTTCATTCTCACCCATCCAAGGGAGCACCCGTACAGTCCCCGTTAGCCGTCTGGCTTGGCCAGGTTAGCAGCGTTGCTTGCTTTATTCGCCGCCTGTCTCTACAAGCTTGCCCTCAAACCTCTCCGCTTGTTTGTCGTAATGGATCTCGTACTGGTCGAGCAAACCGCCTCTGCCTCGATAATCGATCTCATACTTCCAGGAACCTGGACCCGTTGGTTTTTCACTGAATAGGTAATCCGTCCAATGTTCAGTTGTGACTGAACGTTTTCTTTTCGAATGCGTCACGACCAGGCGAGTTTCATATTGAACGACCTTGTCCTGGCGTTCGCTGTATCCAATCAAGGTTGTCGCAAGCCCCATGCACGCCTGGGCATCAAACAGGGCGAACTCCCACGCTTTGCCGTCTCCGTTGTAATCTCTCAACCACATAATAGTAGGTTTTCCTTCAGTCTCCTTCGGCACACCTTCGACGTGATAGTAATAGTCTGACCGGATATTGTAGGGAATATCGAATCCATCCCCTCCCTCGCCAAGTTCTTGCGAGATCTTCACGGTGTTGATGACTCTGCGCGTTTGAGGGTCGACTAATGATACCCTCGTGGCGCCACTGTAGTAACTTCCCCTCGTGTATTCTGGACACGTGTAAGGATCGGCAGGCGTGTCACGCGGATGCTTCGTTGGGCGAACCATCCACAAAATCAGCGACCGGTTAGGCGTGACAGGCTGCGTTTCAATGATTATCGCGCCATCGGCAAGTTTGTACTCTTCGCCGGGCGATGTGGCAAAAGCGGGCGCCGTTGAGAGGCAAACGCAGGCCAGAAGCAATGTTATTTTCATTGGGATTAGCAAGAAGTCGCCGTCAGCTCTTCGTCGCGTGGTAGGTATTCGTTTAACGGGCTTACAGCCTTCTGAACACTTGTTGATCATCTCTTGGTGGGAGATCCGTGACCTCACTTCGGGCGGTCAGTGGAATGAGAAGAGGGAATTCAGCAAAAAGAAAATGCTTCATGGCATCTAACACGGATCAGGCCGGCAATCTTGCGGCTTATCCACCGTTCCCCTCCTGATCCTGCTCATGATCGCTTTTTCTCGCCGCAGGAGCAAGAATCGTCGGCGTCACCGCGGCGGAGGCTATGACTTTTGCTAATGACAGTCTTCGCAAAGCGCTATGCATTTTCCTCAAACAATTCCGACAGTCAATTCCGATCCGATCTGTTATTCATTGCAATCCAAACTGCCGCGGTCGTATTAAGAGAGTATGACTGAGAAAAATGAGAGTAGCGAAATCGCGGAGAAGGCTGCCGCGAAAAAGGGCGAGGTAGGCGGCCGGAGCACTCGAATGTTTTCTGTGTGCCCCAACTGCGGTGCGCGCCATAACGCCGTCAATGACACAAAAGGTGTGTGGATTTGCCCTGACTGCGGCAAACCGTATGACCCCTGTTAGAGCCCGGTGCTCAGAGGGTGCCGATGGCCGGACTCGAACCGGCACGGGCCGTTAAGCCCAACGGATTTTAAGGCCGTAGGTTCAGCAGGCAAGTAACATTTACTTGTCTGATACTTGACTTTTAAGCGAACTCTGCTAGTCTCTTGTTTAGATGCGCAAAACCACCACTCGGCTCACGAAAACCAAGATCAATGGCGACGCCTATTACTGCGTAATATGGCCCAAAACCGGAAGGGGTCGCAACAGACAGTTCTTCAAATCAGCAGGTCGAGGGAAAGACGACCCTGGTAAATTGGAAGCGGAAACGTTCCTAGAGCAAAAGCTAATTGAGCAACAGAATTACGGCACCGCAGGATTATCGTTCACTGAAACGCAGCGTTCCGAATATCGCGAATGCACGGAAGCCTTGAAGCCATTCGGTAAGACGATCCGAGACGCAGTTGCTTTCTGTTTACCTCACCTTCAAGCGACGAATCGAACCTGCACTCCATCCGAACTTGCTAAGGAATTGATCAAAGCGAAAAAAGCCGATGGCGCGAGCAAGCGCTACCTCAGCGATCTAAAGAGTCGGCTCGGCCAATTTACAAAAGCGTTCGACGGAAAAAAGGTCGCGGAAATCACAAGCACGGAAGTTGACGACTGGCTCCGGTCCCTCGGTGTGGCCGCGACCACCCGCAATAACTTCCGTCGCGTTCTGATGGTTGCATTTAACTACGCGAAAGATCGCGGCTATTGCGCGGAAAACCCGGTGAAAAAGACCGCGAAAGCCAAGCAGATCGAAGGAACTGTTGGGATTTTGACGGTCGCGCAGACTGCAAGCCTTCTCGAAGCGTCGCCACCCGAACTTGTCCCATTTTTGGCTATCGGCGCTTTCGCGGGATTGCGACGCGCCGAATTGGAGAAACTGGATTGGTCCGACGTGGATTTGGACGACTCCGAAATCACGGTCACGCCCGAGAAAGCCAAGAGTGCTCAGCGCCGATACGTAAAAATTCGCGAGAATCTCTCCGCGTGGTTGCGCCCGTTCGCAAAGAAGAGCGGCGCAGTCTCCCCGTCGAACTACCGTGAACTGTTGACCGCCGCCCGAAAATCTGCGGGAATCACCGACTGGCCGAAAAACGCTTTACGCCACGGCTTCGCGAGCTACAGCTTTGCCCATTTCAAGGATGGTCCCGCACTGACGCAAGAGATGGGGCATACCAACGCGAATATCGTCATCCGGCACTATCGCAAAGTCGTTAAGGCGAAGGATGCAGCAAAGTATTGGGAAATTAAGCCATGCGTGAAACCCGCAAACGTTATTACGTTCGGCCAAGCCGCATGACAAACGAATCCTTGCAGCCCGGCAACACAAGAGCAGGGCAGCCGGGGCGGCTTGGAATGTCCAAGCTGTCATCCCGGCGTCCGTTTGTCCAAAGT
Organism: Chthoniobacterales bacterium; assembly: GCA_036385955.1. Classification (GTDB taxonomy): domain Bacteria; phylum Verrucomicrobiota; class Verrucomicrobiia; order Chthoniobacterales; family UBA10450; genus AV80. Next base: position 5,775 of record DASVJK010000121.1, on the reverse strand, counting down.
GACAAATCATCGAGGGGAACAGGGCAAAAGGGCTGTCTCTGACGAGACACCGATTGAATCAGCAGTGACCGGTGGACTTTCGCTTTCAGACAACGCCGGACGCCTCGTAGCGGGACAAGATTAGGGCAAAACGCACAAGCGGATTCTTCCCAAAAAGCATTGTCTCTTTTGTCCCCAAACGCTCGAAAACGCGCGACCCTAGTCGACGGGCGCGATTGTGATGATCGAGCCATTCGTTATGACGCGGATTTTCTGGCCGGACACGAGGCCGAGCGCAGCCAACCATTTGCCGTTTAATCGGATGCTCGGCACAACGCATTCGTTTTTGCGGTGCCCCTCGCCCCACTGCCGGAAGACCGTCGAAACCGTTAGCGTTCTCTGACGGCTCGATCCAAGTTGAGCAAGCGCTTGTTGTTTGGCGTTTTCCATACTTTCTAATCAAATCTTGCCGATCCGAATCGGTCGGCGACCTTGCGGCGCGACGGCTTCCGCCGTCCATGCCCACGCGCGAACGAACGCTTTCGAAATCGGGGGAGGGGCTGCAACGGTATTTCTAGCGCGGCGAAAAGGAGACCCGGTCCTGGGGGCGTGGGAACCCCTGCACAGGAGGGCGCCTCGATCCATACGGGAGTGAGAGAAAAAAATTTGGAAATTCCATGATTGCGAAGGACCGCGCCCCTGCCGCGTTAATCCAAATAACCGGCTGCTCTAAAACCAGTCGCGGCCTTCCAAAACCGCGCTCGCCGAGCGAGACAAACGCATAGCGGGGATTGGAGATAAAGAGCCAGGCCCGACCGCCAGCAAGCGGACAGCGCCGCTTTTCGCAAAATCAGACCCGATCTTCGGGCTGTTCTTTTTCTCTTTCGTGAAAAGTCTGGTCAATTGCCAAATCCTTGGAGATACTCGACGACGTTCTGCGGGAAAACGACACAGGAAGAATTATGTTTCATTTAATCTGGTATATTCTTGTTGGGCTAATCGCGGGGGTTATCGCGAAAGCGGTGATGCACGCGCACATGACGATTTTCTGGACGATCGTGCTCGGCATCATCGGATCGGTCATTGGCGGTACCGTTACCCACATGTTTCTGCGCCCGGCAAACGAACGCTATCATCCGGCTGGCCTCATTTTTTCCACACTGGGCGCGATCCTGGTTCTCTTTATTTGCTATAAGCTGAAGATTCATTTTCCCAAGGTCTAATCTCGTATTCCGATAGGGCCTGCGCCCGGGACTATTGGAACCGGGTTGTCGGGTAGTTTGGCCGCAGGGTTGCATCCTCGCCTCGTATCCAAACGCGCTGAATCACGGCTGCGGGGCTAGCAGGCGGACGGCAAGATTTTAGCGGGCGGCGTTTTCACGAGCATCGGCGGACAGACGCGCAACCACATTGCCCGGCTCGAATATGGTAGGAAAGCATTCCGGGCTTGCCCTTATCGATGCACGAGCAGTGGTACAAGTAGAAATCCGATACCGTCGATAGTAATGTGCGCCATGATGTAAATGCGCTCTTGGGCGACCCGATAGTGCAAAAAGGGTGGAATGATCGACAGAAGCTCGAAAGCAATCCACAGCAGACGACCTCTCCAAACGTCAGAAACTCGCTTCATACGGCTGCCCGGATTGGGGCCGGGTTGCTACCACCGATGATGATGTTTTTTTGGCTCAGGCATTTTGTCAAGAATCGGCTGAACCGCCGGATCTATCTTCAGCATCGCAGCCCGCAAAATATCATGAAATTCCTTCTCGGCTTGCTTGCGCTTTTCGTCGGCAGCTCGAACTGCTGGATCCTCCATCGCCAGGGCGTGAACGGCCCTCAATTTGGCCTGTTCTCCCCCGGGTAGTAGGTCAATCCATTTCTTCAATCCGCCATGAGGCGTATCTTTCTCGACCGTGTCCTGTGCGGGCACGAATTGGACTAGGAGACAGGCAGAAAGTGCGCCAGCGATCAGAACGAGAGCGCGCGGCCTCAATCGCACCGTGAATTTCACGGGCCGATCTTGAAACCGAGTCGAGCGCTTGTAAAGAACAACACGCTCCACGGCACCAGCTCTCGCCAGCGACAGACGGATAATTCTTTAACGACCGTGTTTATCCGGTCCTGGCGGCGGCCCTTCGTAGCGCCCATTAGTCGGGGCGGCAAGCAATATAGTCGAGAATTAGAAGCTCGAAAGTGTCGGCCCGGGAGTACAAGATGGGGCATGACGAACATCCCCGCTGCTCCGCTGCGGCATTTAGCGAGACTGGCGTTTCTCGCGTTTCTGCTGACGTTCGTCGCATCCCGGACTCTCGTGATTTTGATCATGACGCGCAGGATGCCGGATCTGTTTTTACATATGGGCGGGACGCATGTGCATCATTTGAATTACGGCATTTTCTTGCTCGCGACGGTGGCGGCTGTCCTGCTCTTCGCCCCGTTGAATCAGGCGCAGCGAAGTTTGTGCGCGCTGGTCTATGGCGTTGGCATGGCGCTCACCTTCGATGAATTTGGGATGTGGCTGCATCTCGGCGGCAGCTATTGGCAACGGGCAAGCTTCGACGCAGTGGTGGTGGTACTGGGTGTCCTAGGCCTGCTTGCATTCGCGCCGCGTTGGCAACGTCTACGTGCGCATCATTTCGCCATAGGCGGCGTGGTGCTGCTCGCCGTGGCCGGATTCTCCGTGCTGCTGATCAAGTCTCTCGGCCACGCGCAGGAGAAGCTCGCACCGAAGCTGATCGAGATTGAGAAGAGCGGACCTGGGTAGGCGCGCGGACCTGTTGCGAAATTCGGACCCACCTTCCGGCCATTTGCGGGCGGCACAATGCAGGACGCGTTTCTCAAATTGCCGTCAGAAAACAAACACGCCGATCGCGGCGGCAAACATCAAGAGTGTTGTCAGCCCGACGGACACCAGGCCCAGTCGAGAACTCGGCTGGTTCCGCATGATCTTCCGGTCCGACGCGACGAGCCAAACTCCAACCAGCAGAAAGGGCGCGAGCAGGCCGTTGATGATTGCGGTCCAATAAAGCGCCTTGACCGGGTTCACCCCCGCAAAATCGAGCACAACACCCATGAGAGTCGAGAGGATAACAACGCCATAGAAAGCACGTGCGGCTGTGAATTTGGAATCAAGTCCCTGTCGCCAGCCAAATGTCTCCGCGAAAGCATACGCTGCCGACCCGGCGAGGGTCGGGATGGCGAGAAAACCGACACCGATGATGCGACCGTCGTTGCTGTGGAAGCCGGTGCCGGCATTGAGACAAAACTTTGTCTTCGCCCACGCACAAGCCTGATCAATACATCCGCGTCGAGGATGTCCTGCTAATGTAGCGGTATAATTCGGGCGTCTGGTACTCTCCCCTGATTACAAGAGTTCGATCGTTCCGACTACGCCTCCGCTACGCAGCAGCAGAAAAATCCCACCGAACAATCATGACCCCAATTTGCAGCACTTGACGCACACAACTTTCTGGATTTCTCGGTAACGGAACTGCCCGCGAAAAAGTGGTTATCCGGCCATCGGGCCTTCGCTCGGCGCGGCATTGGCATTGCTATGGCCGATCCGACGCTAGCGCTGTACGACAGTAATGGCAGGCTTCTCATGTTCAATGACAACTGGCAGGATGACCCGGCGCAAGCCACAGAACTCATGGCCGACGGTCTCGCACCGACAAACAAGCCGCCGCGAACGGTCCAGCCGCTTCCGCGTCCCGCAATTATCACTTCATTTTGTCTTCACGTATGTGCCTAAACTTCGAGGCAGCATCGGCCACGGCGCGGTAACTTAGTTCTATTTTTCGATTTCTTGAAGGTTTCGCCTTCCGGCGGCCAGGAGCAGTCCGTAGCCTGACGAAACGATGTCGGTTTGGACTGGACTTTTCCTCAGCGCAATAACTATTGCCGCCGCTCTCCTGGCCTCGGGCCACGCGATCATTTACAAGCGGGATCCGCGCTCTGCCGCCCTGTGGGTCATCGTTATCTGGATGCTGCCGGCGGCGGGTCCGGTGCTTTACCTTCTCCTGGGGATTAATCGAGTGCGTCGCCGCGCCGCGGCGTTGCGCGCAGATATGGTTCGGCATCGCACCGTTCCGGATGTGACCCCATTCCCTTCCGATCTGGCCTTCGAGGGAAATCCCCTGCTGCTCGACGCCACGCATTTAATTCCAGTCGCGCGGCTCGTCAGTCAGATTGTGGAGCGACCTCTTTTGCCAGGAAACAAGATCGAACCATTGGTCAATGGAAGCCAGGCCTACCCGTCCATGCTGGCCGCGATCGAGTCGGCCCGAGAATCAGTTTGCCTCGCGTCTTACATTTTCAGTGGCGACGGAATCGGAACTGCCTTCATCGAGGCGCTGGCCCAGGCCATGCAACGCGGCGTCGCAGTCCGGGTGTTGATTGACGACATGGACGCACGCTTCTCCCGCTCTTCCGCCCTGAAGAGGTTGCGCTGCAATGGTGTGCCCGTCGGGGTTTTCAATCCGGCGCTCTTGCCGGCACGACTCAAAGTCGTGCACCTGCGCAACCATCGAAAGATCCTCGTGGTAGACGGCGCGGTCGGTTTTACCGGGGGATTGAATATCGATTCGCGTTACTGGAAACCGGAAGACCCGAAGGCTGCCTTCAGTGATCTTCACTTTCGTCTGCTCGGGCCCGTGGTGGCGCATCTGGCGGAAGTGTTTGCCGATGATTGGCAATTCACCACGGGCGAGCGGCTGCGAGGAAAAAAATGGTTCCCCCCGCTTCCGTCTCACGAAGGATCCGCGCTTGCTCGCGGCATCGAAGCCGGGCCCGATCATACCTTCGATCGGGTGCGGTGGCCCTTCATTGGCGGGCTCAATGCCGCGCAACGTTCGGCGCGCGTGCTCACTCCGTATTTTGTACCGGATGCGGGGTTGATCTCAGCCTTGAATGCCGCTGCGATGCGAGGTGTGGAGGTAGACATCTTCCTGCCCGAACAGAGCGACCTGCCGCACCTCCATTGGGCCGCCTTCGCCCAACTCTGGCAGGTGCTCGAACATGGCTGCCACGTCTGGATAAGTCCCGGTCCGTTCGATCATTCCAAGCTCATGGTTGTCGACGGGGCGTGGACGTTGCTGGGTTCGGCCAACTGGGACACGCGCAGCCTCCGCCTGAATTTTGAATTCAATGTCGAGTGCTACGACACCGAACTGGGAAAACAACTGGAGACCCTCGCCTACGCCAAACGTGTGGCCGGTCGTGAATTGACTCTCGCCGAAGTGAACGCGCGCTCGCTGCCGATCAAATTGCGCGATGGGCTCGTGAGACTTTTCGCGCCGTATCTTTGAGAGAAGGAGAGGCCTGGATGGACCGGGTTCGCTCCGCTCCTAGTTGAGGACGGCGCAGAGGTCGCGCCAGGAGTGTTCGTTAGGCAGGAGCGATCACTCCCTGCAAAGGGGTCCTTCAAGTTACTAACCCATTGATACGGAAGAAGCGTTCGCTTTATCCCGTGGGGGATGAGATCGCTGCAAATCAGGTGCTCTACAATAATCTAGTCCACCGCGGAATTGAGTGGGATGAGTCTTCGCGAATCCTGATTTCTCTGCGAAGGGCGCAGCTATTCGGCCCGGAGAAAAATCGCATACGGTCGCGCTCCGGTCTATCGAGATGCAGGACCTGTTGAAGGGTAGCAGGGTAGCAAAAGAGACACCGGGGCCTTGGTAGGCCGGGCAAAACCGATTGTGACGACGCAATACTGATACTGCCGGGGCCGAAAACGGATTCGCTCAGGGCGATCGTCTGCCTTGAATCAGGTTAATAATGAGCACAACGACGGCA
>DASVJK010000120.1:0-6475 GCA_036385955.1 Chthoniobacterales bacterium | reverse complement strand
CGAAAGTTGGGCAACGAGTCCGGTTCTATGTGGTTGACGCCGGCCCGAACCTCGCGAGCGCTTTCCACATTATCGGCGGAATGTTTGCCGCCGTTTATCCGGATGGCGATGCGAAGCACGCGCTCACCGGAGTTTCCACTTACCCTATCGCGCCGGGGCAGGGCGTGGTCTTGGACGCGATCATGCCGCAGCCGGGCAAATATCCGCTCGTCGATCACAGTATGCGCGACATGATGATCGGCGCGGTCGGCGAGCTGAACGTCACGCCATGAGATAACAACGCCCACTAGGTTCGTGAGCAGACTTGGGTTACGTTCACATACCGGGACTAGGAGGACTGCGTCATGCCAGGCGCGATTCGATCAACGTGGGTTGGCGAAATGCCTCCTTTCGAGGTTATGCGGATTACATGCAGACGCCGGAATTTGAGCAGGGCCTCGAAGAATTGATCCAGTCGGCCAAGCAGGAACGGATCGAAATCATGTGTGCCGAAGCGGTCCCTTGGCGTTGTCATCGCTCGCTCATCGCCGACGCGTTGCTGGTTCGGAGAATCCGCCCAGAGGACATCATGAGTCCAACTCGCCGCCAGGTTCACACTCTCAAGCCCTTTGGCTGATCTTTTTGAGAGCCGCACCTTTGTGCATGGCCATGTGGTCTGTCTTGTCGCTCTTGATCAAATACTGTGGCTCTTCCTTCGAGGCGCGGACCCTGTAGGTCTTAAACTTAATCGCCGAGGTAACCTTTTTCTTGATCGTTCCCCGAACGTAACCGGCTTCCGAATTCCACTCGACATGATCTCCAACTTTGAATGTGTCCTTCTTCGGCATCACTTAATCCTCCAAGGCTGCCACCTTCTTCAGACGGTGTTGGTGACGTTCTGCACTATTAAAACGGGCGGCCAGGAAGGCTTCGGTCAAATCCCAGGCGAGCGCTTCACCAAGCACGCGCGCGCCGAAGCAGATCACGTTCATGTCGTTCGCATAATGCCGCCAACGCAACTCATCGAAACGCAACTCTCCATTCCGGCTCCCGCTTGCTCGATTTCCTTCCGAAATTCAGCGTTGGACGTTGGACGCTTGCTCGCGAAGAACTTGGGAGGTCGTTTGCAGTGGGCAAGTTCCCCTGCGGCGCCGGTTCCCGTCAGAAGGGGGCTGAACCGGATGGTGCTGGACAATCGGCCTTCGCAAATCTGTTTGTCCCCGTGGTTCAACGGATAGAACGAGAGTTACTATCTCGCGCCTTTGTTTGCCTTTTCAGCGGATAAAACACGAGGCACGGAGAATAACTTCATGCTGACGTGCGATCCCGGTGCGGGCCGTCGTGATGAATAGCCGCGCGGAAATCGAGAGAGCGTTCAAGCAATACCAGACTGGCCGGATGGAAAGATCAGGTTGAATAAAGCAGAGTGTCGAGCAGCGTAACCTCCGGATTGTTAGGAATGAGATTCGCAGAAAATAATGTCGGCGGCGGCCCAAGCAGTTTCGCGACGAACGTGAGGGTGCGCGTCGCATTCCCGTTTCTATTTCTCTGCCTCGTCGCGCCGTTTCCATCTTGCTCACGTAAGGCTGCCGGTCCGCCAGCGCCGCCGGAAGTCCTGGTGACAGGTGTGAAGCAGGAAGACGTGCCGATCTTCGACGAGTTTGTTGGCACACTCGACGGCTCCGTGAACGCCAGCATCCAGGCGCGCGTGCAGGGTTATCTTACCTCGCTGAACTACAAGGAAGGCACCGCGGTAAGGAAGGGCGACTTGCTCTTCCAGATCGACCCGCGTCCTTTCGAAGCAGCACTGGCGCAGGCGAAAGCTGCGTTAGCACAAGCCGAAGCATCGCAGCGGCAGGCAGATCTCGCGGCCGCAAGAAATCTTGAGCTGTTTAAGACTAAAGCGATCAGCGAGCTGGAACGCGATAACGCCATGCAAGCCGCGGCGGCGGCGAAGGCGCAGGTGGAAGCGCAACGCGCGGCCGTCGAGCAAGCGCAGTTGAATCGCGAGTTCACCGCGATCACATCGCCCATTGATGGCGTCGCGGGATTGGCGAAAACGCAGGTCGGTGATCTGGTTGGCCCGAGCACTGGGGCGCTGACGACTGTCTCCACGGTCGATCCGATCAAAGCTTACTTCACGGTCAGCGATCAACGTTACACCACCTACTCGCAGCGTTATGCGGATCCTGCGCAACGCGCGGAGCACGAGAAGCAGCTCGAGTTTGAACTGATCTTGTCCGATGGCTCACACTTCCCGCACAAAGGGGAACTCTTCGCGGCGGAGAACCAGGTGGATGTGCGCACCGGGTCGGTTCGCATCGCCGCCATCTTTCCTAATCCCGGCAATATTCTTCGCCCGGGCCAATTCGCCCGCATCAGTGTGAGAACCGACGTGAGGAAAGGCGCGCTGCTCGTGCCGCAGCGTGCGGTGACCGAGTTGCAAGGCACGTATCAGGTGGCGGTCGTTGGTTCGGACAACAAGGCGCACATTCAGCCGGTGAAAGTCGGCCGTCGCATCGGCCAGATGTGGATCGTGGAGGAAGGACTGCGCGCCGGCGATCACATCGTGGTTGAAGGCGTGCAGAAAGCGCGAGATGGCGCGCTGGTCTCGCCGAAGCCGTGGCATCCTGTTGTGCCGGCGGCGGGAGCTAAGTAGCGCGCCGCTGATGTCGAAGTTCTTCATCAACCGCCCAATTGTGGCGATCGTCATCGCGATCCTGATGACGATTGTCGGCAGCGTCGCGATGATCCAACTTCCGATCGCGCAGTATCCGAGCATTGTCCCGCCGGAGATCCAGGTGCGCGCCAATTACACCGGCGCGGACGCGCAAACGATCGAGCAATCCGTGGCCACGCCGATCGAGCAGCAAATGAGCGGCGTGGATAAGAGCAACTACATCCAGTCAGTAAACGCGAACGGCTCGATTCGCATGACGATTAACTTCGACATCGGCACCGATCCGAATACCGACCAGATCCTTTCACAGCTCCGCGTTTCACAGGCTACTTCACAACTGCCGACGGATGTCGTCAACGCGGGCGTGACTGTGCAGAAGTCGACGACCGCCCCGCTCATGCTCGTCGCGTTGAACTCACCGAAAGGGACCTACGACAATGTCTTTCTCGCAAACTACGCGAACATCAATCTGATCGATCAGCTCACGCGCGTGCCCGGCATCTCGAACGTGCAGGTGTTCGGCGCTGGTCAGTACGCGATGCGGCTTTGGGTGAAGCCGGACCAGCTCGCGAAGCTAAGCGTCACCGTTCCCGATATTATCACCGCATTGCACGCGCAGAACACGGTGAATCCCGCGGGCCAGATTGGCGGTGAACCCGCGCCGCCCGGGCAGGAATTCACCTACACGGTGCGTTCACCAGGCCGCCTCACTTCTGCCGAGGAGTTCGGCGAGATTGTGATCCGCGCGAATCCCGACGGCTCGCTTTTGCGACTCAAAGAGGTCGCGCGCATTGAGCTTGGCGCGCAAACCTACACCCTCGCGGGCCGCCTGGATGGCAAGCCTTCGGCGATTCTCGCGCTTTACCAACTTCCCGGCACGAACGCGCTCGACGCCGCGAATGGAGTGAAGGCGGTAATGGCGCGCGTTTCGAAGCAGTTCCCATCCGACATGACCTATGCGATCTCACTCGACACCACCCAGGCCGTCACGGCCGGAATGGAAGAGATCATCTTCACGCTGATCGAGGCGCTCGCGCTCGTCATCCTTGTTGTCTTCGTCTTTCTTCAAGGCTGGCGCGCGACGCTCATCCCGCTTTGCGCTGTGCCAGTTTCGCTGATCGGCACCTTCATGGTATTCCCGCTCTTCGGTTTCACGATCAACACGCTTGCGCTCTTTGGACTCGTGCTCGCGATCGGTCTGGTCGTGGATGACGCGATTGTCGTCGTCGAAGCAGTCCAGCGTCACATCGACGAAGGCATGTCGCCGCGCGACGCCACGCTGCGCGCGATGGAAGAAGTGTCGGGCCCGGTGATCGGCATTGCCTTGGTGCTCTCGGCCGTCTTCGTGCCGACTGCATTCATTCCAGGGATCACGGGCCGGCTTTATCAGCAGTTCGCGCTCACGATCGCGATCTCGGTGATCCTGTCGGCGTTTAACGCGCTCACCCTTAGCCCCGCGCTTTCGGCCATGCTGCTGCGTCCGACAAAAACAGCGCGCGGTCCGCTCGGCTGGTTCTTTGAAAGGTTTAACAAGGTGTTCGGCCGCGCGACCGAGCGCTATGTGAGCACTTCCCGGCTCGCGATTCGGAAGAGCGGAAGGAGCCTGGCCCTCCTCTTGATTTTCGCGATCGCGGCCGGTTTCTTCGGTTCCCGTTTGTCTTCCGGTTTCCTTCCGGAAGAGGACCAGGGTTATCTTTATGGATCGCTGGCCTTGCCCTATGCGGCATCGCTCCAACGCACCGGCGACGCGGCGCGGAAAGTAGAAGAGGTGTTGCTGAAAACGCCTGGTGTGAAACACGTCACGAGCGTGCTCGGATTCAGTTTGCTCAGCACCGTGCAGAACACCTACAACGCATTCTTCTTTATCACGTTCGAGCCTTGGGGCGATCGCAAGAAACCCGAGGAGCAATACGCCGCGCTCAAGCGGAGCATCAACAAGAGTATGGCTGCCATTCCCGAGGGTGTCGGGTTTGCGTTTCCACCACCGTCGATCCCGGGTATTGGCACGTCCGGCGGTGTTACGTTCATGCTCGAGGATCGTGCCGGGCGAGAAGTTAGCTTCCTCGGCGATAACCTGAATAAATTCCTCGAAGCCGTTCGTAAGCGGCCGGAGATCGCGTCCGCGACAACGACATTTCTGCCTTCGGTGCCCCAGGTCTATATCGATGTCGATCGCGACAAAGTCCTCAAGCAAGGCGTCGATCTTGCGGAGGTTGGGCAGACGCTCCAGACATTTATGGGCGGCTTTTTCGTCAACTACTTCAACCGCTTCGGGCGTCAATGGCAGGTCTTCGTGCAGGCGGAAGGCGAATACCGCACGCGCGCAGAGAACGTCGGTCTTTTCTTCGTGCGCAATTCGAACAGCGACATGGTGCCGCTCAGTTCCGTGACGAACGTGCAGCCGCGCGATGGGCCGGAGTTCACGATGCGATTCAATCTCTACCGCGCCGCGCAGGTCAATGCGAGTGCAGCACCGGGCTTCAGTTCCATCCAGGCGATGAAAGCGCTCGAAGAGACGTTCGCGCAAACAATGCCGCCGGAGATGGGCTACGACTACGCCGCGATGTCGTTTCAGGAAAAAAAGGCGCAGGAAGGCGTCTCGCCGATGGTCGTTTTCGGCATGTCGCTGATCTTCGTCTTCCTCATTCTCGCCGCGCTCTACGAAAGCTGGTCTTTGCCGTTCAGCGTCTTGTTAGGCACGCCGATCGCCGTCTTTGGCGCGTTCGCGGCGTTGTGGGCGCGCGGAATGGAGAACAACGTCTACGCGCAGATCGGTCTCGTGATGTTGATCGGGCTCGCCGCCAAGAACGCGATTCTGATCGTCGAGTTCGCGAAGCTCGAATACGAGCGGGGCAAGCCGCTGCTCGACGCGACGCTGGAAGGCGCGCGCTTGCGTCTGCGGCCGATCATCATGACTTCGTTCGCGTTCATCCTCGGATGCGTCCCGCTCTGGCGAGCGTCAGGTTCCGGAGCGGTCGCGCGGCGCGTCATGGGTACGACGGTGATTGGCGGAATGCTGGCCGCGACCTTGCTCGCGATCTTTCTTATCCCAGTTACGTACTACGTGATCCAATGCTTCGCCGAACGTAAACAAGTGCGCGGCCCCAAAGGCGAACTCGTGCCCTCTCGACGCGATTTAGCCTAGCACTTTACTTCGCATCCCGTGTTTCAAAACCCTTGGAACTTCAGACCGGCGTTTGCCGGCGGTTCATCCCACGCGGCCCTGCGCCGGACACGAGTTTCGGGGTTGCTCGTCTATTGGCTTAACCCGACCCTCCCGCCTTACCCTCCTCGCCGCTTCTTGGCACGCCCGGTCCGCTCGTCGCAAGGATGAGAGGCTGACACCATAATTACTGGACGCTTTCACGCTCGCACTCCTGCGAGTTGAGAATCGGAGCTGCGCTTACCAGGGGAAACCTGATAACATCCGACAATGGCTCTAATCTAAAGCTGCGAAACGCTCTCATTCGCGAGACGAAACGCTCACCGATCACCGCAACTGGCTGCTTCTGAATGTTGAAAGACGAGCCTCGTGCTGGTGTGCACGAATTGGATGCTGCGAGAAGATGACATATTCCATGGCTCGGTAAGTTGTGACACCGTCACCCGCTCGAAGACGGATGACGGTGTCACCACTTACCTGCATATGCTTGGTCGGACAAAAAAGGCGTGGATTCATCCGCCGACGGTAGCGGAAATTGGGCGGCTGGCCGTGGTGTATCGAACTTGAACATCTGCGGCTTTTGTCGCCTAATACGCTGGATATGCCGACGAAATTGTCGACATAATCATATGTAGATGGCGCCCGGTGGCCGT
>DASVJK010000119.1:0-31573 GCA_036385955.1 Chthoniobacterales bacterium | reverse complement strand
CGTGTTCATCTGTGGCTAAATGATTTTGTCTGACGATTAAACCGGGTTCGTCGATTTGAATTCGTCGAGGGCCGCGGAGAGTTCGCTTTCCAAATCCTTGTCGAGCGCACCCTTCGAAACGATTGAGGCGAGAAGACTTTCTTTTCGCGTTCGGAGATAATCCTGCAGCTTGACCTGGAACTGCTTCACTTTTTCGACGGGCACAGAATCGAGATGGCCATTCTGCATCGCCCAGAGAACCGCGACCTGTTCCTCAACGGGAATTGGGTTGTATTGAATCTGCTTGAAGAGCTCGACAATGCGCTGACCGCGATCGAGTCGCGCTTTCGTTGCCGCATCCAGATCGGAGCCGAACTGCGCGAAGGCCGCCAGCTCGCGGAACTGCGCGAGATCCAATTTGATTTTGCCGGCCACCTGTTTGATCGCTTTAATCTGCGCGGCGGAACCGACGCGGCTAACCGATAGACCGACCGAAATTGCTGGACGCACGCCCTGATAAAAAAGGTCCGTCTCGAGGTAAATCTGACCGTCCGTAATCGAGATGACGTTCGTCGGAATGTAAGCCGATACGTCGCCGGCTTGCGTCTCGATGATCGGCAGCGCCGTCAATGAACCACCACCGGCTTCCTCCGTGACGCGTGCACTTCGTTCCAGCAACCGCGAGTGAAGATAAAAGACATCGCCCGGATAGGCTTCACGGCCCGACGGGCGCTTGAGCACGAGCGAAACCTGCCGGTACGCAACCGCGTGCTTCGACAAGTCGTCATATATGATAAGAGCGTCCATGCCGTGATCCATGAACCACTCGCCCATCGCCGCACCGGCGAACGGTGCGAGATATTGATTGGTCGCCGTGTCTGAGGCCGGCGCGGAGATGATCGTCGTGTAAGGCATCGCACCCTCCTTTTCGAGAATGGCGAGCGCACGAGCGACGTTGGAATTCTTCTGGCCGATGGCGACGTAAATGCAATAAAGCGGGCGATGATCCTTCAGGCGGCCTTCTTCAGCCGCTCTGTTCAAGCGCGCCTGGCTGATGATCGTGTCGATCGCGATCGTTGATTTTCCGGTGGCACGATCCCCGATGATCAGCTCACGCTGACCGCGGCCGATTGGAATCATCGCGTCGATTGCCATGATGCCGGTCTGAACTGGCTGGCTGACGCTTTTTCGTTTGATGACGCCCGGTGCAATTTTTTCCAGCGGATACGCCGTTTCCGATTTGATCGGACCTTTGCCGTCGAGCGGCTGGCCGAGCGTGTTCACCACGCGACCGAGCAGCGCTTTGCCGACCGGCACCTGCAGGAGTTTGCCGGTGGTCCTGGCTTCGTCGCCTTCCATGACCTGGGTCGTGTCGCCGAGCAAAATCGCGCCCACTTCGGTTTCTTCGAGGTTGAGCGCCAGCCCGAATACACCGCTCGAGAATTCGATCATCTCGTTCAGCATGACGTCACTGAGGCCTTCGATGCGCGCGACGCCGTCACCGGTTTCGCGGACGACACCGACGTTGCTTTTGCTCGTCGTGGTCTTGAGACCGGCGATCTGCGTTTCGATGTCTTCGAGGATACTGCTCATAGGGTAGTTGGTTTAAAGTTGTTGTTGGAGACGGTGCAGGCGATTGCGCACGCTGCTGTCCCAGACGTCGCTGCCGACGCGAATGCGCATTCCGCCGAGCAGTTCTTTGTTCACGACAAATCGGGCGGCGAGGTCGCTGCCATATTTGCGTTTAAGGTTTGCCACAATCTGCGCGCTCGATTCCGGTGCCAGCTCCGTCGCTGTTTCAATCGTGGCGCTGCGCTTCTCCACTTCCAGACGCAACAAGCGTTTGTAGCTTTCCAGCACCTTGATGTAGTTACGCGGCTTTTTCTTGATCAACGATATCACGAGGGACGCGATCCGCCCGCTGTTAAGCTGGCCATCGATGAAGCTCGCGCGAAGAAGTTCCTTCGAAAGCTGCCGCGTCTCTTTGTTGATCTTCATCGCTGCTTCAGTCTAGGAGGCAATTTGCCGTACGGCTTCGTCCTGCAAACGACGTTGGTCTTCGGGCGTCAAAATTTTGCCGGTCACTTTCGCCGTTGTGTTTACGACCAGGCGGCCAAGTTCGCGCTTTAGTTCCGTCATTGTTCGCTCGTGCTCGATGACGCTCGCTTCGCGCGCTTTCGCCATGATTTGTTCCGCGGCCACGACCGCTTCCTGCTGTTTGCGCTCGGCGATAAGCGCGCTGCTTTCGCGCGCTTCATCGATCATTTTTTGCGCCTGCGCGTTCGCTTTAGTCAGGATATCCGCATGCCGTTGCTCCGCTTCGGCGAGTTGCTGCTTGATCTTCTCCGCGTTGAGAAGCCCCTCGGCAATTCGCTGCCGGCGTTCTTCGAGCACCGCCAGGATCGGCTTGTAAGCGAATTGGCGAAGGACCAACGCGACGATGACGAAGCTGATGACCTGCGAGAGGAAAATCCAGACATCAAACCCGAAGGTCTCTCCCGTTTCGCGTGCCATGTCTACGATGCTGGCCTGAGCTAGAAATGCGATGTTCATATTGACAAGCAGGTCACGGCAAGTCGGTGCCGTTCCGATTAATGCACGAGGAACAAGGCGTAGAACACGATCGCTTCCGCGAGCGCGATGGCCAGAATCGCCTGCACCAGAATCGGAGTCGCCGCACCAGGGTTGCGACCGACCGCCGAAGCCGCGCCCATACCGATCAGACCGACGCCAATGGCCGCGCCGAGCGCTGCCAGTCCTACGTGAATGCTTCCGCTGATTTCCGCGAGTATTGGTAGTATCATATTTTTTCTGTTGGTTGTTTCATCGAGCGACCTCCGCGGGAACCACGGTCCGATCGCCGAAATTTTAGTGGTGCGCTCCGTGTCCCGGTTCGTGTTGCGCGATGAGGAGCGTGAAGACCGCGGTCAGGAGCATGAAGACAAGCGCCTGCACGAAGCCGACCAGCAGCTCGAGGAAATAAAACGGAATCGGAATCAACCACGCCAGCGACGGCACGATGTGGCTCATCGATTCCAGCATGGTTTCGCCTGCATAAATGTTGCCGAAGAGCCGGAAGCTAAGCGAGATCGGCCGGAACAAGATAGAAACGACCTCCAGCCAGCCGACGATGAAAAAGATCACGATCATCAACAGCTTCAGCACGCCGGATGTCTCCCCTTTGGGACCGAAGATATGCATGATGACCCCGCCGACGCCGTTGGCCTGGATCGCCCAGATAATCCAGCAAACAAAAAAGACGCAAGCCATCGCGAACGTCAGATTCAGGTTCGCATTGGCGCCGCGGAACAATGGCCGGTCGACATGAAACGCGCCGGTAACCGAATCATGATGGCCCCAGCCGATGGTGCCGACGCCAGGGAGCAGGCCAAACCAATTCAGGAAGAGGATGAAAATGAAGATCGTCGCAAAGAACCAGAAGGTCTTCTTGACCAGCTCTCGGCCGATCATGTTCTCGAGAAAATTGTAGAGACTTTCCACCAGCAACTCCCAGAAATTCTGCAGACCGGTCGGGACCGGCTTGATCTTTCGCGTCGCGAGCTGCGCGCACACAAGAATTCCAGCGGCGACGATCCACGTCACCACCATCGAATTCGTCACCGCTAATTTGCCGACGTGGAAAAGGACGTCAGGCTTGAGCGGAACTGCGGCACGCTCCTCCGTGGCCGCGTGCGGCGCTTCCGCCGCAAAGGCCGCCGTCGCGAGCGCGCCGAACGCGGCGAGCGCCAGCACGACCAGGGTTAACGATAAAAAGCGGCGCGGCATGGAGTTACGTTTTGGAAGCAGCGGCCCGATGTTTCCCGTAGGTGCGGCGCCGCAGCAGCGGGGCACGCAACACAAGGGCGCTTGCGTCGCGCATATAAAAGCGTGTTTTGTCGCGATGACAAGAAACTTTCCCGAAATTTGTCTGGTCGCCGCGTATCTTGGCGGCGCGGCTTATTTTACCGGAACTTGTTCAGGAAAGCGCTCTTTCATAACAGCTGCCGCCGGAGGCGATACCCGCTCCTCGGCGCCCCCGAGGGCGACCGCTTCATCGTAGTGAGTTTCGAGCTGGCGAATCTGCTCTCGCTGCTCAAAATTCGCCGCGACCGACTCGCTAGCCAGCGCCCCCATTTCGCGAAAGGCGAATGGCGAGCGCGCGATTTCTTTCATCGAAGCAGCCAGCGCAACGAAGTCTCGCTCCTCCACAAGCAGTCCACATCGGCCGTGCTCGACGGCTTCAGGAATTCCGCCGTGCCGAGTGCCGAGAACCGAAAGACCCGTGGACATCGCTTCGAGAATGGAGTTCGGGATGCCTTCCTGGTTTTGATCCGGCGGTGTCTCGCTGGGATGAAGGAAAAAATGCGAACTGGCGTACAGCTCCATCAATTCCGCCTGGGAGAGAAACCCGCGGAAGTGAACCTTGGCGACAATCCCGAGTTCCTCTGCGAGTTCTTCGAGGTGTGATTGGAGCGGACCTTTGCCGGCAATAACCAGCTCAGAGTTCGGAAACTCCTTCTGGAAAATCGCGAAAGCGCAAAGCGATGTGGCCACCCCTTTCTTCGGAATAAGGCGGCACGCTTGCATAAATCTCCACCGGCCATCCCTCGGCGCCTCGCGACGAACGAATGGAAATTCATCCAACGGGACGCCGGTCCGATTGATGCGCAGGCGCTCCGGTGGACACCCCAGGGTCAGAAGTCGATCCGCGAGAGATCGGGAACGCGCGAGGACCAGGGGGACTGCGTTAAACAGGTTGCGCAATTTAGGACCGTAATCGCGAATGTCTTTCTTTTGCGCGACATCGGCGCCGTGAAACGAAACGACACACGGCTTGTGCCAGCGTTCGATGAAGGGCAGGAGGTGCACGCCAGTGTGCCCGAAGTAGATATGCATCAGGTCCGCGCCGCGCCGCTCCAGAAGGTTCGAAAGCATCTTGTATTCGCCACGATAGACAATCGGGGGCCGTTGTTTCACCCACTTTAGCCAGCCATGTCGCAGCGGATTGCTCGGCGGTTTTGGAATGATTTCGATGTCGCGGAAAGGAAACAGTTCGCTGTTTTGCAGCGCTTTGGTCATGACGAACGTGTCGTAATCGTGCAGCGACGTGACCTGGCGGTAGATGTGCAACATCTCCGGCTTGAGGAAGGTCGTGCAGTAACTGGCTACAACTCGTTTACCCATCAAAAGCGCGATTGTCCGTGAGGTATTGCTCGTTGTCCACCTGTTATTCGGCGGCCACGACTTCAGCGGCCTCGGCCACTTTTTTACTCGGCGATTCTCCTGCCTTGTTATAGAGCCATCGCTCGAGCCGTGCCCGTAGCTCCGCGATGCCGTCGGATCGATCGGCGGAAATCGCGACGATCTCCAGATCGGGAAATCGTTGTTCGAGCGCTCGCAAGTTCTCGGCTGCCTCGGGAAGATCCATCTTGTTTGCGACCACGTACCAAGGCCGCTCTGAGAGCCGCGAATCATAAAGATCGATCTCGCGCCGTAAGTTCTGGAGATCTTCGATCGGGTGCCGCCCCTCGCTTCCCGCGATGTCGAGGATGAAAAGCAAAATTCGACAGCGAGTGATGTGGCGAAGAAAATCGTGACCCAGGCCGACGTTGCGATGCGCTCCTTCGATCAAACCGGGAATATCGGCAATCGACGCTCGGCGATAGCCATCGAAATCAATCACTCCGACCACCGGATGAAGCGTGGTGAACGGATAGGGCGCGATCTTCGGATGCGCCGCCGAGATTTTTCCGAGCAAGGTCGACTTGCCGGCATTCGGATAACCCACGAGCGCGGCGTCGGCCATCGTCCGAAGCTCGAGGAGGAAGTGGCCTTGCTCGCCCTCTTCGCCTTCCGTGTATTGGACAGGAGCCCGATTCCGCGAACTCTTGAAATGAACGTTACCCTTCCCGCCGCCTCCGCCCTGGCAGAGAATAAACTCTTCACCGTCGTGGGTGAGATCGGCTATTGCATCGGTGCCGTCTTCTTCTTGTGGGGCAGGCGGCGCGGCAGCGTCCTCGAAGTCATCATTACGCGGAATCGGAGCAGCAGCGCGATGCACAACCGTGCCGACCGGAACCTTGACTATTTTCGAGATGGCAGCGCGCCCGTGCTTCTTCTTGCCCTGTCCGTGCGCACCACTTTTGGCCTTGATAATCGGCTCATAAAAAAGATTCGAAAGATTATCGGTGTGGACATCGGCACGGAGAATCACGTCCCCGCCCCGGCCGCCGTCGCCGCCGTCCGGGCCGCCACGTGGCACGAATTTTTCGCGCCGGAAACTGACGCAGCCGCGCCCGCCGTCACCGGCCTGGGCAAAAACTTTTATGCGATCGACAAACATACGGGGGCTTTTTCGCGCAGCACTTGTGCAAAGTGCCATCGTCTTGGCCGCTTGTCATCCCGAGCCACGCGCTAACGCCGCTCTTTGGTCGCCAGCAGTTGTTCGTAGAGCACCTTTGTTTGCGCGGCAATCGCGGGCCAACTGAATTTCCCCTCCGCGCGTTTCCGTCCGGCTCGTCCGAACTTCGCGCAGAGTTCCGGAGTGGCGATCAGTTGATTGATTCGGCCTGCCAGATCGCGCGCGAATTTTTCCGGATCGCGCGGCTCGAAGGGGCTCTCCTCCATCTGATCGATCGGGACGAGAAAACCGGTCTCGCCATCGACCACGACTTCCTTGATCCCTCCTACGGCGGTGGCCACAACGGCTGTCTCGCACGCCATCGCCTCGAGATTGATGATCCCGAATGGCTCGTAAATGGAAGGGCAGCAGAAAACGGCGGCGTGCGAATACAACTCGCGCACTGTTTGCTTATCGACCATCTCGTCAATCCAGATGATGCCCGATCGTTTGGCTTTCATTTTCTCGACGGCCTGCTTCATTTCCGCTCCGATCTCCGGCGTGTCTGGCGCGCCGGCGCAAAGCACGATCTGAAAATCCGTGTCCATGAATTCGATCGCGCGGACGAGATGAACGATGCCTTTTTGCCGCGTGATTCGCCCGACGAAAAGTAAAAAAGGGTTGCCCAGATCAATCCCGTAACGGACCAGCGCCGCGGTGGAATCGAGCTTCCGATACTCGTCAAGATCGATCCCGTTATAGATCACATGAAGACGGTCCGCCCTGACTTTGAAGAGCCGCTCCACATCCGCTTTCGTTTGGGCGGAGACAGCGATTACGGCATCCGCCATTTCCAAAGCCGTCTTCTCGAGCCAGACCGAAAAATCGTAGCCGCCGCCGAGCTGTTCGCGCTTCCAAGGCCGGAGCGGTTCCAGCGAGTGGACCGTGATCACGAGCGGAATGCCGTAATTTATTTTCGCGAGAATCCCGCCGAAGTGGCTGTACCACGTGTGGCAATGCACGAGATCGGCATCGATATTCGCCGTGTTAAAATCCGTGCAGCGACGGATTGCGCCAAAGACGGAACGCAGCGCCTTGGGGCAATTGAACTCTGATGCGTCGAGTTCAAATCCGGTTACGGAAAGATTTCCTTTGTTCCATTTCTGATCTCCGAAACACCGCACCTCGATCGGTATGGCCTTCGCGAGCTCGCGCGACAGATAGTCGACATGCACGCCCGCGCCGCCATAGACATTTGGCGGATATTCGTTCGTGAGGAAAAGAGCCTTCACGCTGCTCTATTAAACGCGCACCGGCAGGATGGCACGCAGATTTACCAAACCATTCCTCACCCGGCATGATCCATTCGCTGCCTCGCCTGCTGGCCGGCGGAAGATAAGCTTCCAGCCTGTCTCTGCGGACGGGCTTCCAGTCCGTAACATCATAAAATTGAACCGGCACGTGTGCTTAATTTTTCACCTTCAAGAGCAGCACGGGAATGTCCACGTTGTGGCGGACCTTGTCGGCGGTGCTGCCGTAGAGCAGATCGCTGATGAAGCGATGCCCGTGCGTGCTCATGGCGATCAGCTCGACTGGCTGCGCGCGCGCCAGCTTGATGATTTCCTCGGCCGGCTCGCCCATGGCCAGAACGGAGGTGACCTCGAATCCTTCCGCCTGCAATTCGCGCTCGAGATTTGCGAGATAGGCGCGGTCTTCCTTCATCTCTTCGCTCTCCTGCAATTTAAAATTCTCGTAATTACGCGCCACCCAGCCATCCGCCACATGCACCAGCATCAATTTCGAATTGGCGAGCCGGGCGAGCGGACGAATGTGCTTCAGAATGGTTTGGTCTGTCTCGCGATTTTCGACTGGAACCAGGATCGTTTTATACATGCGCGTTTTAGGTTTTAGGTTTCGAACCAACTTCGGAAGGTTTGGATGAGCAGCCAGGCGTTTAGCGCAGCGATTACGGCTGCGACGAACCAAGCCAGGCATTTCACGGTCAGCCCATTCACAAATTCGCCCATCTTCAATTTGTCGCTCGTAAACATGACCAGTGGAAACACGGCGAAGCTCAACTGCAAACTCAAAACCACCTGACTTAGGACGAGCAGATTCGTGGTCCCTTTTTCGCCGGTGATGACCGTGACAATGATCGCGGGAATGATAGCAATCCCGCGCGTGATCAAACGCCGCAACCATGGTCGAATCCGGATGTTCAAGAAACCTTCCATCACGACCTGCCCGGCGAGGGTTCCCGTGAGGGTCGAGTTCTGACCGGACGCGAGAAGTGCCAGCGCGAAAAGTGTGCTCGCGCCGGTCACGCCAAGAAGAGGCGAGAGAAGTTTGTAGGCGTCCTGGATCTCGGCGATGTCATTCCGGCCACGCGTGTAAAAAGTCGCGGCGGACACAATCAGAATTGCGGCGTTGATGAAGAGCGCGAACATCAGAGCCAGGGTCGAATCGATCGTGGCAAACTTGATCGCTTCGCGTTTGCCGGCCGCGTTCAGATCATAGCGACGCGTCTGCACGATCGAGGAATGAAGATAAAGATTATGCGGCATGACCGTCGCCCCGAGGATGCCGATGGCGATGTAGAGCATGCCGGGATCGGTGATGATCTTCGAAGAGGGCACGAAGCCCTTGGCGATCCCCAGCAAATCAGGCCGGGAAACGACAAGTTCCCACGCGAAACATCCGCCGATCACGAGGATGAGCGCGATCACAAGCGCCTCGATATAACGGAAGCCTTTGTTCTGGAGAAACAAGACGATGAGAACATCGAGCCCGGTGATGCAAACGCCGGCGAGAAGCGGCATGCCAAAGAGCAGATTCAACGCGATGGCCGAGCCGATGATCTCGGCCAAATCACAAGCCGCGATGGCAAGCTCGCAAATCACCCACAACAGGAACGAAACTGGCCGGCTGTAGTGATTGCGGCAGGCCTGCGCCAGATCCCGTCCCGTCGCGATTCCGAGCTTGAGTGAAAGCGCCTGGAGGAGGATGGCCATGAGGTTGGACATCATGACCACCGAGAGCAGCGCGAAATTGTATTTCGAGCCACCGGCCAGGTCGGTGGCCCAATTCCCGGGATCCATGTATCCCACGGCGACAAGGAACCCCGGACCGGCAAACGCGAAGAGCTTGCGGAAAAAACCGGCCGAAGACGGGACCACCAGACTGCGATGGACCTCGGACAAGCTCGGCAGACCCGGCTGTGAGTGGAAACCGGCCTCCGTATGCATAGGGCCAGAGTCTAAATTAGGCATGACTAACTTAGTTATCTATTGCTATTAATCTGTCAACCGCAAATGATTTTTTGTTTGACCCAATGCGCGCTCGGTCCGTTCTTGTCGACGTGTCCGCGAAAATGAACGCCTCTCGCAACTCCGCCGCGGTGGAAGATTACCTGGAACGCATCCTCGAGCTGATCAACACCAAAGGCTACGCGCGCGTGGTCGATATCGCGACGAGCCTCGGAATCTCGCAAGCGAGCGTCACTAATATGGTGCAACGACTCGATGGCGAGGGTCTCCTCAAGTACGAAAAGTATCGCGGCATGGTCCTGACCACTGCCGGCGAAACGCTCGCCCGCAATATTGCCCGACGACACCAGCTCCTGACGGATTTCCTCAAGCTCCTCGGCGTCGACGAACGCGTGATCGAGCATGACGTCGAGGGCATGGAACACCACATCAGCCCTTCCACTTTGCGAGCCATCGAGGCGCTGACCGCTCACCTCAAGCGCCGACCGGCGCTGCTTGCGCGGTTGACCAAACAAGGAGGGGCCGCTTCGTAACCGCCCAGGGCGTTTTGGAAAACGCCCTTCCTCGAACGCGGCGTGCGGGAGGTGGAGCGCACGATCCACCAAAAAGCTTTTCCCTGCCAACCGAACTGCGTCTAATGGCGAGCGATGCCGCGTCGCCCGGAATTGCTTGTTCTCGCGATGGACATCGGGAGCTCCTCCACGCGTTCAGCGTTGCTCGACGAAAACAGCCGGCCCCTGGCCGGGACCGGCGCGAGCTGCGAGTACGCCGTTCGTTACACTGCCGATGGCGGAGCAGAGCTTTTTCCGGTGTTATTACGTCGAGCCTTTGCCGAATGCCTGCGAAAGACATTGCAAGCGCGGCGCGCGTCTCCGTCGTTGCAGAAAATTCCCATCGCCGTGCTGGGCGCCTCCGCCTTCTGGCACAGTCTGGTCGGACTCGATCGCAAAGGCCGGGCGATCACGCCGATCTATACGTGGGCCGACTCACGCTGCACCGACGATGCGGTTCAGTTGCGCAAGGAATTCGACGAAAGGAAAATCCACGCCCGGACCGGCTGCATGCTGCGCGCTTCGTTTTGGCCCGCAAAATTGCGCTGGCTCCGTCGCACGCACGAGCGCCTGTTCAAGCGCGTGGTCCGCTGGGTCTCGCCCGCTGAATGGATCTTCGAGGAACTGTTCGGCGCGGCTGGATGCAGTCATTCCATGGCAAGCGCCACCGGACTTTACGATCTCCGAACGCAAGGATGGGATACCGCGTTGTGCGCATCGGGTGGCATCGAGATCGAACAGCTTGGCGATCTGACCGAAACCACGACGGTGACGCGCTCGGCATTTCCGGAGTTGCGAGAAGCAAAGCTCTTTACTGCCATCGGCGACGGCGCCGCTGGCAATCTCGGATGCGGAGCGAATGTCGCCGGACGGATTGCAATCAACATTGGAACAAGCGCTGCGGTGCGAATGATGGAGACGAACCAAGGCCAGACCAAAGGTCCCACGCCCTTCGGCTTGTTTCGCTATGCGGTCGATCTCGACCGCACGGTTCTCGGCGGCGCGGTGAGCAACGCGGGCAATCTACGCCGCTGGTGTCTGCGCGAGCTTCGTGTGAGCGAAGCGGCATCCCACACGGAGAAAACACTTTCAAGAGCCGCAGCGGCCTCCGACGAAATCACAGTGCTGCCGTTTTGGGTCAACGAGCGGGCGCCTACTTGGCCGGAGAATTTGCGAGGCGTAATCATGGGTCTGAACCAGACCACCTCCGCATCGCAAGTTCTCCGTGCGACGACCTGCGCAGTCTTTTATCGTTTGGGCGAAATTCTCGACCTTATCGAAACTGCCGCTGGGCCGGCGAAAGAGTTGATCGTGTCTGGCGGCATTGTACGTTCGGCCGCGTCCCTTCGGCTGCTTGCAGATGCATTGGGGCGCGACATCCGCGTCTCGTCCGAACTAGAAGCATCGCTTCGAGGCGCCGCAGTCTACGCGCTCGAGGCCTTGGGACACAAGCTGACTCCGCTTCGAAAAGGCAAGCTCGTGTGTCACCGTCCTGCTCTGGCAATCAAGCACCGCGTTCGCCGCGAACGCCAGGCGGCGCTGGAAAAAATGCTATCGATTGGCGCCAACTCGAGAACGAACCTAAACGCCAAATGAACACATCGCGCGTAGCGTCGGGTCATCCCGAGCCGCGCAGACGGCGAGGGACCTCACAGTCGGAGGATCGATTACGAAATCCAGGAGACGAAATGATCGCAGCTGCGCCCTCGAGGACCGCGTGCAATTTCTAGGAGTTGGCCAGTGCCGGTGCGAGGTCCCTCGCCGTCTGCGCGGCTCGGGATGACACTGCGCCCGTACACTTACTCAACGGCCGATCGCCTTCCTACGCTCCGCGGCTCGGCTGTCATGCGCCTGCTTCGGACACGCTTTGGATCTCGCCAGGCCGGCAATAAATCGTCAGAGCAATGGGCCGGCAGCAAACGCTGCAATCTTCGATCAGCGTTTGCTTGGATTGCGACGTGTCGACTTGCAGCGGGAACGATTCACCGCAGTGCGGACAAATGATGTCTGTTTCATGAATCAGTTCCATTCCCGAGTTATCTTTGCCCAGGTAAATCTTGATCGCCAGCTGTCGAATTAGACGGCGGCGTCCGACTTTTTCGGCGCGCCCGGAGTTTCTGCATCGTTCAATTTGCAGAAATGCAATTGGCCGACACGACGTCCGTCCGTCTGCGAAATCGTGACCAAATAGTTTTCGATCCGCACTTGCTCGCCTTGTTTGGGAAGATGACCGAGCAGATGCGTCACGTAACCGCCGATCGTGCTCACATCGGCGCTTTCCAATTCCAATCCAGCGAGATCCCGAAGTTCGTAAAGCCCAACCGCGCCATCGACCGAAAACTCGTTTTCGTTGATCTCGCGGAATTCCTCCTTCTCGGTGTCGAACTCGTCTTGAATATCGCCCACGATTTCCTCGAGCACATTTTCCAGTGTGACCATCCCGACCGTACCGCCATATTCGTCCACCACGATGGCGAGGTGCGCGTGCCTGGTCAGAAAGAGGTTGAGCAGTTTTTCGAGCGACATCATCTCCGGCACCGGGATAAGATCCCGCTTGATCCGGAGGAGATTGGGATGCGGGTCGCGCATCATCGGCACCAATTCCTTGATGTGAGCCAGGCCAATTGTGTTATCGAGATGACCGCGACAGAGCGGAAAACGGGTGTGACGCGATTCGAGCGCCTTCTTCACGTTCTCCTCGAAGCTTTCCTCGATGTCGAGGAAGACAACCTCGCCGCGCGGCGTCATGATATCGCGCACCACGCGCCGGCGAAGATCGAGGGCATTCACGAGCAGATCGCGACCGAGTGAGGAGACTTCGTCCGACTTCTCGCTTTGATCGAGAATGAGCCGCAATTCTTCTTCGCTGTGCGCGAGTTCGGACCCTGCGACTGGCTGGATCCGCAGCATTTTTTGCAGAACAAAGTTTGACGATTTGTGCAAGAGCCAGATGGCCGGTTTAAAGAGAACGTAAAACCCGCCCAGTGGCCTAACAAGCAAAAGCGAGGCCTGGAGGGGATTGCTGATCGCCATGTATTTCGGCGCCAGTTCACCGAAAACGATGTGGAGAAAAGTGATTCCGAAAAAAGCGAGCGCGATCGAGATCGCCGAGACCGCCGCATGCGAATGAACATTCACCAGGGCAAACGCCGGCTGGAGCATGGCCACGAGAAATTGTTCGCCGATCCAGCCGAGCGCGAGGCTGGCGAGCGTGATTCCGAGCTGCGTCGCGGAAAGATAGGCATCGAGGTGCGCGCGCACGTGCTTGGCAAAAATCGCGCGAAGGTTCCCTTCGTCCGCCAGCTCATCCAGCTGGCTGCTGCGGACCTTAACGATGGCGAATTCGGACGCCACGAAAAAGGCGTTAAGTACCACTAACGCGCCGATCACCGCGAGCTTGCCGAGGAGAAGCGCCGGTGGATCCCAATGCTCCGAAATCGCCTCGGCCAGCGGGCCGACCGCGAGAAATAGAAATAACGAAGAATTCATTTATCGGATGCACGCCCTGCACCCGGAAGCCCAGCGAGCGGAGTCCTACCAGCTCGATTTGGTCACACCCGGGATGAACCCGGCTGAGGCGAGCTCGCGGAACGTGAGGCGCGAAATCTTAAACCGGCGAATGAACGCGCGGCGGCGGCCGGTTACTTCGCAACGGTTTACCACCCGGGTGGGGCTGGCATCGCGCGGAAGCTGCGACAGGCCCATGTAATCTTTCTTCGCCTTTAGCTCAGCGCGCAGCGCCGCGTATTTTTTCACGGTAGCGCGCTTGCGGTCGTTGCGATTTATCCAGGACGTTTTCGCCATAAAGGAACGCGGAAAGTAGCGAAGAAGGCCCAAGATGCAACTTCTTTCTGGGCAGTGCGTGGCGCTCGCCCACGAACGGCCCCTCTCCTCATTCGGCGCTCGCTCGCGAATTCATTCGGAGTTGGACGTTCGAAGTTCGACATTCGACGTTCGTCCTTCCAAATGCTCCCACTCTACACCGCCACCTTCCCCTCCTCCGCCACCGATCTCGCCCGCCTGCTGAACGAAAGCCTCCAACGCATTTTCATTGCCGAGTCCGACCCCGTCACGGTCCGCGAACATTCTTATCCCCATCTCGACGCGATCAGTATCTCGCTCGATGGCGCCCGGCTCCGCCCAGATTCGCCGCGCCCGCCAGTCATCTCAGACAAGACATCGTCTGCGCTCGAAATCGACCAGCTTACTCTCAGCGCTTCGCCACTCTCCCTCGGTCCTGCCGAGGTGAATATTTCCTTCTTTGCGCGCGAAGTTCAGCTCGGCCAGGGCAAAGATCCGAACGACCAGATCGTTCTCTCCCTGGACAGCGCGACCGATGGGAACATCGAAATTTCCATGCGGCAAACCGATCTTGAAGCGCTCATCGCCAAGCTCGCCCAGAACCAAGCCAGCAGGCAGGGCATCACGATCGACGGCGTGCAATTGAAGCTCCGGCAGAAAAGCGCGCATTCACTTACGGCGGAAGTGCACTTGCGAGCCCGAAAACTGTTTCTCAGCGCGTCGGTCCGCGTAACCGGGCAACTCGATCTCGACGATCAACTCAACTTAAAAATCTCCGACTTGAATTGCACCGGCGACGGCGGGATAGCGACTCTCGCGTGCGGCATCCTCACGCCTTACCTGCATAAAATCGACGGTCGGGAGTTCCCGCTGATGTCACTCTCTCTAGGCGAGGTTCGCCTGCACGACGTCCGGCTGGCCGTTGACGAGGACCTCACCATCGCCGCCGAATTCGGTTCTGGAAACGCAGCATAAGTCGGTGACTTGCGATTCCAACGAAGATTAGCGAGACGCGTGTGCTACTCTTGCCGACTCTATGCTAGTCAAAATCGGCTTCGACATCGAGTTCGAGCTCTCTGGCCCCACCGCGATGATTTTGATGCTCTATGTCCATCCATCGCGGCAAGGCGATCTGCGGTCCGAGGAAAAGATCCTGGTCGAACCGGGTATCCCATTGACCGATTTCACTGACCTCTATGGCAATCGTGGCGCGCGCATTTTTGCACCGGCGGGAAATCTTCGGCTCTCACTCAATGCCTTGATTGAGGACAGCGGCAAACCCGACGAGCAGCGTCCGGACGCACCGCAGAATACGATCGAGAACTTGCCTAACGACACGCTCCCGTTCCTTTTGACCAGCCGTTATTGCGAAGTCGACAAGCTCTCCGATATCGCCTGGAAGCTTTTTGGCTCTACCGCGCCTGGGTGGCCGCGCGTTCAAGCCATTTGCGATTGGGTGCACAATCACATCACGTTCGGCTATCCCTTCGCCGATCCTTCCATGTCCGCCTTCGACGTTTACAACGATCCCCGTGGCGTCTGCCGCGATTTCAGTCATCTCGCCATTGCGTTCTGTCGTTGCATGAACATTCCGGCGCGCTATGTCTCCGGTTACATGGGAGACATCGGCGTGCCTCTGGTTCTTCCAATGGATTTCAGCGGTTGGCTCGAGGTCTATCTGGGCGACCGCTGGTACACGTTCGATGCGCGACACAATGTTGCTCGCATCGGCCGCATCGTGATGGCGGTAGGGCGCGACGCCGCCGATGTTGCGCTAACAACGAATTTCGGACGCGCCACCCTCAAGAAATTCTTCATCATCAGCGACGAAGTATCGTAGAATGAAACGACGCCTGTGCGGCCTTCGTCGATCCTCGTGAGAATCTCGGCGAAATAGGCTGCAACAAGCCGTGTATCTCTTGTTAGACCGGTATGCGCCTTCTCGGATTGCTTTCGCTGGTCGCGCCTCTTGCGAGTTGCGCGCCGTCGAACAATGTTCTGCCACAGGAGCATTGGGTCACCACATACTATGATCGCAATCACGACGGCATTGTTGACTTTGAGCTGCATACGCTCGGTCGCGGACATGCCGATGCCGACTGGGGCGCTCAGCGACACCAAGTTTCGGGGCAGGTACGACCTTCGCGTCCATTGGGGATACGTCCTCGAAAAGAAGCGAGTCGATCTTCCCGTGCCGAAGAACGTTTCTATCACTCTTGGTCAGCCTGCTGTCTCGAAAGCCAAGTGAGTTGCAACGGGTTATTCACCCGGAGGAGCTTCTTGGCCGATTGCACCAGAAGCGCAACGGTCTACGGCCATGCTGCTATTAGTGATTCGTCGAAGCTATTTCAACACTATTGCCTGCTCAGCCGCCGGAACATCCAGATCCCGAGCACAAGAAAAAGCAGATTTGGGAACCAGACGAGAAGTTCAGGATGAAGCTTCGGGTTTGCACGCAATGTGTCGGCGATGATGATGAAGAGAAAATAAAAAACGCCGATGACGAGGCTCACGGCGAAACCAAAGGAGGTCTCGCGCCGATGCGCGGTTATGCCCAGCGGGACACCGACCAGGGCGAAGACAATGCACGCCAACGGAAAGGAAAAACGTTTGTTAATTTCGGTGCGGCTGGAGCTGCGCATCTTTGGATCGTCGTTGTTCAACTGCTCCAGCAGCTGCTCGAGCGAGAGCATCGACCGGCTCGCCCGCCTTTTTTCCTTTTCGTAAAGCTCCTCCAGGCTAATTGGGAGTGTGCCTTCCACGACGCTGATTCCGTCCCGCATGCGGGCAAGATCGTACGGATCGTACTCATCGCGCTGTTGGTAACGCGCGGCAAAAAGATGCATGAGAATGCGCTTGTTCGGCAGATCCGCCTCGAGAGAACCCGTCCGGGCATAAGTCACTTTCATCGGCATGCCGTCGTCGTTCGTTTCAAAAACGATGATATTTTCCAGTTTGTTGCCGTCTTTTTTGCCGACATAAATCTTATTGCCTGGGAATTGATCGATAATTTGATCGCTCCCGAAAAGCGCCATCGGATTGCGGGTGGCGAGATTGAAGACAGTGCTGCGCATTTCTTCCTGGGCCGCTGGCGCGACCTGGACGTTGAGCCACAGGGAAGCGGCGGTGCAGAGTAGCGCGATCACCCACAGCGGAATGCAAATCCTGGCGATGCTCACGCCATTGGAACGGAGCGCGATCAATTCGTTGTCGGCCGAGAGCCGGCCGAAGACGAGCAGGACGGATGTAAGGAGACCCCACGGGATGGTAAAGATGAGCGAGAAAGGCAGGACGTAGGCGACGAAACCGACCAGGTATTCGACCGGCAGATCGTGATTCACAAGGAGCGGCAGGAGCTTCCGGAAAATATTCCCGACGACGAGAACGAAACTGAGGACAATGATCGCGAAAAGAAGATTCACGACGAGCTGGCGGCGGACGTAGCGGTCGATCAATTTCATCGCTGCCGTTTGTTAGTTCCGTTCCATGGGCGTGGCAAGCGCTGCCACGCGAAGTTTCCGTGCCAGCGATGGCGTGGCTAGTTGTTCCAGCCGGGAATCGACTTGCTCAAAACGCCATCGCGTGTTGCGGCCGTGGCCGTGAGCTGCGCGTCCAGTTCTTGCAAAAGCGCGCGGTCACTCTTTCGAACCGCAAAGCCCATTTTCTCCAGCTCGATTCCCGGAACGATCTCCGCCGTGATGTCGGTCAGAGCCAGCTCAGCTCCTATCGACTGCTTCAGCTCAGCCACTTTTTGCAATGCATAAGGTTTGTCGATCAAAGCGCCGTCAATCCGCTCCGCCACCAAGTCGGCCAGCATGCGATCGTAGGCGCCGCTTCCCGCGTACGGCACGAAACGCTCGGACGCGGTGTCACCCAGAAGCTTGCGGGCAAACGTTTCGTTCGTTGTCTTTTCTGCCGCGCCCACTCGGGTTAGCACGAGCTTGCCATCGACGAAAGCCTTGACTCCCGGCTTGGCGATCATCGTTTGCGGATACTGCAAAGTGGGCTGCGTAAAGAGGAGCCCGTAAGTTTTTTCGCGCTCAGGTGTGATGGAGATGGCCGACGCGATCAGATCGACGGCGCCATCGCGTTCGAGCAATCGAAAAAAATCCTCGCCCCAGATTCGTCGCGTATAGGTAATGGTGGGCTTGGCCGCGACGCCGCGCGCCGCGAGGATTCGCGTTCCGAGATCGCGCAGCAGATCGATCTCGTAGCCGGTCAATTCAGCGCCCTCCTGGCGAACGAAAAAACCGTCGGGCTCGGCCGTTCCAACGTGAATGGTGCGCGTGGCGATAATTCGGTTCAGCGCGCTGGGGTAGTAAGTGAAACTCTGTTCCTTGTTCCACTCGCCAAATCGTTCCCGCTGGCCCGGACTTTGCCAGACTGGCCGAACTTTCCACCGGACCTTTCCCTCGATCCCTTGCGGCACGATCGAGTTGCGCGCGGTGCGTTGCAGGATCGGCGGCTTGCCGGCTGGGGTAAGTGAGACTTCGAACAAAAGATTTTCCTGCGCGAGATCCTTCGTCGTCCAGGACAGAAGCAGCGGTCCCACCACTGATGAGTCCGGAGCTGGCCTTTCCAGTTGGACCGTGGGCCCGCTTGTTTTGGGCCGGAAAAACCACGCGCCCGCGGCGAGCGCGAGAAGCGCGGCAAGAGCGAGACAAATCCAAAGTGCGGCCGGCCGACCTCGCGATTTTTTCTCAAACGCTTCCTTGCCTGGGGATGCCGAGCCGCGACGCTGCAACGCGAGAATCGCATCGGCTAGCTCGCCGATGTGTTGCTCCAGCGGCGGATTCATCGCGTCGAGCCAGTGACAACTGCTGATGAAATATTCCAGATCTTTCGAGGGCACCACGTCCTCGACGCGAAACGGAATGATCGAGACGCCTTTGTTCACGGCGCGCTCGATCTCGCGCATCACTTGCGGGGACCCGTTGGAATGCTTTGAAAAAATCACCACCATGACCGCGCTCTCGCCGATCGCTTCCACGATCGCCGAGCCCCAGGTGCGCCCCGGAAGGACGTCACGCGGCGCAATCCAGCATCGGATTTTTTTTGCCTCCAGCGTTCCGCAAACCGCGTCGGCGACTTTCTTGTCTTCCGAGCAATAGCTGATGAAGGCGTCGTACGGCATCGGCCCCGACCTTAACGCGTCTGTTTGTCACTTGCCAATCCGCCCTCGCCGCGCCGGTGCCACAATTTCCTTTCAACAGGAGCGTGTCCGGCCTTAGTTCATCGCGATGCCGCCTCGATTATTTTCTTTGCTCTTGCTCGCGTGCAGCTGGCCGCTCGCAACGGGCCGGACTGCAACCCGTGAGCTGGACCGTTCTCGCCAGTGCGTCGTGGTTTTAACGGACAATTGGGCGTCGACCACCGGCGTGATGCATGCATTCGAGCGCGGCGAAGCGACTGCCAGTTGGGAGGAACGAACCCCTGAGTTTGCGGTCGTGGTAGGCAAGAACGGGCTCGGGCAGGGCCGGGGGCTGATCCGCCTGGATTTCGAAGGGGCACCTAACAAGCGGGAAGGCGACGACAAAGCACCGGCCGGGATTTTCCGTCTCTCTTCAGCCTTTGGGTACGCGCCGGCGCATTCCGCCGCCTGGGTCAAGCTGCCCTATCTGGCATTATCAAAGCAGATCGAGGGCATCGATGATCCCAACTCGCGTTACTATAACAAGCTGGTGGATCGGTCGAAGGTCGCGAAGATCGATTGGCGCAGTTCCGAGCAAATGCGGCGAGATGAC
Organism: Chthoniobacterales bacterium; assembly: GCA_036385955.1. Lineage (GTDB taxonomy): Bacteria > Verrucomicrobiota > Verrucomicrobiia > Chthoniobacterales > UBA10450 > AV80. The sequence goes on along the minus strand of DASVJK010000119.1, from coordinate 11,892 downwards.
ATCCTCTATAAGTGGGGCGTGGTCGTCGAACATAATCCCACTGCGATACCGGGCGCGGGATCGTGCATATTTCTGCACATCTGGAAGAGCTCATCCGCGCCGACGGCTGGCTGCACCGCAATGCCGGAGAGCGATTTGGTACGATTGCTCCGCTGGCTGGATCCCGCCCGGCATCCGATTCTGGTTCAGATGCCGCGCGCGGCTTATCGCTCGGTTCAAGTCAGATATGGTCTGCCGCCAGATCATTCATGAATCGGCTTCCCGGCCGTTTAGCGGTGTTTGCTTCGTGCGGAACTTTGCTACCTTGATGGCCCAATGAGCAGCGAAATGTACGATGTGGCGATCATCGGCGGCGGCCCTGCCGGCAGCACCGCGGCGACGCTGCTGGCGCGAGCCGGACGGCGCGTCGTCGTCCTGGAGCGTGAAAAATTTCCGCGCTTCCATATCGGCGAATCGCTCCTGCCGTTCAGCACACAAGCCTTCGACCGCCTCGGTGTGCGCGAAAAACTCAACCGCACCTTTTTGCCGAAGCACGGCGGAGAAATCATGGCGGCCTGCGGCACGAAGAAGGTGAAATTCTATTTCAAAGACGGCTACAAAACGAGCCGAGATCGCGCCTATCAAGTCACTCGCTCGGAGTTCGACAAACTGCTCCTCGATCACTCTCGCGAAAATGGCGCCGAAGTGCGCGAAGAAACTGAAGTTAAGAAAATCGATTTCGCCACAGACCGCGTTCGACTCGAAATCGCAGGATCCGCCGGCGCGATTGAGACGATCGAGGCGCGATATCTACTCGATTGCAGCGGACGGCAGACGATTCTCGGGAATTTTTTCAAACTCAAGAAGACGTACGATCATCTGCAAAAGTTTTCCGTCTTCGCGCACTACGAGAATGTCGATCGTCCGTCCGGCATCGACGGCACGCTCATCCGGATGGTGCGCGGGCTCGACCGCTGGTTCTGGATGATTCCGCTCACCGCGACGCGCATGAGCATCGGCGTGGTCATGGACACAGCGACCTTCCGCGCGATGAATCTTTCTCCCGAGGAAGCGCTCGAACAATGCACCGGCGAGCAACCGCTGATACTCGCGGAAATGGCGAACGCCGAGCGGGTATCGCAAGTTTATTCAGCCGGCGATTATTCGTATCGCAACAAGAAGCTTTTTGGCGATCGCTGGATCCTGGCGGGCGATGCCGCCGGCTTCATCGATCCGGTTTTTAGCAGCGGGGTCTTTCTCGCAATCATGTCCGCGGAAAAGGCCGCCGATTCGCTGGACGAGATTCTGAGCGACGAATCGAAAAAGTCGCGCCTTTTTCGAGAGTACTCACGCCGCGTCAATCGGGTGATGGACATGTACCTCACGTTCGTCAATTCGTGGTATCGCGGCAAAGAATTCGTCGAAGTTTTTCTTAACCCGACCGAGATGCTGCAGCTTGCCCCTGCCGTTAACGCCGTGCTCGCCGGCAACGAAGGCGTAAACTTCGCCATCAAGTGGCGGATGTGGGTCTTTTATTTCTTTGTCCGTGCGCAACGCTTTTTCAAGTTCTCGCCGCCGCTCACTCTCGTGCCGAAAACGCCGGAGGCCACACGGCCGGTTTAGTCTCTGGAGACCGTTTCCTAGAAGGCGGCGCGTGGCGTGGATGGCAATGCTGACCCGCTGCCTCGCTACGGGGTCAGCTTGAGGACCGGACCCGAGTGGGGCAGACTGTAGAATTGCAGGTAACCGATCCCTGTCGTGTTATTAACCCCACTTGCTAGTCCCGTGTACGATCCGGGCGGGAGGTTTGTTACTAACGCGGCCTCGAGATCATTGGTTGGCGGGATGCCAGTGGCCAGGATAAGAGCCTCCTGCGCTGGGTCGTCTCTCCAATTGTCATTGGCCATTAGCAACACACCGTTACTGTCGCGCAATTCGAGCGTTGGATCTGCCAGGATGTTGGGGACGCCTGCCGCGGCCAGCGAAGGTCCGAGGACCCGAAGCAGGATATCGCCACCCTGCTGCATCGTGATTCCACTGATCAGAATGTCGCTACCATTCAGTACCTCTGCTCGCGTGCCAATTGCTGTTAAGCTGCTCGAAGCGCTCGGCGACAGGTCGTGTAAATCATTCGCACCGCGGCCGGTTGTTCCCCCGTTCCCGCGAAGTACTACTGTGTAGGAGCCGGAATTAAGTGTGGCGACAATCGCCGACTCGAAGTCATTCGTCGGAGGTATGCCCGTCGCAATGATCTCCGCTTCCTGCGTATCCCTCCAGTTGTTATTAGTGGCTATCAGCGTGCCATTTGAGGAGCGCAAATCGAGCGCCGGATCAGCGAGCACGCCGGGAATTCCAAATTTGGTCAACGACGGACCGAGACCCCGGACAATCACCTGCTTTGGACCCGGACCCGTGATGATGAAAGCGTTAAGCAGGGCGGCGTCCCCGGTGCCCACCATGGCACGCGAGGAGAGCGACACGAATTTTGCAGGAGGAGTCGGGCTTGGCGTCGGGGTCGGCGTGGGAGTCGGAGTTGGACTCGGCGTAGGCGTGGGGGCACCTAACTGGTAAGCCTCCACGAGCGCCACGCCGGTCGTGTCGTTCTTGCCTCGAACAATGGCAGTGTAAGCGCCGGGCGCGAGAGTTCCTACGATCGCTGATTCGCGATCATCGCTCGGCGGAATTCCAGTCGCCTCAATCTCCGCCTGCTGGGTGTCCCTCCAATCGTCGTTCGCTGCAATGAGGGCGCCATCGTTGTTGTGCAACTCCAGTGTCGGATCGGCCAGCGCGTCTGGAACACCAAAGGCCGTCAACGATGGACCGATCGCGCGGATCAAGACTCTTGCGTCCATGCTTCCGTTGCCCAGGATGAAGCCCCCGATCATCACGTTATCGCCCCTGTCCACGAAGCCGCGGGTGCTGATGTTCCCCAGTTGCGCGTCGGCTGCTGAATTCAGATCGTAAGCTTCGACCAACCCGACACCAGTCCCGCCGTTGTTCCCGCGCACGACTGCCGTGTAAGCGCCGGGCGGTAACGTAGCCACGATGGCTGATTCCAGATCATTAGTCGGAGCAATGCCCGTGGCTTCAATCTCAGCTTCCTGGGTGTCTCTCCAATTGTCGTTGGCGATCGTGACAAATGCGCCTGGACCATGGAGCTCCAGCGCGGGATCAGCCAGCGCGCCGGGAACTCCAAAATTCGTCAACGACGGACCAATGGCACGGACGATCACTCTCTTGGGTGCGTGACCGGTGACGATAAAGCCCCCGATCAGCGCATTGTCACCGGTCAGGACACGCAGCCGGGTCGAGATGTTGAGCAGGCTTGTTGTTGCTATGGGAGTCGGCGTTGGCGTCGATGTAGCTATAGGTGTTGGCGTTGGCGTTGCAGCGGCCGTCGCTGTTGCTGTCGGAGTCGCCGTAGCGGTAGCGGTAGCGGTTGCCGTCGCAGTTGGTGTAGGTGTCTGGGCCACCGTGGGAGTGGCCGTAGCTGTAGCTGTCGGTGTTGGACTCGCGGTTGCCGTTGCAGTTGGAGTAGGTGTCGGCGCTACGATCTGCAGCTCGAATGAGCCGATGTCGATGCGCGTGTTAAAGACACGCGGAAAACCGGCTCCGCGCTGATCGAAGTCAGGCGGCGGGGTAAAGTTTGGATTGCCAGCGTTAAGGGCTGGGCTACCAATCAACAGCTCATGCGTGAAGGTCGGACCGCCGTTGCCCTGGAGAGGGCCCAGCATCGGATTGGTGTTGATCTGGTCGCCAGTCGCGGTCAAAAAGCCTCCAGCATCGTCGCTGCTCAGATTGTAGCCGCCTGAGCTTACCTGACCGAAATCGTTATGGATGTTTTCGCCTGAGGAGCCTGCTTTCAGGATTGTGTTTCCGATCGACAGCGTGGCCTCGCCCTGCTGACCATCGTTCAGGATGGCGCCACCGATTCCGGCGGAGTTGCCGCTCATGGTGCTATTACTCAATGTCACCAACGCGTTATTGGAAATAAATCCCCCGTTGTTGTAGATGCCGCCGCCGCTAGTGCCGGCCGAGTTGCCGCTGAACGTGCTGTTACTGATGATTAGAAAGGCGTTGCCGGAATTGAAACCGTCGTTGTAGACGCCCCCGCCGTCCTGGGATGCTGAGTTGCCGCTGATCGTGCTGTCAGTCAACACGACCGACCCGAAGTCAAAAGCTCCTCGACCGTAGTTGTAGATGCCGCCGCCGTTGGTGTCGGCCGAGTTGCCATTTAAGCTGCTGTTGCTAATCGTCAGCTGCGCACCGCCAGTTTGCACAGCGTCGTTGAAGATGCCGCCTCCGAAGGTAGCGGAATTGCCGCTAATCGTGCTATTGGCGATCGTTAGCGTTGAGCCGTTGTTATAGATGGCACCGCCGGACGTGGTTGGAGCAAACCCACTGCTGATAGTCAATCCTTGTATTGTTACTGTATGGCCGGGCGTGATCTCGAAGATGCGGAAGTTGGGGATTCCGCCCGCCGTGCTACGCTTCACGGTCAACTGGCCCGCGCCGGGACCATCGATGGTCAGATCCTTGTCTATTAAGAGTTCGGCGCTGGTCAGCGTGATCGTCTGTCCGTTAAGCGCCGCGGCGAATTGAATCGTGTCCCCGACGTTGGCTGCGGCAATTGTATCCCGCAGTGAGCCCGCTCCGCTATCGGCCGTGGTGGTGACGATAAGCATGGCCGCGTGAACGATCGGGACGCTGAAGGCGAAAACGATTAGAGAGAACAGTGGTAGAACCTTTCGCACGACTTGTCTTTCAGCGGCACGTCTCGTTTTACTTTTTGTTTGGATGGATTCTCCTCGATTGAATATGCGATTGGATTGCCGGTCCCCAGCGAAGGTGCTCAATCTGCTAATCATCTCGCCCCTCGCCCTTCGGTTTGGCGCGTGGGTGATGTATCGAATTTTGATGGGTAAGAGCGGGGGACACGACCACCACATCTGGCTAAGCTTCGTTAGGCAAGATAAATCGGCAGATTCCCCATTCAGTTTTCAGACGAGAGGAAGAATTGTCGTTGACGCCGGGAGACAACGGCGCGCAATCTGATGGCCCTACCTTTCAGCGCCGCGCCGCACACAGCGCCGCCGTTTTGTTTTCCAATCACGCGCACGCTGAGACGCTGTAAGCCGTTTCCCGATATATGAACCACCGCGTATTCTTCAAATTTCTGTCGATCATTTGCGCCGGTTGCATTGGCCTAACGAGTTGCCAGACCATCCGCCATCATTTTCTCGATCCGTCGCGGGACTGGCAGGCCAGGAACGGCCAGCTTCTCTATCGCGGAAAAAGGACCACGTTGATCGGCGAGGTGCTCGTGCGCTTTTCGAAAGCGGGCGATTTCGAGCTGACTTTCACGAAGGGGCCGGGCATCGCCCTACTGGAAGTGCGGCAGGATGCGAACTTCGCAAGCGTGAAAGGTCCGCTCGCGCGGGGCGGCTGGTCCGGGCCGAACGCGCAAGCGCCAGCACGCTTGCGGGGATGGCTGCAATTGCGCGAGTTGCTCATGGCGTCGGGCGAGAAAACGTCCGTCAATCATTCCCTCGGCAACGAAACTTTCATTTTCCGCTTTTGACCTTCACGGGTTGAAACACGAGCGTCGCGGCTGCGGTCACGACTTACCATGCGCCTTCATTCCCTCATCGCGAATCTCGTCACGCAGCGGCGCGCTGCGGTCTGGTCGGCGGTCGCGCTGATTGCCGCCGCATCGGTCTACGTCCTGGTCACGCGGATGAAGCTGGATAGCGAGGTGCTGAACCTTCTTCCCAGTGGGTTCGAATCGGTCGAAGGACTGAAAGTTTACAATCGCGATTTCGCACACGTGCGGGAGCTAACTTTCGCGCTGGTCTGCCAGCCGGCGGACGTCGATAAGCTGGAAGAGTTCGCGCCGCAGTTCGCTCAAAAGTTGCGTGAGCAACCGTGGTGCACGCGCGTCCTGGCCGGCGCGCCGATCGAAACGCCGGAAGGAATCCACGATTTGCAATCGATCGCCCTTCCGCTTCTGCTGAATCTCGAGCCGGGCGCTTTCAACGAGACGCTCACTCTATTACAGCCGGAGAAAATCCGAGAGCGCTTGCATCGTTTGCATTCCGAGCTGGAAGCAGGTTCACCCCGGCCCCAGATCGAATTGGGGCTGGATCCGCTCGGTGTCATCGCACCAGCGCTGAAACCTTTCGCGAGCAACGCGGCGATCGAAGAAGACCAGCCCCTCACTTCGCCCGACCGCACGATGCGTGTGTTTCTCACCGTCACGAATCAGCCGAGCATCGGTGCGGTCGACTGCCAGAAACTGATGCGCGAGGTGAAAGCGTTCCAGGCGAGCGCCCACGAAGGCTGGGATGGCGGGCCGCTCCAAATTCTGGTGACGGGCCGCTCCGCCTACGTCGCCGAGATTTCCCTCAGCATGCGACACGACATCGTCGTCACGTTGCTCGGCTCCATCCTTCTGGTTGGTGGAGTTTTTTACGTCGGCTTTCATCGCTGGCTGCCGTTAGTCGGGATGGGTCTGACGCTGTTGCTCTGCTGCCTGGTCGCGCTCGCGGCCGGCCTCCTGATTTTCCATCAGCTCAATATGGTGACCATCGGATTCTGCGCGATCCTGATTGGGCTGGGAGTCGACTTCGCGATTTTGGTTTTCGGCCGTTACCAGCAAGCGCGCGATGAAGGTATCGATCATCCCGCGGCCGTAAGCGAAGCCGTTAAAAACCTCGGGAAAGCCATTTTCTTCGGCGCGCTGACCACGGCCGTCGGCTTCATGGCGTTGATGCTGGCGGGTTCCCAGGGATTTACTCAGCTCGGCGTGCTGATCGCGCTCGGCATCACGTTCGCCGGCATTTTCATGATGACGGTGTTCTTTCTTTTTCTGCCGCGGAACAATCCGGCCTCGCGACGCGATTGGATGTTTGCGCTCGTGAAAAGTTACGTGCGCTGGACCGTTCGCCGGCCCGCTCCTATGTTATGGATCTCCGCGCCACTCCTGCTGATTCTCACCGCCGTTGCGCTAGCCCCGAAGCCCCCGATCATCTTCGACGTAAGCACGCATTCGATGGAGCCGAAGCGCAGCAACGCCGGCTATGCGCTTAAGACGATCATGAAGAAAATGCCGGACCGGTGGGAGCCGGTCATCGGCATCGTCAAAGCCGCGAACGCGCAACAGTTGCACGATTACTGGCAGAAAGTGGCCGCGCATTGGAACGACCTGCAAGCCGCGGGCAAGATCAAGAGTTTCTCAACCCCGGCCGCGCTTGCCTTGTCGCCGCAACGATCGCAAACCAACCGGCAAAAATTGCAGACGGCCGATCTCCCCGGGGCGCGCGAAGCGCTCGAAGCCGCGATCGCAACCGAAGGTTTCAATCGCGATACTTTCGAATCCGCCTTCGTCCTCCTCGATCAATTGAAAGGCGCGGCGTTTTTGTCCGCCCAGCTGCCCGATTGGCGAACCCAGTTGCCGCAAAAATCCAGCTGGTGGTTTCTCGTCGATCGTTACTTCGCCCATGATCCACTCCTCACGACAGGATTCGTCACGACCAACGAACCCGTCGCGACACAGGAACAAAAGGAAATGCTGCACCGCGAAATCCCGGTCGAGGGCGTGCCAATGGTGCTTTCTGGCTGGAGCTTCACCCTCACTGATCTGGTCCCGTGGTCACATCGGCAGCTCATCCTGATCAGCGCGTTGATGGCAATTTTCGACGCGACGCTGCTTGCGTTGCTCTATCGCGACTGGCGCTTGTGGCTCATTCAAGTCGCCACTCTCGCCATGGCCGTCTGCGCCATGATCGCGTCAATGAAACTGCTCCATATCCCGCTTAATCTGCTCAACGTTCTCGCCTTTAGGCTCGTCCTCGCCATCGGGGTCGATTACGGGATCTATGTGCTTCTCGTTTGGCAGAAGGCTCGGCAACTCGATCACGACGTTGCCGGCGTCGTGAAACCGGTAATTCTTGCCGGTTTGACCGCGATCTGCGGTTTCGGTTCGCTCGGCGCCGCGAATAATCCAACGCTCGCGGGATTGGGTTACGCCTGCGCTATTGGCTTGTTCTGGAGCCTCGCTGCGACGATTTTCTTCACTTTGCCTGCGGCGGCGGCGGCTGAACCGAAGTCCTGGCGCGAAGAATCTTTGCGGCCACGCGTCCAACAACCTGAAAATGTTTAAACCAATTATTTCTCCTCATTGTAGGGCGTCTGTGTCAGACGCCACTGTGGCGTTTCACAGAAACGCCCTACAACGGTTGGCCGTGCCGATCATGACTGCCATAGCGATTCTTGTTCTCACTCCCCTGCTCCAGGCCGATCCGCTTTCGCCGGCCGACCTCAAGACTCTGCTCGCGCGCATTCGCGAGAAACGAGCCGCCGCGCCGCAGGTCCAGGCCGATTTCCAGGAAGAAAAAAGCGTTCATCTGCTCAATAAGCCAATCACCAGCTCGGGCAAAATGTGGTTTCAGGCGCCGAACAAATTCAGGCGCGAAGCGAAAGGCAATTCACCCAGCATCACCGTGAGCGACGGGCAGCAGCTCTGGATTTATTATCCCAAATTCCAGTCGGCGGAGCACTACTCGTTAGGCAAACGCTCACCGCTCGATGCTGGCATCGCCGCGATCACGGCCAGTTTGAATCTCGAGAATGTCGAGGCCACTTATCATATCACGGCCACGAAAGAAGCGGACGGATATCAACTGCAACTGACGCCTCGCAACCCGTCGATGAAGCGATTCCTGCAAACTTTCAGCATTCGCATGAACAACGAATTACAGGTTGTTCGCACCGAGATGCTGCAACCGAACGGGGATCGCATCGTCACGACTTACACGAACGAAACGCGCGCGCCAATCCCCGCGGCCACGTTTGAGTTTACGCCGCCGACCGGGACAGACGTCACCACGCCGTTGGGGCGCTAAACACTCGTTCCTGCTCGTAGAAAGTCACTGCTCGACATCGGGACGGAAACTTGCGAGAAAGAACGCACCCAAATGCGGCGGCGTCCCCCTATTGCGCTGTTCGCGAGCATGCTCTTGTTCGCAACGACGGTTGCAGGCGATCCTTCAAAGGCGCCCGATTCCACGGGTATTGTTTCCCACATCAAGCGCGAAGCTGTTCAATCCACGGCACTCGCTTCGGTCGGTTACAGCAAGCGTCTGCATGCTTTGGAAATCGAATTTCGAAACGGGGCGGTCTATCGCTATCTCAACGTCGACCCGGCGATTTATCACGCCATCATGATCGCGCCGTCCAAAGCGCGCTTTTACGACGAGAAGATTCGCCGGAAATACCGGTCGCTGCATGTGAGACGACCCGAATGAAGGCGGACCGCGACACTCAAAAGCCGGCAGGCCGCGAGATTTTCGTCCTTACGCCTGAAGAGAAAAAGACCGTCTGCTTCGTGCTTATTGCGTTCGTTCTCGGTCTGGCGACGAAGTACTATCGCGAAGCTCATCCACGCTTATTGCCAAAGCCAGACATCAACGTTCGTGGACATGCCTTGCCAGACTCACGCCATGAGATGCGAACCCCGCGTCGTCCAAAATTGTAGAGCAGGCGCGTCACCTGCCTTCCCATCGGAGGGCGCGGAAGCGCGTCCCTCCGGTACAATGGCGACCGGCGCGGTTGCCCTGCAATTTGGAAAGACAGCCGCCCTTATCTCATAGTATAAGAGCGGTATTCAGCGCCGTTGAACTTCTGAACCCTGCTCAATCATATGTCTCTCATTTTCGAACGCGTTCTCACGGATGGCATCGCAGCGATCTCTTACCTGATCGGCGATGACGAGGAAGGCACCGCCGCAGTCATTGATCCGCGGCCGGACGTGGAAATCTATCTGGAGCTGGCGCGGAAGAACGGCGTTTCGATTACGCACATTTTCGAAACACACATCCATGCTGATCTGGTCAGCGGCTCACGAGAACTAGCGGATCGCACAGAGACGGCAAAGATTTACGCGAGCGGCGAAGGCGGCGCGGAGTACGGTTTTGCCGTTGAGCCGGTCAAGGATGGTGACGAATTCAAATTCGGAGCTCTTGTTCTGACCGCACGTCATACGCCGGGCCACACTCCCGAGCATGTCTGCTATGTCGCAGCCGAGGATGAGCACCCTGACTTTCCATGGGGCGTGTTCACAGGCGACTCGCTCTTCGTTAATTCCGCCGGCCGGCCAGATCTCCTCGGCAGAGATGCGGACAAGCTGGCCTCGCAACTTTACGACACGCTCTGGGAACTCTACGCCAAGCTGGACGACGGCGTGATCATTCACCCATCGCACGGAAGTGGATCGCCTTGCGGCGCCGACATCGGCGATCGTCTCGAGAGCACGATCGGTTTCGAAAAGCGCTTCAATCCCTATTACCAACGCAAGGAACGACAAACATTCGTCGACTACGCGCTTTCCACTCCGCCCCCCGAACCGACCTATTACAAGCGGATGAAAAAGGTGAACGCCGCCGGACCTGAGGTCCTAGGCCGGCTGCCGATCATTCCCGCGCTGCCGCCAAAAACCTTCAAGGAAATCGTCGATCGGAAGAGCGCTCAGCTAGTGGACACGCGCACGATGCTGGCGTTTGGCGGCGGACACATCGACGGCGCGCTCAATATTGCCGCCTCTCCCATCCTCTCGATCTGGGCAGGTTGGCTGCTCGATCCAGAGACGCCGATTCTCCTCGTGCTCGAAAGCGACGCTGATGTCGAAAAAGTAGCGCAGCTTCTTGTGCGCACTGGTTACACAAAGTTCGCCGGCTACCTCGTCGGGGGGATGAGAGCCTGGCAAAACGCCGGTTATCCGTTGCGCGAGCTGCCACAGATGACCATTCACGAATTGCAAGACTCACGCAATGGTTTGCAGGTGGTCGACGTCCGCGGGCCGGTCGAATGGAAAAATGGTCGCATCCCCGGCGCGAAGCACATTTTTCTCCCCCACTTGCAGAAACGCTCGGGTGAACTCGACCGCGAGCGCCCGGTGCTTGTCTATTGCGCGACCGGCTACCGCGCGAGTCTCGCGGCGAGCCTGCTGCAAAAGGAGGGCTTTGCCGATGTTCGCAATCTGCCGGGAAGTTTCCACGCATGGAAAGCGGCAAAGTTCCCCGTGGAGAAATAAATCATTCGCAGATTGACGCAGATGACAAATCAATCCCTGTGTTTTTTTCGCTTTCTCCCTTCCCGATAAATCTGCGCTAATCTGTGAAATCTGCGGATAAAAAATCGGACATGCTGAATGGATTGGTCGTTCGCGAGAAAGAACCGCTCAATCTCGAGATGCCGTTCTCGACCCTGAACGGCTTCATAACCCCTAACGAATCCTTTTATGTCCGCTGCCACTTTCCGATCCCGGAAATTACGGCCTCGGAATGGCGGCTTAAGATTGAAGGCGAAGTCGAAGCACCATTCGAGCTCAATTACAGCGAGCTGCTCACCCTGGAATCGCGCACTATCGCTGCGACCCTAGAATGCGCAGGCAACAACCGCATTTTCCTCGAGCCTAAAGTCAAAGGAGTGCAATGGGAACTTGGCGCAGTCGGAAATGCAAAGTGGACTGGTGTCCCGCTTTCCGCAGTGCTCGCTCGCGCGCAATTAAAGCGCGACGCGACCGAAGTCATCCTCGAAGGAGCCGACGAAGGCGAAGTCGACAAAACGCCGAGCCCATCGGGTAAGATTTCGTTTTCCCGGAGCCTGCCGCTCGGCAAGGCGTGCGACGATGTGCTGCTGGCCCATACGATGAACGGCCAGAAGCTCTCGGCCTCGCACGGTTTTCCCCTGCGCGCGATCGTGCCCGGTTGGTACGCGATGGCGTCGGTGAAGTGGCTCCGGCGCCTGATCGTTACCTCCGGGCCATTCAACGGTTACTATCAATCGCTCGACTATTCTTTTTGGGACCGCAGCGGACCGTTGCCCACTCTTGCACCGCTGACTGAACAGCAAGTG